>CAJULH010000016.1 GCA_910587175.1 Candidatus Gastranaerophilales bacterium | reverse complement strand
ATATCCGTCTTTTTCTTTCTTTACGGCAACGCCTTTTACAACGTCTGCCACGTTTAATTTGTAAGTGTAGGAATCCTGAAGCATTTGCTCGAATTCTTCTGCACTGATTTGTTCTTTTGTGGTCATTTTATTTATCCTTTCGTTTTATATTTTTTATTTGTTTGTAGGTATTTTGCCCGTCATTTTTTGTTCTTAAAGTTTATATTCTGCTCTTGCAGTTGCTGTGTTTTGGTTATCTGTTTTTTTTGTGATTGTCCCGGAAACACCGGAAACTAGAGTCTATATGCTCTTTAGTTTTTCTATTACCCTGTTTATTATGTAATCCGGCGTGGATGCACCGGCTGTGATACCTATATTTTGGGCATTATGAATTAAGGTTTTATAATTATCAAGTTCGGCGTCGTCTTCTATGTGGATTGTTTTTGTAATGGGTGCTAGAATTTCAGCCAGATGGGTTGTGTTGGCGCTTTTTTTAGACCCCGCAACAATCATTAAATCTGACTCTTTTGCAAGTCGTCTTGCTTCGTTTTGCCTCAAAGATGTAGAGGCGCAGATTGTATTTATGATGCGCAATTCTTTTGAAATCGGCGTAAGGTAGTCAAGCACCTCTTTTAAATATTCAATTCTCTGTGTAGTTTGAATTACAATGCCTATCTTGGACTCTTTTTTTAAGACGGGCTCAATTTCTTTCAGGGCTTCAACGCTTTTTGCTACAAATATGCGGTCTTTATTTTTTGCATATTTTCTTGCATAAGCAGTAATTGCAACAACTTCAGGATGCTCTTCCTTGCCTAAAATTATTACAAAATAATCTTCTTTTGATAATTCAATTGCCCTGTCCTGTACTTTTTTTACGTCAGGACAAGTTAAATCAACAAGTTCATATCCTTTGTTTTTAATATCTTCAAATACTTCAAAACTTGCACCATGGCTTCTTATGATACATACAGCGCTTTTATCCGAACCATCTCTTTCGGGAAGATTGTCTACGGTTTTTATGCCAAGTTCATTAAGCTCGTTAATTACCTGTGAATTATGAATCAATTCACCTAAAACATAAATATCCTTATCCGGATTTTCGGCTTTTAATTTTTTTGTGGTTTCTACCGCCCTTTTAACACCATAGCAAAAACCTGCATGGACGGCGAGATTTATATTTTTATTTGCACTTTTGTGCTTTTGTTCCTGTATCAGAAGGGTTCACATCCTTTTAATAAAGTCGCCGTTAAAAATATAAAAATATTTCTAAAGACGCTAGAACTATTTAAACACGGACATATTTTAAAAACAATATTGACTGTTAAAAATTTCTCTTAATATTTAGATACATTTTGTAAAGTTTTAATTAAAATCTGTCGATAAAATATCCTATAGACTAACAACAAGGAGAAGAAATGGCACAAGGACTAAACAACAACTGGCAAAATTTAAAATGGAATGCTACCGACTTTATAAATACAAATATTTTGTGGGCAAATTATGCAGCGCAATGGAATAATGCTGATTTTTGGGAACAGGATCTTTGGAATAATAATACGCGTAATATAAATAATTGGAATATAAATCAACTCTGGGATGACAATTTGGTTGCAAATACCAAAACCTGGAATGCAAATCAGTTTTTAGACAATGAAGACATTTTAAATACAATAGGTGTGCGTCAAAATACAAAAAAACAGAAAGTTTGGAATGCAGAGTATTTTGAGCAGCTTGGTGTAACGGGAAATAATAATTTTGCCGCACAGTGGCTTGAAGAAGGAATAAACACACAAAAAGCTGAAATAACAAGATTGGACAATACAATAAATGCACAAAAAACAGCCCTTGAAGAAAAGAAAGCTGCAGCTGTTCAAAGACAGGAAGATTTAAACAATAAAAAGACTGAATTTGAAGAAGCAAGAACAAAGCTTGCAAATGAACAAAAGGCTTTAGAAGATATCAAAGAGAAAATCATTGAAAAAAATACAGAAAGACAAAAGATTGAAAATGAATTAAGGAATAAACAGAACGAATTGTTCACAAACGGACAAAATGTTAATAATATGGCAGAAATTGCACAATTAAATGCAAAGCTTGCAAACATTGATGCTGAAATAGGCACTATTATGGTAGAATTTTTTACCGTGAAAAATAACATACAAGATGCAAGGCAAAAAACGGGTACGGCGTATGGACAGGCACTTTTAATTGAAAATAACATAAACAGATTAACCAGTGAAACAAACAGAATTGAAAATAATATAAAAACTCTTGAGGCAATGAAAACCACCACTCAAGCCGCACTGGATGCAAGAACAAAAGAACTTGAAGAAGTAAAGAAACAGGCTGAAAACACAAATGCGGCAGATAATACTGCAAATGACAATTGGGCGAATAATAATTGGACAAATAACAATTGGAATAATACGGTTTTCAATAAAAAAGCCTGGAATATAGATTTATTACAATAAAATAATGAAAAATAGCAAAAGTTTTTTTATGATAGAATATAGTGTAATTTAATTATTACACTATATTTTTTTAGAGAGAAAAATGTCAGAAAGCATTGAAGAAAACCTTTTATATTGGGCAAAACGAACATATGATGCAAGGATGGTGCCCGGAACAAGCGGAAATATTTCAAAAAGAGGCGGCATAGGATTTTATATTTCAGCTTCAGGCGTGTGCCTTGGGGATATGAATGTATCAGACCTGGCATTCCTTGATATGGAGGGGAGACCTTTAAATATGGTAAAACCTTCAAGTGAAAAATTTATGCATTTAAAAATTTATCAAAAAAGACCGGATATTGAGGCAATTATCCATATTCACTGCCCTTATGTAACATCTTTTGCAGTATGCCGGAAAGAAATAAACGAGCCGATTTTGCCTGAATTTATCGTTAATTTTGACACTGCGCAAGCCGGTGCTGCGATTGGTGATACGATGGTCAATGACAATAAGGCAATACGCGGCATTCCATCTGCAAAATATGCCCTTCCAAGCTCCATGGAACTGGCAGAAGAGGTAAGTGAACATTTCAAAGCTGGCAACAACGCAGTTTTAATGGAAAACCATGGGCTTGTTGCAGGCGCAAAAACGCTAAAAGAAACGTTTTATATGCTGGAGAGTATACAAGCCTATGCAAAAACGTATTTTGCAGCAAAATTTTTGGGCGAAATACACAAGCTTAATGATGAGGAAATTTTAAAAATTAAAAATTTGAAAGGATAAATATATGATAACTAATGTTAAAACACAGATTATATCTGCCCGGGAGGGAATTATAACAGAAGAGATGAAATATGTGGCTGAATATGAGGGCGTAGAGCCTGAATTTGTAAGAAAAGGCATAGAGGATGGCTCTATTGTCATTTTGAAAAACAACCAAAGAAAAGATTCCATTCCTGTAGGTGTTGGTGCCGGCTTAAGTGTTAAAATTAATGCCAATATAGGAACGTCAAATGAACGCTCCGGGCTTGAAGAAGAGCTTAAAAAGGTGAAAATAATTGAAGAAACCGGCGCTGATGTTTTAATGGATTTATCAACAGGAAAAGGTATCGATGATGTTAGGGCGCAAATCATTGCTTCAACCAGGCTTCCTATTGGTACAGTGCCTATGTATCAGGCAGGAAAAGAAGCTCTTGATGAATTTAAAAATATTACAAAACTAAGCAAAGAAAAACTTTTTTCAGACATTGAAAAACAGTGCAAAGACGGGGTTGATTTCATTACGGTGCACTGCGGGGTTACAAAGTTTGTAATTGACCAACTGGAAAAACAAAAAAGAGTGACAGGAATAGTATCAAGGGGCGGAGCTATGCTTGCATGCTGGATAAAGGCAACGGGCAGGGAAAACCCTTTATATGAATACTATGATGAACTTTTAGACATTGTGAAAAAATATGATGTTGTACTTTCTTTGGGAGACGGTTTGCGTCCCGGGTGCGGAGCAGATGCCGGAGACAGAGCCCAGGTGGCTGAAACAATTGTCCTTGGCGAGCTTGTAAAAAGGGCAAAGGAAAAAGGCGTGCAGGCAATGGTAGAAGGACCGGGGCATGTGCCTTTAAACCTTATTCCTTCTATGATTCAGACAATTAAACAATTGACAGATAATGCCCCCTTATATGTGCTTGGACCATTGGTAACAGATATTGCACCGGGATATGACCATATAACATCTGCAATCGGCGGTACACTCGCAGCACTTCATGGGGCGGATTTCCTTTGCTATGTAACTCCCGCAGAACATTTGGGACTTCCGACGCCGGAACAGGTAAGAGAAGGCATTATAGCTTCAAAAATAGCAGCTCACGCGGCAGATGTTGCAAGGGGAAATAAAAAAGCAATCGAGATGGATAAAAAAATGTCTATTGCAAGAAAAGACCTTGACTGGGAAGGACAAAGAGCCCTTGCCTTAGACCCCGAGAGTTTTAACGGGATGGATTTTACCGAAGAAAAACCTTGCACAATGTGCGGGGATTACTGTTCTATGAAGATATTCAGGGAATATTTCTAAAAGACGGTTTTAAAAAATATTTCAATAGTACCTTGCCTGTTATATTTGCAAGGTACTTTTTTATTTTGAATAAATAACTAAAATTATTATAAAAATATGCTTATAATAAATGATTATGAAAAAGAAACTGGTAAAAATAGGTACAAGCTATGGTGTCATTTTGCCTTCGACCTTGTTAGAACTTATGGATGCAAATATGGATAAGCTAAATCAAACTATGATAGATATTGATTATGATTCCACAAAAAAGCAAATCATCCTAAAAGACCTCACTGTGATTGAAGAATAGGTGATATAATAATCCCATGGAAGATACTTCAACAGAAATAATTGAATTGCAGGATGCAATTGATGCAAAAAAGGAATTTTAAAACCTGCTTGCAATAAGAGGTCAGCCGGTAACTTTGTTGATAGCGACGGCTGGTGGCACAGTATGGTTGATACATTCCGATATCATCACCATAAAACATTATGTACTTATAGCAATTGGCGTATTTTTTATTGCTAATTTAATTAAAAGTTTAGGAATCACAAATTTCAAAATTAAAAAACGTGTAACCAAAAGGAGCAAAGATGGAAATTAATATTAATTCTATAATTGAGTTTATTCTGGTGGCAGCTTTTTGCGGTGTTTCTCTTTGGGGAATAGGGCAAATGAATTCCATGTTTACACCGGAACCCAAGGAAAAAAAGTAGTATGAAGTACGTTTTTATTGTATTAATTTTAATATTTTCTATCCAGACAAGCTTTGCAAACGCTGCATCCGGCATAATTAAAGAGCCTGTGCAGATAGTTCTTTCAACCGATGAACAAAATACGGAAAATTTGAAAGAAACTGTAAATAGTGTATTGGCACAATATTTGCCCGAAGCTAAAGTTTTAAGTATAGATGAAATTGAAAGAAACGGCGAAACCCTTTGTGTTTGCAGAGTTTCATATCAAAATACAATATTCAATTTAACTATAAACCCAAAAACCGGAGCTATTTCAGGAAAGCCGGAAGGAGCAGGCGAGGACACTGCAAATAATGGTGCAAATCTTGCTCCAAACAAGGCTATGGTAAAACTTTCCACAAAACAGGTAAATGATATTTTAAAAGATACTATGCCGGGTGCATCCATTGAAAAGACCCGTTATGATAAGAAAAACGGCACTGTGGATGGACAGATTTTATATAAAAATCTTAAATATTATTTTAAAATTAACGCCATAACAGGCGAGATAATTGAAATGCGCCCCCTTTAAAAACCTGGTTTTGGGGTTTAATTTTCTTCTCTTTTAAGCTCTGACAGAATTTCATCCACATGTCCTTCCACCTGTACATTAAGCCATGATTTTTGTACATCACCATTTTTATTTATTATAAAGGTGGAGCGGATTATTCCCATAAAACCAATGCCGTAAGCCGGTTTTTCACCCCAAACGCCAAAAAAATCTATAAGCTTTTTTTCAGGATCTGAAAGCAGAACAAAATTTAATTCTTCGTTTTTCATAAATTTTTTGTGGCTTTCGATTGAGTCCCTGTTTACACCCACAACTACAGCATACGGCTTTATATATTTCATATTATCCCTGAAATCTCCCGCCTGAATTGTGCAGCCGGGGGTGCCATCGTTTGGATAAAAATAAAGAACGGTGGTCTTATTTAAAAAATCACCCGGGGTGAAGATTTTTTCTGTGCCGGTTTCTGTGATACCCTCTATTTTGCACGGGCTCATTGATTTTATATTCATAATTGTTGATATTACAACGGAAAACGGGTTTTTATATTGAACAGTTTTATATTATTCCGATTGATTTAAAAGTTTAGAGTTGGTATAATTCTTGTACACCTTGCAGTATTCAACTGCAAGAAGATTGAAAATTGAATATTTAAGTGTGTCCTTTGTAGTTTGTGCAGGACTTGATAAGCGTTAAGCTTGTCAAAAAGAATATGTCACCTTGTGACGTTCTAGACTGCCGAATACAAAAGACATGATAATGTAACGAGTCCGCGTAGTTCAGCAGGACTTGATGAGTTTACTCGTCGAAAATTAGTCGCAAATCAAAAACCTCAAAAACTGCAAAACTGAAAACTTGATAATATCAACCATGTCCGCGTAGTTCAGCAGGATAGAACGTCACCCTCCTAAGGTGAATGTCGGAGGTTCGAATCCTCTCGCGGATAGGTTTTAAATCCTGTTCCTTATTGCTTTTTGGGAACGGGATTATTTTTATTTAAAGGGTTTTCATTTATTTTTACAAAATTCTCACATTTTATAGAATATTCAAAATTTTCTCAGTTTTTAAAAATATTCAAAAATACTTTTTTCTTTTGTGCATTTTAGATCATGTCTTCATTGCTGCAAATAAGAAATGAAATTGACAAGGTGAAAAAATTCCTAAAATAAAGCTTAGCCAAATATTATACAGCAAACACCCTGTATAAAGCCTACTTTATCCCTTCAATATCCGGGAAAAGTCTTGCCCCTTTTATCTTAAGATTTAACCAGATTTCTTTCTGCTCGTCATCCAAAATATTATCAAACTTTTTCATAGCAGCATTATGCACACTGTCTCTGGTTTGATACATATCGCCAAGCTTTGTCTGGATGGTGGAAATATGTCTTTCTTTGGTTTTTGTGTCTAAATCCGCCTTTTTTATTGTCATAAGTTCTTTTTGGGCGTTTTCCATTTCAATATTTATAGCGGCAATTTCGTCTCTGTTTTTATTATAAATCTTCTCTGCTGATATACGCTGCTTTTCTGTGAGATTTAATTCATTCATAATCTCTGTTTTCTTTGTTTCAAAATTAGCACCTGAATTAATAACAGGCTTTTTTTCCATAACTCTTGGCTTTAGTTCGTTTACAGGAAGGATTTCAGAGTCTGTATCTGCATTATTTTTATTTTTTTCTTTATTGCTGTCTTTAGGTTCTGTCTTTGTTTCAATCTTTTTTGCTTTTACTGTTTCAGTTGGCTTTTTGCTCTCGTATTTAGCCCTTAATGCTGCAATTGCAGCATTATTTTGCTCTTCTAATTTTGCAAGCTTTGCATTTGCATCAGTATTTATTTTATCTATCTTTGTTTTTGCAATTTCGGTTATCTTTGCCTTTTTTGCATTATTTTTTGTTTTTATATCTTCAAGTTTTTCATTAAATTCAGCCTCTTTTTCTGCCATTTTTGCCTCTGCAGCAGCAGTTATCCGGGCATTTTTAGCATCAATTTTTGCCTGTTTAGCGTCTTCTTTTGCTTTTAATTTTGCAAGTTTGGCTTCAGTCTTAATCTGCTCTACTTTTTGCTTTGCTTCAAGCTTTACACGCTTTACTTCATTTTTTACATCATTATCTTGCATTGAAAAAGCGGGTGAAAACAAAAAACAAAAGCACAGCAAAAATATTATCTTTTTCATAAAAAACTTCCTCTTTTTTTGGATATGGATAATGATAACAAAAAAATATTCCCGCTTCAAAAAGAAACTGCGGGAATATTTTTACATTATATTAACCGGAACAAAAGAAATTATTTCCGTTAAAAACCAATATTTATGAACTGAAGGACATTAAAGCCTTAACGGAGCGTGCGGTATCCTGCACTTCCTGTTCCGTTTCGGAATTTAAGGTTTCTTCTAAAATTTCTATTGCTCTTTCTTTTTCTTTAAGTGCAAGAAGTTCATTAATAGCAGTCATTGCAACTCTTGCAGAAAGGTCGTTTATGCCCTTTCCCTTATTTTTAATAACCACTTCCAAAGATTCTCTTGAATTTCTTTTAATTAATGCACGAGCTGTCATTTCGCGCACTTCATCAGAATTATGGTTTGTGCCAAGGTCTGTTAATACACGTATAGCATCGTTATCTTCGTGCCTTCCAAGAGCTTCGATTATATTACTTACTTTTTTTAATGACATAATAAATTTCCCTTCCCCTTATACAGTTGCAAGTTCGTCTTTAAACATTTCTTCAAGCTCATTTACAGGGCGTTTTTGAAGATTGGATACTGAATCTTTAAAAAGACCTGTAAAGCTGATTTCTGTCTTATTTAGCTTATCCCAGGTGTTTATAGCATTTTCTTTCATTCTGTTGCCGAATGAAATCATTGATTGTTTTATGGAACCGATTCTGTTTAAAGTAGAAACCCAAGCACTTGAAGCAAGCTTTCCGGCTTTTTGGAATGCTTCATTGAATTTGTTTGTAGTTGCAGGATTTTCTTTTGGAGTTTCAGGCGTAAAAACGTCTGCTGTTAGTGTAACACCCTTGAATGTTAAACCGAAAGGGTTTGTGGCATTTGTATTCGGGTTTTCCTGTCTTTTTTGAATTCTTTGCGCTTTAAATTGTTCAAACGCTTTTAAGCTCGCCCTAAGCGGGGAAATCTTTTCCATCTGTTTATCCTCTTTAAAATCTCTATCTATCTAACATGTGATTATGTAACATATTGAAGTTAACATAACTTAATATGAAGAAAATCATCCTTTTAATGTATAATTCCTTTAAAAATTAAGTGTTTATCGTACTTTTAATGTGCTTTCATACAGCATTTTTGCTATTTTTACTCCGTTAATCCAATTTAAGCTGACCCGTTATTCTTGTATTATATTTTTCCCAAATTATTATATAACTTGATATTTCCTTATCGTATTCCATTTTTACCGTACTGTGGATGTGCTCAACAGGGTCTATTCCTTTTTTGTATTTTCTGTCTCTTTTCTTTTTTTCCTTGTCTGTTAAAACCGGGGTAATCTTTTTTGGTGAAACAATATTATTTGTATCTGAAAGCCTTACAGGATTTGAATTTGGTGCATCTTTTTTGCTTTTCTTATCCTGCCATTCATAGTCATTGCCGTATTTTGAAATAAGCTCATGGGAAATTACGGGAATTTTTGCCTTGATATCCCCTGCCTGTATAAACATTAGATATGTATAATCAGAATCCGGACGTATTTCATAGAAACCCCTTTTTAGCCCGAAACCGTCGTTATTTAAAATATCATATTCTAAAAGAAGTACAGGATTTGTATTCGCCGGTGATTTATCTGAATATATCGTGTTGTCTTCTGTCTTTGCGCCGCTTGAATACTGCTTGTACGGCAAAATGTCTTCAAGTCTTTGAAATGTGGCGATGTAATTGTAAATATTATCTGCTTCAAAATCTATAGGCATATAAATAATTATAATAATATTTTTTTAAAAGGTCTAAATTTAAATTTTCTATTAAACCTTGACAAGAAATAAAAATATATCTAAAATAATAATTATTATCATTTTTGTGGAGTAGACGGAAGGTTTTTTAAATGAATTTTTCAAGACAAAGAAAAAAAATACTTGAAACCCTGCAAAATAATGTAGTGCACCCAAGTGCCGAGTATATCTACAAAAAGCTTGAAGAAGAAAATTCAGGCATTGGGCTTGCAACCGTATACAGAAATTTAAACAAAATGGCTAAAACAGGGGAGATTAAAAAAATTGACGGACTTGAAGATTCCAGTCATTATGACCATAATACCCATCTGCACTATCACTTTTTTTGCAAAAAATGCAGAAGAATTTTTGATTTGCCCTCTGATATTTCGCCAAATCTTGTAAAAAAGGCTGAAATGGTATCGGGGTTTAAAATAGATACACACGAAATAGTATTCCACGGGGAATGCAAAGATTGCAGAAATAAAAAAGAAGGAGAACAAAATGGATAAATACGTATGCACAGCTTGCATGTATGTTTACGACCCGGCTGAACATGATAATATTCCTTTCAGCGAACTGCCGGAAGATTATGTTTGCCCGATATGTTCAGTTGGCAAAGATATGTTTGAAATACAGGAAGACTAATAATAAAAATAGAAAGTGAGGAATTAAAATGGCAAAATTTGTATGTACAGTATGCGGTTATACTTATGAAGGCGACAAACAGCCGGATAAATGTCCTTTGTGCGGCGCTACAACATTTAATAAAATGGATGAATCAAACAAGCAATATGCTGATGAACACAAAATCGGCGTTGCTAAAGGCTTGGATCCAAGAGTAGTTGAAGGCTTAAAAGCAAACTTTATGGGTGAATGCACAGAAGTTGGTATGTATCTTGCAATGAGCCGTCAGGCTGACAGGGAAGGCTATCCTGAAGTTGCTGAAGCATATAAAAGATATGCATTTGAAGAAGCAGAACACGCTGCAAAATTTGCAGAATTGCTTGGTGAAGTTGTAACGCCTTCAACTCTTGAAAACTTAAAATTAAGAGCTGATGCTGAATTTGGTGCATGTGATGGCAAATTACAGCTTGCAAAACTTGCTAAAGAACTTGGCTATGATGCAGTTCATGATACAGTTCATGAGATGGCAAAAGATGAAGCACGTCACGGCAGAGGCTTTGATGGTTTAATCAAAAGACACTTTTAATTAAAAGCATCTCAGGTCTATAAATCACACGTTTTTTAAAAGACGCTTTTTAATTAACACAAGCTAAAATTTCATATGCGGCAATCTTTTTTATGAGGTTTGCCGCATTTTTTATTGACAACTGATTTATTATTGCTTCATATTCCTTTACAAAACCTAAAGACTGGTGTGCTAAATGCCGATTACATAATGGTATAAAGAACTGACCGCAGGCGTTTGAAAGGATAAAAAATGAGCACAATTGACGGATTCAAGGCAGCACCACTCACCGAGGATGTTAAAGCCACTATTGTAGAAAAATTCGGTGAAGCTAAGGCAGATAAAATTGTTGCGCTTTTTGAAGAGGGCGCAAGTGAAACTGCAGCAACAGATGCATTTGCCGGACTATCTAAAGGTGAAATGGAATTTATAGCAAGTCTGGATCCAAATCTTGCAGAAGCATTGGATGAAATAGATAAAACAAAAAATACGGATGCAAATCAAAATGCTCCCGTACAAACTCCTGCACCTGCTGCAAGTGCCTCATCAGGTGGCGGAGATGTGGGAGATATTGACGCACTGAATGCCGAAATTGAACGCCTTGATGCCGAAATTGAAGCTTCCAAGGAGCAGCTTGATGAAAAAACAGTAGAGCTTGAAGATGCAAAAGCTGCATATCTGAAAGAACAGGAAGAGTACGATAAGCTGCAGAAAGAATACAAAGAAAAAGAAAATAAATATGATGAAATAAGCAATGCTATAAATTCTGCAACAGAAGGGCTTGAAGACAGTGTAAAATCCGCCCAGCAGGATGCAATATATAAAGCAATGGGCAGCTATAATGAACAAGAAGATGGCGATTGGAATGCGTATCTTCAAAAGCAGCTTGAAGGCGTATTGCCGGATTCAAAATTGCAAGGTTTAATAGAAAGCCTTACAGGGGAATCCAAGGGTATTGCAACAGAGCTTGGTGCACTTAAAAATAAAATGGCAGGACAAAGCCTTGTTCTGGATAGTGCCAAAATAAAATATGATGCAGCACAGGCTGAGGTTACAAACCTTGAAAGCACAATAGCAACAAGCGAAGCATCAAAAACTGAAATGTCCCAGAAAGTAGTGCAGGCTGTAATGAACAGTATTTCAGCCGAAGAGATGGCTCTTGTTAAAGATAACAATATAAATCTGAACGAAAAATACCCGGATGGCAGCCCCAAGTATATCTTTGCAAAAGGCAAGGAAGATGGCAAATATCATATTTATGAAATGAGCCCTGACGGAACAAACGGAACTTCGCTTGCAAGAACATATGGATGCAACGGTGGTTATGATATCATAGAATCCGGCAACGGTTATTTAAACGGTCTTCAGAAAACCGGTGATTGCGGCGGTGAAAAGATTTACTACCTGAATGATTGCGGAAGCGCCGGAAGCTTCAACGGATGCTATAGCACCTGCTCCCCGTTGTCTTTTGATTTAAACGGCGATGGTGTTAAAACTTCTGATGCCATAGTAGATTTTGATATTGACGGCGATGGTATTGTAGATAAAATAAATGATTCCGCAGATGGTGTTCTTGTCTTCGATAGCGATGGCGACGGCATCTCGGGTGAAGATGGCTCTGAATGCTTTGGTGATAACACGGACATTGACGGCGATGGCAAAAAGGATGGCTATAAAGACGGCTTTGAAGCACTGAAAAGTTTTGCCCTGAAAGCAGGTGTTATAAACGGCGAAGATGATATGGTGATTGATGAAAACGATATCAAATACCTTGAAGAGAATTTTGGTTTCAAAATGAAAGCAGGCGGATACAATTCAGAAGCGCAATCTCTGCTTGATTTGGGAATTACTGAAATTAACCTTGCAAAAACAGATGAAACCACAATGAATGATGATTTTGACGGACAACATAACCAGCTTATGACACAACAAGGCGCCACCTTTAAACAAAACGGCGAAACTAAAGAATATGCCGACATTTGGCATAGAAAATATGAAGAATAGAATTAAAAGATTGCAGCTCATTTTTTAAAAGACAAAAACACGCGAATTTAACAAATATTCGCGTGTTTTTTCACATATTTACCGTATTTTAAAGAATAAAGGGTTTATGTTAGAATAGTCAGACACTTTAAATTTAAATGAGGATATTATCTGATGCAAAAAAATGTTATGGCAAAAATTGGAATGATTGTCGGGTTTTTAATCATACTTTCTATTCTTCTTGCCTGTATCGGCGGGGTGATTTCAGAAAGAGAAAGATTTAAAGAAAAAGTTGCATCGGATATATCCAAAACCTGGGGGAAGGCACAGGTAATTGAGCTGCCGAAACTGATATACGAACAAAAAGAAAAAAGTGCTTTTCAAACCGCTTCAAAAGGCAAAAAATACGCAGTTGAAACAAAAGACGAGGGCACTGTAACAAAATATCTATATGCAGACAGTATTGACACAAATGTTGATGTAAAAGGCGAATTTAAACAAAAAAGTATTTATAAAATTCCCGTATATACAGCAAAAATAAAACAAAAAGGTGAATTTAAAAATAAAAATTTAAAGAATACAAAAGCTGTCTTGTCATTTAAGGTGAGCGACAGAAAAGGTTTTATAAATAAGCCGAAAGTAAGGTTTAACAATAAAGAACTTGCAGACTGCTCATCATACCAGTGCAATATCTATATTAAAGATGAAGCCGTTATCCCATATGAAATAGAATACGAATTAAGAGGAACGGAAGAACTTTCCTTTGTTGCCGGAGGCACATTTCATCAGACACACCTTAAAACAAACTGGACAGAGGCTGAATTTACCGGCGATTTTTCACCTGTTGAGCACATAAATTCCAAAGAAGGGTACACGGTTTTCTGGTCTGTGCCGGAGGCAGCATCCGCCCTTCCTTTAAACGGTATTGAAGAGTATGAAGAGAATGCAAAATATACAATGAATTTTATAAATACCGTTGATAATTACAGAATGACAGAAAGGTGTGTGAAATATGGCTTTTTATTTATAGCATTAACTTTTCTTGCTTTCTTTATCTATGAGATTACAAATAAAACAAATAAACACATACATCCCTTTCAATATAGTCTTATCGGGGTCTCAATGCTTGTATTTTATCTTCTTTTGCTTTCAATGTCTGAATTTATTAATTTCGGGGTTTCATATTTGCTTGCATCTGTGATGACAATTGCTCTTATAAGCTTTTATACATATTTTGTATTGACAAAGAAAGAAGATAAGAAGTTTCCTTTGGCTGTTGCAGGGATTTTGGCTTTAATTTATCTTTATTTATATATAACGGTAAACCTGGAAGAATTATCCCTCCTTGCAGGAAGTCTCGGGCTTTTTATTACGATAATTATTGTAATGTATGCAACAAGAAATGTTGAATGGTATAAAGAGGAAAATAAGTCATAATGGCACAAAGTATTCATAAAAACATGTTTGAAAAAACCTTTGCCGAAGAAGGGATGTTTAAGGGGCATTTAAAATATAAGAATGCAACAAGTCGTCTTGAAGACCTTTACAGGAAGGATGAAGATATAAGACATCCATATGAAAGAGATTACCACAGGATTTTATATTCAAACGCATACAGAAGACTGAAACACAAAACACAGGTGTTTTTTAATACAAACAATGACCATATCTGCACAAGAATAGAACATGTAAACCACGTTTCATCTGTTGCAGAAACCATTGCGGAATTTTTAGGGCTAAACCCCTGGCTTACAAGGGCAATAGCCGTAGGACATGATTTAGGACATTCGCCATTTGGGCATACAGGAGAAAAAATCCTTTCAAGAATCGTGCGTGAACATAATTTGGCAAAAAATTTCTGGCATGAAAAAAACAGTTTAAGATTTATAGACAAGATTGAAACTATGCCTGACTATGAAGGGTTTGAAAGGAATTTAAACCTGTCTTATGCTGTTCGGGACGGGATTATATGCCATTGCGGAGAAGTGGATGAAGCAGCACTGAAGCCAAGAGATGAGTTTATAGATTTAGAAACCATTAAAAGTGCAAACCAGTACCAAAGCTATACATATGAAGGATGTGTGGTTAAAATTTCTGATAAAATTGCATATTTAGGCAGGGATATTGAAGATGCGCTTTCAAAAAAGATTTTAGAAGAAGAACAAAAGGAAGAACTTGAAGGGATTATCCAGGATTTATTCGGACACAAAAAATTGAAGGATATAAACACAACAAGCCTTGTTCATCTTTTTATAATAGACCTCTGCAGACATTCAAACCCTGATACAGGGCTTTGTTTTTCAAAAGAGTATTTTGAGATTATGAAGACAATTAAAAGGTTTAATTACCAAAATATTTATTCCCACCCCAGGCTTAAAACTTTTGAAGACTATGCAAGTCTTATAATAAACACTATTTTTAACCGTTTATTATCATACTATAATGAAAATAAGCCGATGGAGTGCATTAAAAAACTTGAAATTGATGAAAAATTTTATCCTCTTTTGTGTGAACATTTTAAAGAATGGCTTCTAAAATATTCAAATGCCTCAACGCGGGAATATAGAGATGCAAAGAAATTTATAAACCACACAATTTATGATATTCAAAACCCGAATGATTATAAAATGGCAATTGTGGATTTTATTTCAGGAATGACAGACAGTTTTTCAATTAAAATGTTCAATGAACTAATAGCTTTTTGAGGGTTTATTTATCATAAATTCCAAAAGACACTTTTTATACCGGCTTTACTTATTGCAGGGGTTTGGTAAACCTAAATATTTAAAATACCCGTCTCCCCAATTTTCCAGTGCCTGAATAATCGGAATTAAAGATTTGCCAAGCTCTGTCAGGGAATACTCTGTTTTTGGCGGCACAACAGGATACATTTTTCTGTTTATTATGCCGTCTGCTTCAAGCTCTTTTAATTGCTGGCTTAACATTTTTGGAGTTGCTTTTGGAATAAACTTTTGGATTTCATTATATCTTAATGTGTTATCTATTAAATGCCATAAAATAACAGCCTTATATTTACCGCCGATAACATTCATTGTAAGTTCCATGGGACATTGGAACGTTTTTGCTTTTTCTAAATCCATTGATTACCCTTAATACTTTCTTTTTATATAGTATATCACAAAAAAGTGCATTCTTGACGAATTAATACATATACATAATAATACAAGTAAAAATAAAAGGAGAAACTTTATGACAAAATCTTTAAGACAAGAATACGAAAACATTTTAGAAGTTATGAATAAATATTATGAAGCACAGGTTAAAGGTGACTCCGGTATTTTAAAACCTGTTTGCCATAAAAATGCTATCATGCACGGTCTTGCGGGAGACATTTTACTTGAAGGTTCTATTGAAAATTTGTTTGCTTTTATCGATAAAACAGGAGCACAGCCTGAACTAAAAGCAAGATTTGATGTTATAACCCTGGAAGAAACAATTGCAAACGTTCACTGCTGCTTAGAGGGCAAAACGAATACATACTCTGATTTATTCCAGCTTTTAAAAATTGACGGTGAGTGGAAAATTATCTCTAAAATTTTTCATCAGTACAGATAAGATTGTTTAATAAATATGCCGGAGGAGAATTATAATGTAGTCCTCCTTGTTGTTATGTTGGGTAATTTAAAAATATCCGTAATAATCTAAAATTTTTATATGGTTGCTAAATTAGATGAAATATTAGATGAACAGAGGACATATTTTAATTCAGGCGCTACACTTGATGTAGATTTTCGTATTGAAAAACTAAAAATTTTAAAATCTGCCATAGTAAACTACAAAGAAAAAATAGTAAGAGCGGTTTATGAAGATTTAAGAAAGCCTGAATTTGAAGCTTATACAACAGAAATATTACCTGTTTTAGAGGATATAAACCTTGCAATAAGAAATACAAAACAATGGGCGCAGACAAAGAAGGTAAGCACCCCGCTGCACCTTGGAGGAATAGGCGGCGGAGCGGAAAGTCTTATTATAAATGAGCCCAAAGGATGCGTTTTAATAATTTCTCCTTTTAATTATCCTTTTCAGCTTTCAATTATTCCTATGATTGGGGCAATTGCTGCAGGGAACACCGTTATTTTGAAACCATCTTCAGATACAACATACACAACAAAAATCCTGATGGAGATGATAAACAGCATATTCCCAAGAGAATATGTTTACGTGCTAAATCCTATAAGTGTACTGCATTTTGACCTTTTAAACAAAAGATATGACCATATTTTCTTTACAGGAAGCACCCAGACGGGGAAGAAAATAATGGAGGCTGCCTGCAAATTTTTAACCCCGGTGACACTTGAACTTGGCGGTAAGAGCCCTGTAATTGTTGATAAGAACTGCAATATTCATAATGCAGCAAGAAGCATAATCTTTGGAAAACTTATAAACTCGGGACAAACCTGTGTTGCGCCTGATTATATTTTGGTGCATCAGGATATTAAAGAACAGTTAATTGAAGAATTAAAGGCTTCAATAAAAGAATTTCTTGGTCCGATTCCACAGGAGAGTAAAGATTTTGGCAGGATAATAAATGAAAGACAATTTGCAAAGCTAAAAGAAATTATAGAAATAGAATCTGAAAATATAATCTTTGGCGGAGAATTTGACGAGTGCGGACTTTATGTTGCACCAACGCTTTTAGATATTAAATCTTTTGATTCTTTTGCGATGCAAAATGAAATATTTGGTCCTGTTTTACCCATATTAACGTATGAAAATATATTTGATATAATAAAGAAGCTTAAAACCTTTGAAAAGCCGCTTGCAGCTTATATTTTTTCAAACGATGAAAATGTTGTATCTGAATTTTTAAAGAATTTTTCATTTGGCGGCGGCTGTGTAAATGAAACTATGCTTCATTTGGCAAACAACAATCTTCCTTTTGGCGGTATAGGCTATTCAGGACTTGGAGAGTATCACGGAAAGTTTACCTTTGATGCATTCACACACAAGAAAAGTATTTATAAAAAAAGAGGCGATAAGGTTTTTAAAACATTAATATCGCCTGATAGTAAAGAGAGATTGAACACAATAAAAAGGATTATGAAATTTATGGAATTATAACCATATCTTCCTTTCCTACGCTTGCAGTTTTTGCAATCATCAAATCATTTTGGGTGATTTCTTTATCTTTAAGATTTAATTTTTCAAAATACCATTTGATTTTATTCCTTATAAAATCACCTATTTTTCCTGCGGGAAGTGAAGGGTTTGAAGCAAGATATATGATATCCTGCTTGCCTCTGCTTGTCGTGTATGGATTTTTCTTTCCGAATTCATAATGTGTCATTATGTTTTCTTTTGAAATTTCGATATTGTATCTTCTGCAAAGCTTTGCGCAAAGTTCGTAGCATACTTCCATCTGAACAGGTTTTATGGGGTAATTTCCTATGTGCTTTGTGTCTCTGTAGCCAAGCATTCCGCATATAGATATACCTATGCTTCCTGTGTTTCCTCCGCCCGTGTGTGCTGCATATCTGTTTCCTGATGTGCAATCGAGATTATCTTCGGGTTTAAATTTTCCATAGCGCACCTGCGCTTTTTCTTTGGAGTCTTTATTGTAATCTATTAAGTAATGGTAGTGTTCGAATTCCACACTGTTTGGCTTATAGGTTCCTGCAGTCCAGTGAATTATTATTCTTTTCATTTTATATTTCCTTTTTTGATGATGTATGGCATTTATAAAAAAAGGGGGAATAAACCGGATTTGTGGATTTACTCCCCGGATTCATAAGGGTGTTTTAAAGCACTTCCGGAAGTTTTTGCTGAATTGAATGGAGTTTTTTTACAGCCATCTCAACAGCAAAATCCAGTATGTCCAAAAGCAGCTTTTTTATTACACCTTTGAATGGAAGAAGAAAAGAGGGAAGTTTTTGCAGAATAAAATCTATTGCAATTTCTTTTTTTGTATCACCAAAACCTTTTCCTACAAGGTTTTCAGCGTAAATAACCGCGGGAAGTGAAATCGTGCTTAAAAATTCGCGTACTTTATCGCATATTTTTTTCTTTAACATAATTATCTCCTTAGTTTAATTCATAAAATATCGGGTTTAAGCTTATATGCAGGTTGGCTTAGAGACCCTAAACTTCTATCGGACCTAGTTTACATCCTGGGTAATTATTATTTTGTATTGGACATTATCACGCCTAAGCGCATAATATCCGTTGCCGCCAAAATCATTGTAACAGTGGTATTCACTATTACCGCTTCCAATTGTGACGGTTGTTTCGTCGCATTTTAAAATACAGCCAAGCTCGCTGTTTGCAACGTTTCCTATGAAATTTGAATAGGTTGTGTCAATTATATCGCCCGTTTCATAATTTCCGGCGCTCATTTTCACCCTTGCAAGCAGCCTTACGGAATATTTTTCCGGGGCAATATTTAAATTGTGGTTTATGGTGTGGGATGTTTTAGGATCCAGTGAAAACCAGCTTGATTCGTACCTTTTGGATATATTAGCTCTTGCTCTTTGGGTTAAAAAATAGCAATCTGCATCAAGATATTGGGTGTTGAATTCCGTATTGATAACTTCATAGATTGTTCCTGAAATTATATCAACGCTTCCTAAGGGAATTCCCTCGTATTCTATCCATGATACCCCGTTATATTTATAGCAGCTCCAAGGTTCAAGTGTCATAAGCCAAACATCATCTATAACAGGATTAGCAGGCGCCTTTGCACAGCGATACAGGGTGGATTCATATAATTCTACGGTTCCGCTCAGTGTAAGAAAGATATTATATAAACCAGTTGTGTACCCTGAAAGGTTAACCGGACTGATGCTTTCAAACGTTTCAGATTCTCCGTAGGCATTTGTTGCAATCAAAACAGGATATTCGCCACCGACTTTAAAAGCTAAAACATCCTCATTTGTATCATCCAAAATATCCGGACTTTTCCCGTCAGCTCCAAGGTGAGCAGAATTTACGGAAAATTTGGATTTTTGCGCCTGGCTAAACATTTGAATCTCCGCTGCAATATCGTCCATAAAATCATTTTTGATATAATCTACATCTGTTTTCATATTCGCGACAGCTTGGGCATTTTTGTTTATTTCATTTTGTACCGATGTAAAGTTTTCATTAACTTCATCAGCTTTTGCCTTTGTTCCGGCAACAAAAGTATTAGGTATGTTAAAAGACATAACTTGCTCTTCTCCTATATTAAAGTAGTGTAAAATCCAGCAAAAAGCTAAAATAAAATCGTTTGCAAATTCATCTATCCTGAGTGCTTTTTTATGATTCCATTGTAAGTGTTAAAATTCTCTTTTACAAGAAAGTAAAATTACTCACAAAAAAATTTGATAAAACAGGCTTAAAGTATTGTGTTGTATAGTTTTTGGACATTATGGCATTCAATACCCAAAATTATGAAGTTTGTAACAATTGTCAAAAAACGCATGAGATTTTTATAAAAATTATAGTATGTTTTTTATAAGAGGAGATTTTGTTTTATGAATAAAAGTTTTATCAAGGTTTTAGGTTTTGTATTTGCAATAACCCTTGCAAGCACATATGCTATGGCAGATGATGCAGAGGTTAAAGAGGTTGAAATCCAGAGCACCAAAAGCACTGTAATGCCTGTAATAACTATGCCTGTGCAAAAAGATACTGTTGAGCAAAAAGTTTTGACTCCTGCAAGCGATGTAAAGAAAGAAGTTGTAAAAGCAGCAGATGAAGCTGTAGAAAATATAAAAACAACCGTCGAAGAAAAAGCGGAGGAAATTAAAGAAACCGCTGAAAATGCAAATGTTGATGCATCTGTTGCAAAAGAAGAAATAAAAGAAACTACTCCTGCAGAAAGCACTTCAAAGACAGAGGTTCCTGCAGCATTTGAAGCATTACAAAATGTAAATATTGAACCTGCACCTGCTGTAAACACCCAAAACATTGAAGCTGATACAAAAAAGGCAGAAGATGAAGCCGAAACTTCTGTATCAAAACCGGCTGCTGAAGAAGCAAAAACTGCCGCAGAAAATGCAAAAGAAGAAACTACGGCAAATGAAGAACTTCAAAAAAAAGGCGTTAAAGAAGTAAAAGAGGTTAAAAAGGCTCCTGCAAGGTTTGATATTAAAACACTCTTTGAAAGTATCCGCCCCGAGGTAAAAGGCGGCAAAAAGTCCCCGGCTGCAGTGGATACAAGCACTGAAACCAAAACCGAAGAAGCTACAAATCCGGATACCTCTGCTGTAGAAACCGAAGCAGAATAGTAAGATTGGAATAATTAAAAGGAGGTATACAAGCGTGTACCTCCTTTTTTGTAATGTTTGGCGTTTGTACTTAATCTTGCTTTGAGACAATATTGCACTCAATAAAATCTTTTAATATTGCCTCAAAAGCTTTGTCGTTATAGAATTTATAAAAGAAAGAGGATAAACAATGAAAGTTTTGGTAACGGGTGCAAACGGAATGCTTGGGCAGGATTTATGTCCTGTATTTGAAGATGCCGGAATGTTTGTGGTTCAGGGCACAAGGGAAAATCTGGATATAACAAATTTCACGGAAACTGAAAATTTTATTAAAAATGTAATGCCGCAAATGATTGTAAACCTTGCAGCATATACAAATGTGGATGGTGCCGAGATTGAACCCGAAAAAGCGTATGAAGTTAACTTCAGGGCTGTTGAAAACCTTGCAAAACTCTCTAAACAAACAGGTGCACTTTTAATCCATATATCAACAGATTATGTTTTTGACGGTACAAAAGAAACACCATATTTGCCTTCTGATGCTCCGAACCCCGAAAGTATATACGGGCATTCAAAGTTTTTAGGTGAAGAAGCTGTAAGAAAAAATGCCGAAAAATATTATATAGCAAGGACAAGCTGGCTCTATGGTATAAACGGTAAAAATTTCATAAAGACAATGATAAACCTCGGGCAGGATAAAGATAGGGAATTAAAGGTAGTGTGCGACCAAAAGGGAAGTCCCACATATACTGTGGATTTGGCTCTTGGTATTTTAAAGCTTTTAAACAAACCCTACGGCACTTATCATATTTCAGGGGAGGGTGAAACAACCTGGTATAATTTTGCAAAAGAAATATTTAATATAGAAAATCTACATCCAAACCTTATCCCCGTTTTAACAGAAGAATATGTTGCATCCCAGGGTGCAGTTTTAGCACCAAAACCAGCTGCAGATGCACAAAAAACGCCATACTCTGCGGAGGGTAAGAAACTTATTGCAAGAAGACCAAAAAGCAGTGTGTTGCAAAATAGTGTTCCGATGCGCCACTGGATGGAAGCATTGAAAGATTACTTAAACTATGCAAAAAGCCTTGAAATACAATAATTTTAAAACGGAGATATTTTTTTATGAATTTTATATTTTTAATACTTGAGATTTTAAGCGCATTTTTGTTTTTAATATTTACCATACTGTATTTTTTGTTAAGAAAGCTTATGAATAAGTCAACAGAAGGGTTTTTTGCAAAATCAGGATTTTTTAAAACTCCTGCAGATTTTAAAGAAAAAACCATAATGTTCCATGGGGTGTCTGTAGGTGAAGTTATAGCGCTTGAAAACCTTATAAAGCTTGCAAGGGAAACTTTTAAGGATTATAAAATATTGATTACAACAGGCACAAAAACAGGTCAGGATATTGCAAAGAAAAAATATGCCGGTGTTGCGGATTTTGTCACATATTTCCCTTTTGACCTTCCTGTGTGCGATAAATTATTCTTTAAAAAGATAAAACCGGACATTATTTTAATGGCGGAAACGGAACTTTGGCCTTTCTTTGCATATTATGCCAAAAAAAATAATGTTCCGCTCCTTTTAATAAACGGCAGAATTTCAGATGACTCATTTAAAACATATAAATACTTTGGCTGGTTCTTTAAACACATATTTAATTGCTATGATGGTATTTTCACCCAAAGCAGGGAAGATATGGAAAAAATGATAAAAATCGGTGCCCCGGCCGGAAAAACCGAGGTCATGAAGAATCTGAAATTTGATATTCAAAAAAATACAACCCCGCTTGATTTTAAAAAAGGAGAAGAAAAAATCCTGATTGCAGGAAGTACACATAAGGGCGAAGATGAGATTGTTTTAAAAACATTTTGTGCACTAAAGAAAGAATTTAAAGATTTAAAACTTATTATTGCTCCAAGACATTTAACAAGGACAGATTCTGTTTCAAATCTAATTAAGCAAACAGGGTTTAAATACGGGTTTCGTTCCAAAAAGGAAGATTTCAGTGAAAATGATGTTATTTTGCTCGATACGCTTGGCGAATTATCAAGAATGTATTCCGTGGCAGATATTGCATTTATAGGCGGAAGTTTTAATAATACCGGCGGACATAATCCGCTTGAGGCGACAATTTATTCAAAACCTGTGGTTTCCGGTCCTTCGGTTAAAAATTTTAAAGATATATACTGGCTTTTGAGCCGCTCTGATGCTGCAAAGGTTGTAAAAACACAGGAAGAGCTGGAAGGACATATTAGAAAACTCCTTTCGGATGCATCTTTCTACAGTAAAGCATCGTCTGATTCAACTGAAATTTTCGAAAGTCAAAAAGGTGCAAAGGATTTTGTTATATCTAAAATGAAAACCATTTTAAAATAGCCATTTTAAAATTAAAATGCTAATATATTGCAGGCTGTTCCTGTTTTTATTGAGGACAGAGAGCATTTTATTTTTTATAGTTCCAATATCTTTTGAATTTTTCTTAAAAACTGTCAACTTTCCACTTCCCATGGGCAGATAGAATAGAAACTAAAAAAGCCCTACACAGGTAAATTTTGTTACCCTGCCAAATCAGCAAGGTGGGTGAGCGCCTCGATAAATCCGTTTCCTTTAAAAAGCCGGTAAATTTATTACCAAATGCTCAAGGTATACTTCAATTATCTTTTTTAAAAAGAGCTTGCTCTCCCTTTTTGTAAAACTGTAGGAACAAAATTACAACCCGCATAGAGCAATTTTATTTTAGCATATTATTTTCGCTTTCGCACTATTCCAAAAGGCAATAAACAGATAATTCCAGTAAAATAAAATCAAACAGTCTGAAATTTATGATGAAATATTATTTATTTCAAAAAAGGTTATAATTTTTATGAGACAAAGTGTCAAAGTATAGATAACCTTTAAAAACATGTTTTTTGTTCTTTTTCTGTAGAAAAACATCTTATTTTGAATCTCAAGAAGTTCGACATGCCTTGTTGAAAGCTTGTCCAAATCTATATTTTTGAGACCTGAATGTTCATACAGGAGACTTGATCCTGTCTGTGTTGTTGACATAATTTTCATATTCCTCGCTATAGGGGTGACTTATTATGTAGCATATAATAAAATTTTAATTTGAGTATTACCTGATTGGGTAATATGAAACCGTCAATTTTAAATTGTGTTAAAAACATATAAAGAAATCATAAAGATTTTTTCATTAAACTTGAAAAATTCTCCTGTTTTTATTATTATTACGTACGTAACAGTTAGATTATCTGATTTACAAAAGCCGAAGCAATTTTTTATATTTACCGGGTTTAATATAGATGCAATTGCCGTAGTTTATACACTTTATAAAGCAGGAATTTGGATGACACCATTATCAATTAATAGAGTAGAATTAGAAGAAAAAACATTCGGACAAAAAAGAAGCGCCTTTGGTGCTAAAAATAGCGCTGCAAATAATGGTGCGTATAATAATTCTGCCCTTGGTTTTACAGGTGTTGTAGATGGCGCTGTACATGTTTTAAAGGCGTTGAATGAACAGCCCATGCTGAGTGTGGCTGTGACAGATACTGTTGCAACAAATATACCCAGAACTGCTGTAGACTTTAAAACCACAGGTCCTGCTGCCGGCTTTGAAACACTGAGACGCGAGTTTTCAGGTCTTGCAGTGAATTGCCTGATGCCCAGTTTCTTTGTACTTGGGGCTGCAAAGCTTGTGAATTCATACTTTATGAAAGACTTTAAAGGCGTTGATATGTCTCCTTCTTGGGCAAATTCCGAGACTATTGACACCCTGAAAAATATTTACCAAAATTCTATAAATTCAAGCAACGGCGATGTTAGAGCAGAAGCCCAAAACTTTGTAAAACAAACTCTTGAAGGACTTGAAGGTTTAAAAGGTAAAGAATGGGTTGATTATGCCGGAAAGCTTGCAAGTGAAGACGGTAAAAAAGCTGTAGATATTCTGACAGATGCCCTTTTGAATCCTTCCATGGGTAAAAAACAGACCAAAGCTGCTATAAAAGATGCCTTAAAATTAGTTTCGGGGCAAACTGAAGCTGTTGAAACAATAAGGTTTAAAGATGCCGGTAAGAATTTCGGTTCAAACCTTGCAGATTTATTGCGTGATCAGGTAGATTTAGGCAGAAAATTTGCCACGGCTTCTGTTAAAAATAATTTAGACGGATTTGCTTCTGCTGCAAAGAAGATGGTAAATACAAAGAGCGTGATGGGGCTTGCGGTTGTTATACCGCTTGCAATGTCTATGCAATATATAAACAGAGCAATCACGCGGCATAAATACAAAAAGACCGGTGCGCCTATATATAAAGATTTTGAAAAAGAAAACAGGACACTGACACCTGAAGAGCAGAAGAGATTAAACAGAAATAAACCTATCTGTGCTGCTATGATGGTTGGTTTGGCGCTTTTATCCATGATGAAAAAACCTTCTTTAGAGATGTTCCAGTTTAAGGGCATGTTCCCGACTGTTGATCAGTGCAGATGGATAGCGACTGCAACATTTGCATCCAGAATGCTTTCATCAGAAGATCCAAACGAGCTCAGGGAAAGCACTGTAAGGGATTTGGCATCATTCTCAGGGCTTTATTTCCTTGGGGATTACGCCGCAAAAGCTGCTGCTACCTTCTTTGAAAAGTCAAAAGGTGTAAAACTTTTGAACCACTTGAAAGAAGTGCCGCAGGATGCTTCTATACTCAAGAAATTCGGCAACTGGGTTAAAAATGTCAAGGTTAAATCTTTTGATGAAGTGGCAAAAAGTGCGATGGCAACAAAATACAGAGGTATTTGTGAGCTTGCAAGTCTTGGTTTTTCAATTCTTACCCTCGGGGTGCTTTTACCTATGTATAACAAAAGGGTAACTGCAAAGAAAGAAGCCAAAAGAAAAGAAAATATGCAAAAAGAACAGAGTAAAATTCAGCAGATGACTACGCCAAATGCAGCATCTTCCAAGGTTTTAACTCCGCAGAGTATGATTATCCATCCTATGAAAGATACAACAATAGGTAAAAACCAAAATGTAAGTATTCTAAACGGCACAAAAGTAAAAGATTTAGAGGTGACTTCATTTAATGTATTTGAAGGCGAAACAAAAGGAAGCTACAACTTTGAAATGAAAGGTAAATTTAAAGACTGGGAAGAGTACACTAAAGACGATACCTTTAAACGCGTAGCAACAGAATGTTTCAGATAATCATTTGAGACACTTATTAAATTGTTAAATGTTTGGTGACGCAAAAAAATCCCTGGCATCACAAAAGTTTTATTTTTAAAAGTCTAGCCCATCTTGATAATGAAATTTCATAATAAATTTTGCTGTTCTTATTAAGAAGCTTTGAAATTTCAGGGTTGAGCTTTTCCATGGTTTTACCTGCATTAAATGATACGTAAATCCAAATGCAGCTTCCGGCTTTTAAGCTTGCTTTTTGGATATCTTTTTCATCATAAACATTTAGCGGATTAAAATTGTACAGATATGAATAATATTTAAATGAAGATTTTGAATACAGAGGAAGGATTATAACATCTTCTTCTGTATTGAAATTGTCTTTCAAAATGAGCATCAATTCTTTGTTTCCGTTTAAATCGAGTATGTTATTTATTCTGTTTTTACAAAGTATTTTTGCCTGAAAAAGAAACGCAATAAAAAGAGTAGCAAAAATAAGTGATGCCGAAAATAATTTTTCTATTTCTTTGTTTTTAAGATTAAAATCAAAACAGGCTGCAATAAAGATTATTGCAAATGGCAAAAGAAATAGTATCATTCTCGATGTCATAGGGTACAAGTGAAGGATGCTTGCGCATATTATGCTAAACAGGGTGCAGGAAAAAAGTAATGACCATTTGCTTTTTTTAGATAAAAATATGAAAAAACCGGCTAAAACAAACGGCGCAAAAAATATCATATACCTGGCGCCAAGCGCAAAGAAAGAACAGTTTTCCTTCAGAATTTCCAAAATGCTGTCATATGCAATAAATCCAGGCACTTCTTTTGTCCAGTATGCATCCATAAACCCGGATAAATCATCAGGAAGGCTGAATTTGTACATAAAAACAAAAATAAGCGGTATAAGGGCCATGGAAATTATTTTTGCTAAATCTTTGATGTTTGCGTATTTTTCAGATTTTAAACGATAGAGAATTTCATATAAAATAAATCCGGAAAGAAGAAAAATTGAAGGCTGGGATATAAAAAAGAGAACCGTAAATACTGCAGAGTATTTTAAAATAGTTTTAAAACCGGGGTTTTGCAGATTTATTTTTGAAATCCATATGAAAATAAGCATAAAAATAAGCACATCTGTGCTGTATTGTTTGAATTCACTTGCATAGCGCACCAGCGGGAAATTTATTGCAAACAAAAGGTTCGCAAAGATTACTGCGGGTTTTGTATTCAAGGTTATTTTAGATAGTTTATAAAATACAAATATAGACAAAATGCCTGATATAAAGGGGATAAGTCTTAATGAAATTTCATTTATCCCAAATATTAAGGTTGCAAATTTTACGCCCAAAAGAAAAAACGGCGGTGCAATCTGATAATATTGAAGCGGCTTAAATGCCCATAAAATAATATTTTCTTTCGGAGCGGGTGTGTCTATAAAATTTATTGCAAGCTGCATTTCATCAAACCATAGCTCGCGCACCATAAGCATTTCAACTCGGCAAAATATTCCAACGGCAAAGATTAAACAAACAGCTGTAAAATACCAGTATTCTTTTGCTATATGAAAAACGGAGTTTGAAATTTTCCCACATATAGCCTTAAATTTCATAAACAGGCTATCTTCCCTGTCTTGCTGCAGTGATGCGGGCAATAGCTTTTGCAAGGGCGAATTGGGCTCTTAAAATTTCATTTTTTTCAGTGTGTGCTGCAAGCTTTGCTTTTGCTCTTTCATATGCTTCTTTTGCACGGGTTTCATCAATATCATTACCAAGTTCTGCCAAATCTGTCAGTATCACTGCGGTATTATCCTTAAATTGCAAAATGCCGCCCATGGTAGTGATGAAAACGGGCTCTTTTTCAACGACAGCCTTCGTTACGCCAACTTTTAGCCCGCAGATCAAATCGGTATGGTTTGGCAAAATTCCTATGGCACCATCCAGAGCACTTGTGTAAAAAGCATCCACGTTGCCTTCGTATACCACCTTTTGCTGGGTTATTATTTTTAAATTTATCTTATCCTTAGCCAAAATTTTGCCTCAATCTTTATGCTTATAATGTGTTTTTTGGTCTGATATAGCAGTTTAGTTTAGCAAACGCATTCTTTTGCCTTTTCAAGCACATCTTCAATTGTGCCTGTCATATAAAAAGCCTGTTCCGGTACATCATCGTGTTTGCCTTCAATTATTTCCCTGAAGCCTTTAATTGAATCTTCAAGTTTTACATATCTGCCTTTTGTGCCGGAGAATTGTTCTGCCACAAAGAAAGGCTGGGAAAGGAATTTTTGGATTTTACGGGCTCTGTTTACCGTAAGTTTATCTTCTTCTGAAAGTTCATCCATACCTAAAATTGCGATGATATCCTGCAAATCTTTATATTTTTGTAAAATTTCAAGCACTTTTTTAGCTACACTGTAGTGTTCTTCCCCTACGATATTTGGATCAAGCGCTCTGGAATTTGATTCCAAAGGGTCACACGCAGGATAAAGTCCTAATGATGCAATATTTCTGGATAATACCGTACTTGCATCAAGGTGGGTAAATGTTGTAGCAGGTGCGGGGTCTGTAAGGTCATCTGCAGGGACATATACAGCTTGTACTGATGTGATAGAACCGTCTTTTGTGGATGTAATTCTTTCCTGAAGCTCCCCTACTTCCTGTGCCAGAGTAGGTTGGTAACCAACCGCTGACGGCATTCTGCCTAAAAGCGCAGAAACTTCGGAACCTGCCTGAACAAACCTGAAAATGTTATCAATAAATAAAAGTACATCCTGATGCGCTGTGTCTCTGAAATATTCGGCACAGGTCAATGTTGAAAGCCCTACTCTCATACGGGCTCCCGGAGGTTCATTCATCTGTCCGTAAACAAGTGCAACCTTATCCAAAACGCCGGATTCTTTCATTTCGTTATAAAGATCGTTCCCTTCACGCGTTCTTTCTCCTACGCCGCCAAATACGGAAACCCCGTTGTGCTCCTGGGCGATATTGTGAATTAATTCCATAATAAGAACCGTTTTTCCAACCCCTGCACCACCAAAAAGACCAATCTTTCCGCCTTTTTGATATGGCATTAAAAGGTCAATTGCTTTAATCCCGGTTTCAAGAATTTCAACCTTTGTGTTCTGTTCTGTTAATTCAGGTGAAGGTCTGTGGATTGGAAGATGATTTTCAGCATTTACGGGACCCATATTGTCAACAGGTTCGCCGAGTACATTCAGGATTCTTCCTAAAATTTCCTTGCCGACAGGCATTTTAATGGGTTCGTTTGTATTTTTTACCTTCATACCGCGTTTTAAACCATCAGTAGATGACATAGCAACGGTTCTTACCGTATTTTGCCCTAAAAGCTGCTGCACCTCTACAACTGTTTTGCCGGCGTCCGTTTCTATTTCAAGCGCATCATATATTTCAGGCAGGGTGCCATCTTTAAATTCAACGTCTATAACCGGTCCGATTATTTGTGTAATGGTTCCCTCATTTGTAATATTTACGGCATTTTCGCTCATAAAATAAACCCCTTAAAATTCTTTATAGAGTTATTATACTAAAAACAAAATTTATTTTCATAACTTTGCTTCAAATGTGCCCTAAAGAGCTAGTTTAAATTTATATTTATTACGTGAAATTACAGAAAAATAACAGTTTAATTAATTTATGCATAATTATTGAAAAACCAAATCCAGGACACAGCGCACAGAAAAGGTGTGGGTATAGGAGCATTTGCCGGCACCATCGCAGACACCCGTCATACCAAAAACACCGGTATGTAACCTAAAGGCGCCATAATAACCGCTGTCCGGCATAGCATCTGACCACACAAGGTTAGGATAGCAGTGACCATCCAAGGAGCCCGGGCAGCTTTTGACATACTTGCAATGCAGAGTGCCGTAACCGGAGTCTCTGTCACAGAGCTGTCTGCAGGTGTCTTTTTATTTATTGTTAATGCAGGATTTTTAAACCCGCTAATTATTCGCTGACTAGTTTTAAAAAACCAAATCCAGGACACAGCGCACGGAAAAAGCCCAGGTATCGACGTGGTCGCTGGAATGATCAAACGCGCCTTCATATAACCCTCTGTCGTAAGGGCTAGTGCTGCTTCCGGCACGTGTAGACCATATATGCTCCGGGTCACAGCGGCCATATGGTGTACCGGGACAGCCGCCAGCATCAAGAACGCGCCAGCACTGCAGGGTACCATAACCGGCATATACGTCACAGAGCTGTCTGCAGGTGTCTTTTTATTTATTGTTAATGCGGGATTTTTAAACATGCTAATTATTTATTAATTGGTTTTAAAATTCCAAATCCAGGACACAGCGCACGGAAAAGGCGTTGGTAAGATTGCCGCCTGTGACAACAAAACCACCGTTGACTAGCTCATACTGACCGCCTTCGCCCGTCCATACGTGGTACGGGTAGCATTTGCTTTCTGCGGCGCCCGGGCAGTCGCCTATGACTCTTAGACACTGCAGGGTGCCGTAACCGGCATTGGCGTCACAGAGTCTGTCTGCAAGCATGGTACAAAAAAGATTTTTCAAAAAACAATGAATGTATTTTAGAAAAAATTCCAAATCCAGGACACAGCGCACGGAAAAAGCCTCAGCCTCCGTATAAAGAAGCTCTTTGAAAAGACCCCCGGACAAATTTCTGTTATGGTAATAACCTTCCTCCTGGGCAGGGATTGACCATATGTGGTAAGGGTGACAACGGTTATTCTTTGCCCCCGGGCAGTTATCACCAAACCATTCGCACCGCAGGGTGCCGTAACCGGAATTCTGGTCACAGAGCTTGTCTGCAGTTTTGCTATTGGGGGTGGATAACAATAACTCCGGCATTTTTACTCTGTTGAAGTTCAAATCCAGGACACAGCGCACACCGAAAGCCTGCGTGGTAACGTGACCCGCTTCGCCGTTGTACTCATAAAGACTGCCGCTTAATAGCTCCGGAACCCAGGAATGTGTACTACTTACCTGCTTAAAAGACCATACACCCTGCGGGTAGCAGTTGTTATTTGCAGAACCCGGGCAGCTGCCTATGGCTGTGCTGCACTGCAGGGTGCCATAACCAAGGTTCATATTTACAAATACAACAGTTATGATTGCTTGGATGAGGTGTATATCCAAATCCAGGACACAGCGCACAGTAAAGGAGGAGGTATAAAGACAGGCTCCGCTACCACCACAGACACCTTCCATAGTAAGACCGCCATTGTTTAGGGCAAAGACACTATAAGTGTCATCGCCTCTCGGACTGCCTGACCATATGTGGTTCGACCAGCAGTTGCCATCGCGGGAGCCCGGGCAGCTGCCTGCGCCATAGTAGCACTGCAGGGTGCCGTAACCGGACCATTTGTCACAGAGTCTGTCTGCATATTAGCTTAACACCAATATTTTGCAAAAATTTGTTTTCACTATTGCTGTAACAAATTTTGTTTATATCCTATCTCCAAGAGATGACATTATCTGCAAGGTTTTACTAATGTATCACCTGATAAACCAAAGCCTCATTGCAACATAAATAGTTTCACATTTTTGCTAATGTTTATTGCATTACCAGAAAATGTCCCGTCCTAATCTCTACTTGCCAAGACGTTATTCGATTTTGTGCAAGCTTGATTCTCTCTTGTAGAGCTTACGCATTCATATCCAGGACACAGCGCACAGAAAAGGCGTGGGTAGTATTGCCGCCTGTAACGCCAAAACCGCCGCTATTCAGATTGTACTGACCGCCTTCGCCTGTCCATATGTGGTTCGGCCAGCACTGGCTTCCTATAGCGCCCGGGCAGTTACTGGTGCTGTAAAAACACTGCAGGGTACCGTAACCGGACAGTTTGTCACAGAGTCTGTCTGTAGTTTTCTTTTTGGCAAATACTTTGTTTCCAAAGAAATTCTGGTCAAATCCAGGACACAGCGCACAGAATAAGCATAAGTAACAGCGCGGATGCCTGTAAAAGTATAAGAACCATACTGCAACTCTCTGTTAGAATATGCATCAGTGTCTGCCTGGGTGTGCGACCATAAGCCAAATGGATAACAATAGCTGTAACCCGCACCCGGGCAGCTGCCTGTGCTTTCGTTGCAATGCAAGGTGCCGTAACCGGAATGGTAGTCACAGAGCCTGTTTGCAGAAAATATACCCTTGGGAATTTTATAAAGCGATATTTTCCAGAGCTTTTCCGAAACATTATCTTTAAATCCAGGACACAGCGCACACCGTGGGCAACAGTGATTTCACGTCCTTCTTGCGGTATACGGGCATAAAATGCGCCTTCGCCTAAATATCCATGATAGTATATGGAGCCACTCTGTGTGCCTGACCATAACGAACCCGGGTAGCAGTTGCCATTACTGGAGCCCGGGCAGTGGTCTGTATATCTGTATTGTGTTGCAACCAGATTAGAAATATAGCTTTATTGCAAGCTTTTTTGACTCTAATAAAATCAAATCCAAGGACACAGAGCACCGCAGTCTGGGGTGATAGGGACGAGATCTCAGCCTCATAGGTGGCGGGATACCTGGCGAGGAGCAAACAGCGCACAGAAAAGGCGCGGGCAACTGCAAGACCTGCCCCATCATAGTACTCAGTAAAACTGCCCTTAACCAACTCCGGAGCCCAAGCGTTAGAATCACCTACGCGTAGGCTCGACCATACGATATAAGGGTGGCAATAACCATCATAGGCGCCCGGACAGTACTGAATACCTATGCTTCCAGCCCACGCACACTGCATGGCGCCGTAACCGGAACCGTGGTCACAGAGCCTGTCTGCATTTCTCTATCTTAAGAAATTCATATCCAGGACACAGCGCACAGAAAAGGCGTGTGTAACACTACCGCCTGTAACGCCAAAACCGCCGCTATTCAGATTGTACTGACCGCCTTCGCCTGTCCATATGTGGTTCGGCCAGCAGTTGTTACCTGCGGCGCCCGGGCAACTGCCCTTAGTATTTACATAGTTGCACTGCAGGGTACCGTAACCGGACAGTTTGTCACAGAGTCTGTCCGCAGTGAATATTTCTGAAATTCCAACTCCAGGACACAGCGCACACCATAAGCGCGGGTAATATGAGGTTGATTCGGGTTAGAGTGAAATACTCCCTTGTCCATATAGTGCCCATGATAGCTCTCGCTCTCTGTGGTATGCGGAGTGCCCGACCATACAACGTACGGGTAGCAGTTGCTTTCATAAGCGCCCGGGCAGCCGTCTGTACCCCGGAAGCACTGCAAGGTGCCATAACCTGACCATACGTCAAAGAATATCTGCAATATTTTTTGCAGTATTATTCGCATCCAGGACACAGCGCACACCAAAGGCGTAGGTATAGACGTGGTCACTGGTATGAACAAACACGCCTTTGTATAGTCCCCTGTCATAGGTGTTGGTAGTACTCTCGGTATATGTAGACCATACGTGCTCGGGGTCGCAATTGCTGTTTGCAGCGCCCGGACAGCTGCCATAGTTCGCGCCGCACTGCAGGGTGCCGTAACCGGCATATACGTCACAGAGCTGATATGTATCTAATATGCCGGAGTTCTGAAATCCAGGACACAGCGCACCGCAGCCTAGGGCGATAAGGGTGAGACCTCACCCTGTGCCCGTATAAGGCGAGGAGCAAGCAGCGCACAGTAAAGGCATAGGTAGTAGCGCACCACTGCCCGCTGCAACCGCCATCAAGACCAAATGTGCCTGAAATCAGGTATGGACTTAAGTGCGCAGAACCGGTGTCTGTGCCTGACCATATGTGGTACGGGTGGCAGCTGTATCCTTCTGCAGTGCCTGACAGTAGTCTACACTCACATCCAGGACACAGCGCACAGTGTAAGCACGGACATACGGGGCATAGCCCAAAGAAAAGCTGCCACTGTCCAATGTGCTGATGTGATAAACATCCTCCTCCCCGCTATTGCTGCCAGACCACATACGAAAAGGGTCGCACCAGCCTTCGGAACCCGGGCAGCCGCCTGCATAGCATGTGCACTGCAGTGTGTCTTTATTGCAAGAATTATATATTGAGTGGTCTTTTTTTTGACTTCGCCTTAAAAATACAAATCCAGGACACAGCGCACACCAAAGGCATAGGTAATACCACGGATGTTCGTGTTCTCGTAACTTCCACTATTTAACTCTCTGTTAGAATATGAGTCAGTTCCTGCCGGTGTACTTGACCATAGACCGTACGGGTAGCAGTTGCTATTTGCAGCGCCCGGGCAGCTGCCTACGCCTGCATAACACTGCAGAGTGCCGTAGCCGGACCACGCGTCACAGAGCTAGTCTTTATATTGACATTACAAGATTTGCCCATATTCTGCACAAGCATTATAGTGTTTAAATGGTAACAGACCCCATTTGCTGAATCCTGACTGATTTTGTGCAAGCCGGATTTTCTTTGAGAGCCCGTACTTATTAGTGCAGAGCATTTGGATGCTTTTTGAGTATCCATATCCAGGACACAGCGCACAGTAAAACTATAGGTAGTAATGCACTTACCAACATTGCCAACGCATACACCTGAAGTGGTAAGGCTCTGGTTATTGTGCATACAAAACCCCCTGTGATAAGAGGTGTCTCCATCTACTGTGTCTTGAGACCATACGCAGTACGGGTAGCAGTTATTATCATTTCCTGTGCCGGGAGAGGCGCCCGGGCAGCTGCCTGTACCCCAGAAGCACTGTAGGGTGCCGTGACTGGCATTGATGTCACAGAGCAATTACAATACCTGTATGCAGGAAAAATAGAAACGGGTATACAAACTGGCTGCAGCAGGTATTTGTATTTTTTTTGTTTTATAACAATCCAAATCCAGGACACAGCGCACAGCAACCGCATCCAGAGAAGAACGTCCATCTTCACCGTTCCAACTATAGAAACTGCCGCTGTTAAGCTCTGGTGCCCAGGTGGTAGAGCCATCCCCAAACTGCTTGCTTGACCATAATATGTACGGGTAGCATTTGCCGTTTGCCGAGCCCGGGCAGCTGTCTACGCCTATGTAACACTGCAGGGTGCCATAACCGGCATATACGTCACAGAGCCTGTCTGTACATTAGATTGGTACCAGTGTTTCGCAAAAATTTGTTTTCACTATTGCTGTAACAAATTTTGTTTATATCCTATCTCTAAGAGATGACATTATCTGCAAGGTTTTACTTAACGCATCATCTGACAAACTGAGTCTTATTGCTGTCGTAATGCTTAAACGGCTTTGGCCTATGCATTATTGTCGCAGGGCTTACCTGTATTGTTTTTACTTTGAATTTTGTATACAAAGAAAACCATATCCAGGACACAGCGCACAGTAAAGGCGTTGGTCTTAATGTGACCGGCGTCACCTACGTACTCAAAGAATCTGCCCCCATTGAGCTCCGGAGACCAAGCGTTAGAGTCGCCTACGAGCTTGCTTGACCATACGACGTACGGGTAGCAGTTGCTGTTTGCGGCGCCCGGGCAGCGACCAGCGCCATAGTCAGGATAACACTGCAGGGTGCCGTAACCGGCATTGTGGTCACAGAGCTTTTTTGGCATTGTATAGCTAATCTGTGTCAGCTTTTATTCCAAAGAATATGCTCAAATTACCACACCCTAAAGAACTCCCATAACTTTTCAATGTACAGCTGTGTCAAAATATAAAAAACAGGTGGTGTAATTTGATAACATAAACTTTACCAAATGGCAGCAATAAATTGGTTAAATAAAACCAACCAGCTTAAAATCATCTAAAAGATGACCCTGTCTGACGATTTGAATTCCCCGTCTGCTAAAATCCTTAAACCTTAGCACTCTGGAGGACGATTTCTTAATCTGATGATACAAGGCATGTGGTTTGATGGCAAATACATTGCACAATTTAAAAAACACTCCCTTTTTTATTCAGGAGTGTTTTAATCTTTAAAATTTTTCGGTTATATTTAGTTAAGAGCTGCATATACAGGGTTTTGTGCAATAACTTGTTCTATAGCTCCGCCTTTACCGTTGTCTTTTGCATTTAATTTAGCGATTTTATTTTCTCTTTTAACAAGGGGATGAGTAGAATGTGCAACAACAGGATCTTTTCTTACAAATGCATTCCAGGTGGAAACTTCTTTAAGCCATGCTCTTAATTCTTCTTGTTTTGTGTTTGTCATTGTGTGGTGCTGGCTTTCATGAGCGATTAAGCAAGCTATAGCTTCAAGAGGAGCTTCTTTGTGGATTTCATTTATAAAGATAACAAGTGAACCTGCTTTTGTTTTTGTAGTGAAAGCTTCGCAGTCGCCGCAGCCATATATATCAAGGTTTCTAAACATTATTCTGATCGGTTTTCCTGTGGCATTTTGACCTTTTAATATTGCTATAACATCTCTCTGTCCAAGGTCATTTAACATATATAAAGAAGCTGCAATTCTTGAATTACCTGTATTTTCTGCAAAATCATTAGCCTGAATTGTATTAGCCTTGGTAAAGAAGATTGTCATTACTAATGCCATTATGATAAATAATTTTTTCATCCTACTTCAATCCTTGTTTTAAAAATTCATCCTTATGTTTTTATAAATCGGCAATTTTATTCTTAACTTTATGATTTTTCTTTATATTGTTACATAAATTAACATACCTCTGTAACCCTCGCCGGGTGCGGGGTAAAAAAGCATATAAAAAAGTTTAAAGTGGGAATGTGGAGTGGTATATAAATTTTTGCCCTGAAAAAGGGTTAAGGCGGAACTATGCAAAAAGAAAATTTCCATATTTTTCTAAAAAAAGTCCTGTTGTGTTTTGTTTTTATTTTTGTACTGAATCTGCCTGCATTTTCAGATGTACAGCCAACTTTTTATATTTCGGCAGAAGAAATAGTGAATGCTGTGCCAAATCCGCCTGATGTAAATTTTTCAAGAAAAAATAATAAAGACATTGCTACGATGGAAAAAAGGCATTTTTCAAGTGTAAATAAATTTGACAGCGACAAATACCGCATTGCAAGGCTTGAAGAACATCTCTTGGGCAGAACCTGGGAGTTTTTGCCCGTAGATGAAAGGATGAGAAAATTAAAGCTTGCAAGTCAGAGAAAAATGCTTTCAGGTACCGCGATACCAACATCTTTAAGGCGCGCCGGGTTTAGTCCTAAAAGAATTGCAAATGATTCTACTCCTGTATATAACGATGATAATAATGTGGGGCTTATAGACGGTTTTTTAAAACTCATAGCGCCTGATGCCTTTGCTTCGTATTCGGAGCACAGAAAAAGAATGTACGAACAGTATGATTATGAATAATTTTATCTATAAGGGCTGATTTTATATAACCTGAAAGTTGCACCTAATGTAGTGTTAAGCGAGAGATAATAATAAATTTTAAATTAAAATTTTGCTGATTGT
>CAJULH010000015.1 GCA_910587175.1 Candidatus Gastranaerophilales bacterium | reverse complement strand
ATTCATATGCAGGGGCAAACGGAATGCCGGGGTTTGTAATTATTTATTGGAATTTAGATAAGGAGGAGGGGTAACCTGACAGGCAGAGACAGCAGTATAAGTAGACACAGAATAATTTAATTTTAATGATAAACAACTTTTCAGAGGCGCATTTTGTAACCTTAGCGCCTCTTTTTTTACAAACTTTATCAATTTTATGATGCCTGGTTGAAACCCAACCTACTTGGATTTTATGATACTGGTTAAAATATAATCTGCTTGAATTTATAATATTTGCCGTATAAAGGTAAACTTGGTAAGATTCGGATTATGGAAATCTTATCCTTGGAGTGCTACGACTTATAACGGTTTTAGCAGATAAGGAATTCAAATCGTCTGATGTTACCGCAATTTAATATTCTCAAAGCGGTTTAGTGCTGAAATTAAACTTGATTAAACTTGGCTGTTGCATTTTAAAGTATAGGTTAAATGCAAGATAAAAAACGTTAGCAAATTAATAGCCCGAAACTGCAGCTCTGTGACAGCGGTGCCGGTTACGGCACGTTGCACTGCGGAAGGTACCTTGGTGGCTGCCCGGGTTCTTCTACATATGATGGTTGCTTTCCGTACCACTTATGGTCAGGCACGCAGGCTGGCTCTCTGCACTATGTCGGGTATTTAGGCGGAGGTACATTCCTTTCCCGCGCACCGGATGAGGAGCGCGTAGGTACTATTGCCCACGGTGTGCGCTGTGTCCTGGATTTAAACAAAAAGATTTCCAATTTGAATCGGTCTTAAAGCCATTAAAAAACATTTATGTAAAAACAAATTTCAACAAAAAGATATCATTAAAAAAGTAAACGTATAAAAAGAAAGCCGGTAATAAGCCGGATTCTGTTTCAAGATAATCATCTGTCTAATGCGTTCCTTTATGCGGCCCCAAAGGGAGGAAAAGGCACCATAGCCGCAAAGCCGAACTTGCATCCTGTTGGGGTTTACCTTGCCCTCTGCCCTTACGGGAAGAGGCGGTGGGCTCTTACTCCGCCGTTGCACAATCACCTGTTGTTCAATATTCTTCCGCCTATGGGTGTTTCACCTTTTGCTCGTTTCGCTGCCGCTGCCACTTGCAAGGCTCACATCCTACAGCGGTTTCCTAAGGACTACGGTTTAATTGCTTACGCAATTAATACCTTCACACAGGTATATTACTTTTCTGTGGCACTGTCCTCACGCTCACACGCACCTGGATTTCCCAGGCAACATGCCTTTTTGGATGTCCGGACTTTCCTCACGGAAAAATTTCCGCGCGATTATCCTCCGACTTTCTTTCTTAATATATTATACAAAAAAATTAAATTTTGTTAAAATATCTGTATGATAGATACACACTCCCACATTGACATGCTTCAAAACCCTGAAGCAGAGATTGAAGAATCTCTGAAAGCCGGGGTTGAAAAAATAATAATCCCGGGCGTAGAGCCTGATACATTTGATAAAATAACAGAATTTATTGATAAATACGACTGTGTTTTTGGCTGCATTGGGGTACATCCTTCGGAAGCGCAAAAGTTTACAAATGATACAGCAAAAAAAATTGCCTTGCTTGCGCAGCATCCAAAAATAGTAGGTATCGGCGAAATCGGGCTTGATTATTATTGGGATAAAACATTTGTTGATACTCAAAAGAAAGTGTTTCAGACTCAAATTGAGATTGCAATGTCTTTGGATTTACCGGTTGTAATTCACGATAGAGAAGCTCATCTTGACACTTTTAATATTTTGAAAGAGACAAAATATAATAAAGTTTTAATGCATTGTTTTTCGGGAAGCGTCGAATTTGCACGCGAATGCACAGCCTTGGGCTGGTATCTTGGCATAGGCGGTGTCGTAACCTTTAAAAATGCAAGAAAGATGAAAGATGTTGTAAAAGAAATTCCCCTTGAACACCTTGTTCTTGAAACAGATGCACCGTATTTAACTCCGCATCCTTTCAGGGGAGAAGAAAATGCACCAAAATATTTAAATTTAATTGCAAAAGAAATTGCAAATTTAAAAGATTTAACAGTAGAATTTGTACAAAAAGAAACAACAAAAAATGCTGAAAAGATTTTTAATTTCAATAAAGGAGAATAATATAATAAAATGGCAAGCCAGTTTACACAACAAAATATAAAAATCAAAACTTCGCTTTTAATATTTTTAAAAGGTTCTGTGGCACCGATTGTTTTATATTTTGAAAATCCGCAAAGTGTTTATGATGATATCCAAAAGCTTTTAAAAGCAGCATCTGCTCCAAAAATGATTGAACTTGATGCAATCGGACCAATTAAAAAAGTAAGCCTCGTATCCACTGACATTACGGGCATTGCACTCCAGGAAGAGCAATACATGGTAAAACCGTAAAGAATCCCGGGAAGTTTTGAAATGAAAAAGCGGCTTGATTTAATTCTTTTTGAACATGGATATTTTGACTCTAAAAATTCAGCTCAGGTAAATATTTTAGCAGGAAATGTCAAAATTAATGATACCGTTGTTTCAAAAGCAGGCGAGCTTTACGATGAAGAAAAACTCTTTCACCCGGAACATCCGATGAAACTTGAAATTAAAACTATTCCGTACGTTTCAAGAGGCGGTTTAAAATTAAAGGGTGCAATAGATGAATTCAAGATTAATTTAAAAGATAAAACCTGCATAGATATAGGCGCTTCTACAGGCGGTTTTACAGACTGTATGCTTCAGGAGGGTGCACAAAAGGTTTATGCTGTTGATGTAGGATACGGACAAATAGCTTGGAAACTGCGCTCCGATGAGAGAGTAAAGGTAATTGAAAAGGTAAATGTTAAAAATTGTACATTTGAAGAAATTTTCGGGTGTGAAACTTTGGATGAATCTGAAATGCCTGAATTTTTATCAATGGATTTATCATTTATTTCAATTAAAAAGGTGCTTGTAAACGTTTTAAACTTTACAAAGAAAAATGCACAAATGGTGCTTTTAATAAAACCGCAGTTTGAAGCTGAAAAAAACGAAATAGCAAAAGGCGGCGTGGTAAAAGATGAAACTGTACGCAAAAAAATAATTGAAGATATAAAAGAATTTACCAAAACACTTAACCTTGAAACACTGGGTATCATAAAATCGCCAATCCAGGGTGCAAAACAGGGAAATACAGAATATTTAATATATTTAAAGAGAGTTTAAAAGGAGAAACAATATGGCAGGTCTCATTGAGACTTTAAATTCAATAAGTTCAACAATGGATGCATTGATAGATTTTGCTGTAAATGACAAAGACTTATCAAAAGATTTTGAGAATTTTTTAATAAAAAATGAAATTAATATTGAAAGGCAAAATGAACTAAATGACTGCATTATAAATTACATTTTAGATGAAAAAATGCAGGATAATACAAGGGTTTTAGATTATTTTTTAAAGAAAAACCAAAATGCAGATATTAATATGATAAGTTCTTTTAAAAAAAGCTTCAAATCAGTCTTCAGGGTGAATAAAATTTTAAAAAATGCATACAGCTGCACCTGTCTTGCAAACGAAATGGATTTTGAGCTCATTCCGCTTGTTAAGATGACAAATTTAAGAGGAATTGGGCTTTATGATTTTATTAAGGCAAGAATAGTAGAACTTAACGGGGTTTTTTATTTGCTTGAAATCTTTGATTGTTTCGGTCAATTCAGAGAATACCAGGCAAATGTTGAAACTGTTAAATGTCTTATAAAATACCCGGAATCCCAAACAATGTATAATGATAAAAAGTTAAAAGAGCTTCAAAATTCAACCGGATTCTTTTATGAAAAATTTATGACAGTGTTTAGTTGTGATGAAATTATTACAACAAATACTTTGGCAGATGATTTTATAAAAGAATTCAATCTTTTAATTGATGGAAAAATTCAAAGTATATCAAAGGAAAAATATATTAAAAACCCGGAAATTTTTAAATATTTCAAATTAAATGAAGACTACGAGGATGATTTTATAAAAAATGCCACAGGAGGATTTTCAGCCTCTGAAAAAGCTTATGACATAGGCTTTTTTATGGATAAAACATCAGGACTTTATATTGTTCCTTTTTTAGGGACAGTAAATGAAATATTGAAGCAAAATTCACTTGCTACAATAGAAAATGCAAAAGAATGCATAGAAAATTTTATGCTCTCAGATAAGGTATCACCAAATTTAATTATTAAAAAGAATGAAGAATTTAAAGGTTTTATTCCTCTCATAAATAAAGCGTTTGATAAGGATTTTAAGGACATAAGAGAGATTATTAATTTTTTCAGGCAGGATTGGATTATTTATAATAAATTTTCTCCAACAATGGTCTTATACAATTCAAAAACTTTTGAAAAATTAATCGGAATGGAAAGCAAAGAAAAAAGCGAACCGGATACCGGAAAAAATATCGGAAGGAATGATCCTTGCCCTTGCGGAAGCGGAAAAAAATATAAAAACTGCTGCCTGAATGTATAAAACATTTTGCCAAATTACCCTTTAAATTCGTATGACAGAAAGATGTAAATAATTTTACACGAGATAAAAAATGCTATAGAATATATGGAAGATTCGATAAGGAGATTTTAAAAATGACTGAAGAAAACAAAAAATGCATTAAAAAGAAAGTACTTGCAGCACTTGTTGTGCTTGCGCTCGTTCTTTCTGTAATATCTTTGATACTGGATGGAATTATAATTAATAAATTAAATGCTAAAGGCTTAATGAGAGACCCTGTTGTTATATCTAAAAAATATGACAAAGGCGAAATGATGGAAAAAGCCTTAAAGACAGAAAAACCGATTATAGTATGGTTTTACACAGACTGGTGCGGTTTTTGCCAAAGATTTGCACCAACATTTGGCGACATCATTAAGGATAAGCAAATTAAAAAACATTTTGCAGTTGCACTTATAAATGCTGACAAACCTGAAAATCAGGAACTTATGCAAAAATACGAAGTTGGAGGTTTCCCGACTGTTTATCTTATAAACCCGAAAACCAACGACAGACTGCTTATCGATAACCAAAAACTTTTTACGGAAGATGCTAAAAAAGAACTTGTAAAAGAATTTATGGAATTTGTCAACAAACCTGAAAAATAAAGAATGATTTAAAATTTATTTTCCCTCCTGGAAAACCGGGAGGGTTTTTTATTGAAAATATTCGCATATATCTTGAATTATTGTTGAATTACAGCTTTTGATTAACCTGTTTTTAATGTGCGTTAAACTTTGTCTGCTGCACATAAAAAAATCTGTAAAAAAATGGGTCCGATTGTTAAAAAGGACCCAAACTGTCTGGAATTAAGAATAGCTGGAAGTATGAAAAAGATTTAATTATATATAACAATACATAAAACTGTTTCACAATTAGCCAATCGGGTAAATACGATTTTGGAATTCGCATGGAATAAAAAATAAAGTGTACATTTGACAATATTATATAAAACATGAAGAAAATTTTTTAAAAAAATACGCTAAAACCCAATAATAACAAGGAAGTAAATTTTTTATAAAGAGGGGTTGACAAATAATTTTTTTAGGTACATAATACAAGTATACAAAATAAAGTGTTAGACAAACACTAAAAAGCAAAGAAAAACCAAGGATAGAAAATAAAAATGTTAAGAGTAAATTCTATATCAAATGTAAATAATACACTAAAAAACAATATAAGTTTTAAAGCCGGCGTTCAAACAAACTACGGAGTTCAGGACAAAACACATAACCTTGTTGATCAGGGAATTTTAACAGGATTCGTAGGCATTGTTAAAGATTCATTATTCGGTTCTAAAGAAAATGAAATTAATTCAAGAGCTGAAAGTATTAAAGAAGGCGTAAACGAAACAAAAAAATTAGATATGATTGCTTAGTTAATAATTAAGCAAAAAGCATTATCAACACCTAACAACACAATCCCGAAGCATAACACAACACAACAAAAACCGGTCCCATGATAAGTGGGGCCTTTTAATTTATTATCAATGTAAATAAAATCCTCCAAAAAGTTTACTAAATTTTATAATTTTAATAGTTGAAATAATTTATTTTTTATTTATAATAGTCTTATCAACTTAAAAAGAAAGGGTTGCAAGATGCCTGAAAATGAATTACCAAAAAATATGGGAAAAAAAATAGCAGATGCACTCAAAAAACAAAATGAAGGTTTAGAAACTGATACTGTAACAGAAACTGTTACTGAGGAATATAATAATACTGCTGATAACAATGATTTCAACACAGCAGAAAATAATGATTTTGGAAGCATGGCTTTTGAATCAGAATTTAACAATTCAGATTACTCAGCTCCTGTATTCAATGTTGATACAGAAGATGTTGATGAAAACCCTGAATTAAAACTTACAATTGATTCAGAGGATGATTCTGAAGAATTTGAAATGCCAAATAACATAAACGTTTTAAAACGTTTAATTTCACAACTTCCATCAGGTGTACCCAGACAAACCGGTGCACAAATTATACGCCAAACAATTGAAGCACTTGGTATTCCAATGAAGAGTGTTTTACAAGATGCTCAAAGAGTTAGAGACTGCTTAAACAGCTCAATTAAGGATTGTCACTATACTATACAAGAATACAAAAGTAATATTAAAAATCTTGAAAAGCAAAGTGCAAGTTACCAAAGACAGCTTTCAAAATTAAATGATATAATTGGATTGTTCGTTTACAACGAAAAAAAATAATTGAATACTATGCCCCCATCGTCTAGAGGCCTAGGACAACACCCTTTCACGGTGTAGACAGGGATTCGAATTCCCTTGGGGGTATTTTATTATCTAAATTTAAGTTATACACTTGGTTGTTATATTTTATAGAAGTTATGTTCTATAATGGTCAGGTATAATTTTTGTTCCGCAAATTAAAAGAGGAGTTTAACCCATGAAAAATGTATTAGCTATACTTTTAGCTTTAGTTTTTACAACCTCAATTGCTTCAGCTGCTACATCAAACAGTACTGCTGTAAATTTAAAAAATGCAATTAAACAGGATGTAACAAATGCCAAACAGGCAATTAAAAAAGATTTAGAAAATGCCGACAAAGAAGCAAAGGCAAAAAGAGAAACACAAAATAAAGATAAAAAAGCAGCTCTGAAATCAAAAAGAGATGCCCAGATAGCTCCTGTTGACAACCAAATTAAAACCAAAAAACAGCAAATTAAAGATGTTAAAAAGTCTACAACAATGACAGAAACTGAAAAAAATATCAGAATAAGGTCATATGAAAGACAAATTGAAGCTCTTGAAGCCAAAAAAGAAAGAATTGATAAAACGTATCAAACAAGCATTGATGCTATAAAATAAGTTTTTTATCAAACCTAAGCATACACACTTTAAGGCTTTTTGGTTTTAAAGTGTGTACTTTTCTTATTTTTTGATATAATTTTTTTATGGAACAAAAAGAAATAACGGAGTTTTTAGACAAGTCTCTGGAACTTATCAATAAACAGCAATTTGAAGAGGCTTTTGAATTATTAAAAAAGGCTCATAAACTGGACCCCGATAATCTTGAAATTATGAAAAATCTGGGACTTGTTTTAATAAACCTTGAAGATTTTATCGAGGCGAGAAAAATCTTTGCCGCAATAACAAAAAAAGAGCCTGAAAATGCAAATGCCTGGTATTATTTAGGAAGCTCAAACGAAAAACTTGATGACTTTGAAGAAGCCATAAAAGCCCATAAACAAGTAATAGAGCTAAGACCCGAATATTTAGATGCATATAAAGCTTTAGGAATTACATATCTAAAAGTTGGCAGATTTGAAGAATTAATTCAGACTATTAATCAGGCACTTGAATACGAAAAAGACGATTATCAGCTTTATTACATAATATCTTCCGCTTATATGGCAAAAAAAGAAGATGATGATGCTATTAAATATTTAAAAAAAGCACTCGATTTAAACCCGGAACACCAGCAGATTTTAAATAACCTTGGCACCTGCCACATTGCAAAAGGAGAATATGACAAAGCAGAAGAATATTTAAAGACTGCATATAAATTAAACAGCGAAAATCCCTCCACAAATTACAATCTGGGCACGCTTTACCAGCTAAAGGGAAAATATGATGATGCTTTTGCATATTTTAACACAGCATATATAAAAGAACCAACATCAACATTTTTATCATCCCTTGCATACTGTGCCATTCAGGCAGGCAAATGGGATACGGCAAAAAATTTGTATAGAAGTCTAAGTGCAATTCATCCTGAAAAATTCAACTACAAAATGAATTATCTTAATTGTTGTATTCAGACAGGAAAATACGATGAAGGACTTGAAATAGCACAGAAGCTTGCAGATTTGAATCCAAAATCAGTTGATATTCAAAAGAAACTTGCATATCTTTACAGATTAACCAAAAATCCGCAAAGCACCATAGAAATTCTGGAAAAACTTTTAAAAAGAGGGAAAATAGATTTTGAAATATACTACAATCTGGCTCTTGCATATATAAGCAAGGAAGACTTTGAGGCAGGAAAAGAAAATCTCAAAAAATGTATTTCTCTTGAGCCTGAAAATCCTGTTGCAAGAAAAGATTTAGGTATATTGTATTTAAAAATGAACTATACAGACTGGGCATTGGATGAGCTGAATAAAGCAATCCAGCTGGAACCTGATAATCCGGAGAATTATTTTAACTATGCAATGGCTTTAAATAAAACCCAGGAATTTGAAAAAGCGGATGAATACTTTAAAAAAGCAATAGAGCTTGATAAAAACGTATCGGATTATTATTCTTATTACGGTGAAAATCTTCTTTTGGAAAGAAAAAATGAAGAAGCGCTTGAGGCTCTAAAGATTGCAATAAATTTATCTCCAAAAAATTATAAGGCAAAGTTTACAATTGCAAAAATCTACTTTGAAGACAAAAAATACACAATATCAAAAGATTTGCTGTTAGATATTGTAGATATTCCAAACCCTGAGATTTCAAATCTTCTTGCAAAATGTTATATGAAGTTAAAAGAATTCAAGATGGCTGCAGGAATATTTAAAAAACTTTCCAATGAATATCCGAATAACCATATTTTATTGTGTGATTTAGCAAAATGCCAGATAAAAATGGAAGAATTTGAAAATGCAAAAGAAAATGCCAAAAGGGCGCTTTTGATATTCCCTGATTTTGAAGATGCAATAAAAATATTGAAAGAAACCCAAAAAGGAGAATGACAATGAACAATAAAAAAAGAATAATGTCAGGAATGCGCTCCACAGGTAAATTACATCTGGGACACTATTTTGGCGTCCTTACAAACTGGGTAAAACTTCAAAATGAATATGAGGCATTTTATTTTATTGCAGATTGGCACGCACTTACCACAAAATATAACGACACGGCAAACTTAAAAGAAAATGTTAAAGATGTTACTCTGGACTGGCTTGCATGTGGCATAGACCCAAATAAAGCAACAATTTATCTGCAATCTCTGGTGCCTGAAACTGCTGAACTTCATATATATTTAAGCATGATAACCCCGCAAAACTGGGTGGAAAGAGACCCGACTCTTAAGGATATGACAAAGATTTTAAGAACACAGGGAGCTTCTGACAACAGCATTACCTACGGGCTTTTGGGGTATCCTGTTTTAATGACTGCGGATATCATCACATTCAATGCAGACTATGTCCCTGTTGGCGTAGATCAGGTGGCACACATTGAAATTTCAAGAGATATAGTAAGGCGTTTTAACAATATCTATAAAGTAGAATACTTCAAAGAACCTGAACCGCTTTTAACAAATATTCCGCTTTTAAAGGGAATTGACGGTAATAAAATGGGTAAATCATTCAATAATGATATAAAAATATCAGATGATGAAGAAACAACCGAAAAGAAAATATTAAAAGCCATAACAGACAGGAACAGAATGAGAAGAGATGATAAAGGAAATCCTGAAAACTGCGAAGTTGCGTATACCTATTGGAAAATATTCGGAAATGATGAAGATTTGAGACAAATCGAAGCAGACTGCACCTCTGCAAAGCTTGGCTGTGCTGATTGCAAAAGGTGTCTTGCAAAAAAAGTGAATGAATATCTAAGACCAATAAGGGAAAAGAGAATAGAACTGGCTAAAAACCCTGAAACAGTGAAGGAAATTTTAATAGAAGGTTCCAAAAGGGCAAGAATAGAGGCAAGAAAAACCCTTGACGGCGCAAAAGAAGCAATTGGAATGTATTTCTAACCTTCACAAAAATAAAAAATTTAAACAACACTAAGACCGAAATTTCGGTCTTTTTAAATCTTTTTATAAAAAAAGGAGCGCTAAGGTTACAAAAAGCGCTCCGAAAAGTTGTTCATCTAAAATCTTAGTGAAAATTGAGTTTTAGCCATACCTGGCTTAACAAAACCTAATAAGCCTTCAGAATGTGGCACCTGCACAGCGCCAAAGAGGCAGTGGGCTGGTATGACACCGGACTTGTATAAGTCTGTGTTGACAGCAAGCCTTACCCATCATCATTCCCACCATTCAATTATTATTTTTCCGTTGCTGCCATTTCCGCCTCTGGATGGATTTGAAGCACCGTTACTGCTTACTTCTCCTAAATCCCACAATCCGGCGCCTCCGCCTCCTGCACCATAAGAATTTTCCGAATGTCCGCCATAACTTGTTAATCCTGCAATTCCTCCGGCACCGCCTGTTCCTGCAACCCACTTTTCAACCTCCGCACCCGAAGAATCAATTACTTTAAAGGTAAATGGTTTAAAATCAGCGCCTGCACCACCCGTATTATCTTGTGCATCTTTGCCGGCATTCCCTTTTGTGCAATATTTTTCATTGTTAAAATAACTTTTGCCGTTATAGCTGCACACATTTGATATATCCCCGCCTGTGCCATTAATAAATTTATTAACTCCAAGTGCGGATTTTATAACAGGATAGCTTCCCCCGGCACCGCCGCCGGCAATTAACTGCCTGTCTGTATTAAATGCAAATACTGTATCGCCGCCTTTTGTGCCGTTTAATTTTTCTCTGTCTATATCATTGCTGCTTGATGCAAAAGAACCGTTTCCGCCTGTGCCGCCTTTACCTATTCTAAATTTCAGTATCTCATTGCTTCTGACATTAATATTATATGTAAACATATTTCCGCCAGCTCCGCCACCGCCTGCACCTGTATTGGCAAGTTTATAAACTTTTTGTGCAACATCATAATATTTATTCCACGATATTCTTGCATATCCGTTTGAACCGGATCCTCCGTTACCAAAATATGAATATCCACCGCCGCCCCCACAGCCGTACCCTGTAGCATTGGTACCGTTTGGAGAAACTTCCGTTCCGCCCTTTCCTGTTTCACATGTTCCTGTAAACGGTGTTGTCACACTTCCTCCTTCACCACCCTGTGTTTTTTTGCCGGCACTGTTACCCTGGGTATTTGCAAAACCTATAACACTTACCAATCCACCGCCTCCGCTAGGAGTCATCTTGCCATCACTTATAGCGCCAGCCCCGCCATAATTTCCGGTTTTGCCGTTTGAACCGGATGTCGGACCTGCCCAATTTGTTGAATAGCTTGTTGTAAGCAAAACTTCACCGTTAGTTTTTGATATTTTAGTTACATTGCAATTTGGTTCATTCGTATTCCAGGCAGAGTCTTCACCGATGGCAGGCTCCAAAATTGTACCGTCATCTTTTATATATCCTGCCGTCCCGCCTGTGCCCCCTCTTCCTATCTTAATCTTAAGTATATCGCCGGAAGTTACAGCCACCTTTCTTAACGGCACAATTCCCCCTCCACCTCCGCCACCGCCACTAACACCGTAATCAAGATAAGATACTTTGAGTGCACCATGTTTTCCATTTTGCCCCAAGGCTACATCTGAGTTTGCATTGTAAGAATCCCCGCCATGACAGCAATTTGTATCAAATGCATAGTTATTGACATTAATCACACCGCCATAAGCAATTTTTCCGTCCGCTTTTATTCTGAATAAATCCGTATAGCCGCCAAGTCCGGGGTTTCCATCTTTTTGTGTAATTGCTTCGCCATACCATACATCTACCGCATCGCCACCTTTGCCTCCTCCGGCTCCGCCGCCTCCACCTCCGCCACCGCCAAGAAAACAGTGGTTAATACCTGGGTTGGTATTGCAACCGGATCTTCCACCTCCGCCGCCTCCTCCGGGCCAAATTGCAGCAAGCGAATTATTAATTATAAGACGCGTTGCACCTCCGCCACCAGCCCCGCCGGATGAACCATATATGCTTGCACCGCCGCCTCCGCCTGCTATTGAACCGCCGGCACCTCCTGCAGCACCTAAATTTGCCCTATAATCACCTGTAATGGTAGTTCCTGCACCTCCGGCGCCTCCTCCTGCAGGCACTGCACTTACGCCATTTCTCAAAGGTGATACTCCATCAATTGCAGAAGAGCACGCTATCCCGCCAGCCCCACCGGTTTCACTGCCAGCACTGCCGCCATAACCGTGTGTATTAATACCGGCATTTCCCGAACCACCCCCTCCGCCACCTGCAAAATATCCTCCGTTTTTGCCGGCATCACAATTGTATGCGCCGCCACCGCCTCCGCCGCCACCAATATGTATTTCCCACGGATTTTTATTCGAAACTTTAATTGGAATTGAGCCATATGCACCCGAACCGCCACCGCCGCCATATCCTCCGACACCTATGCCACGCTGCCCGCCGCCACCGCCTCCGCCCCCGCAGCCTGTAACATTAACATTTTTTCCTAATGTTATATCTGCAGGTGTCCAGCTGAATTTACCGTCTTTTTCTTTAAAATAAACGTTTTGGATATCTTGTCCGCCAGCCCCGCCCCCGGAACCTCCGGACACAAGGGTTGCTTCTATTTCACTAACCCCATATGGCACATTGAAAGTATTGGTTTCCCCAATAGCAGTATATTCCGTATATCCCGCAGTAGCTGCTGCTGCACCACCGCCGCCTGCACCTATTGCCGTTATTTTCATCATCCCATTGTAACCGCCCGGTACTTCAAATTCGCCTTCACAATACTGGCTGCCGTCAGCTGCAATTTTTATCTCATTACAATCTGCAGAGTTATATTCAATTTCAATAGTTTTTCTGACAGTGCCTGCCGGATTCATATTGCCTGTCAGATTTACATTTTCACCAATTTTTCTTGTCATCACAGGTGCCAGTGCTGCCATAAGAAGCGATGCAACAAGAAGTGCCATTAACATTTCAACTAAAGAAAAAGCAGCCATATGGCTCTTATTGTTGTTTCGTCTTTTGCTTATTTTGCTTTGTCCAAATTTGTAAGACTCACATCCGGCATCACTATCGTAGTACCTTAGTTTTCGGCTCATCGCTGTCAGCCATCCGCACCGGCTTACGCTTTGCATCTCAACGAGGGCAAAAGCATACTGTTTTATATTGTTTTTATTCACCATTTATCGTTCTCCTTAATACACTTTTAAATTGGTTTAAATATATACAATAATTGAATATTAGCCATGTGTCGTTACATGTGTGTAATGGAATAATATTATGATAGCACTAGAATTACATGTATGCAACAGCAGGATAAAAAACTACTGAAAATGATAGGCAAAAGGATTAAAAAACTCCGGTTGGGAAAGGATAAATCCCTAAATAGTTTTGCCTTTAATGATTGCCTTGTAACTTCTGCAACTTTAAGCCGTGTTGAAAACGGACTTGTGGATTTAAAGTTTACAACATTTATAAAGATTGCAAACGCTCTTGAAATTGCCCCATCAGAACTTTTAGAAAATTTTGAGTTCAAATATACAGAACCTTATTGAAACAAAATATAAAACATGCTAAAAGTTCCGGAATCAATGAATTCCGGAACTTTTATAATAAGCATTTTTATATCTCTTATTTTTTCTTTGTTTCAAACCTGTAAACTTTAAATTCCGCAGGCTTTATGATTTGGAAATTAATTAAATTTTCAATGTTTGAAAGAAGTTTTTTCTCCATAAACTGACATTTGTTCATCTCGTCATAGTCAAATTCGAAGAACGAAACCAAAACTCTATCCTGCAGGTTAATTTCAACACCCTCAAGAGTTTTACCGCGTTTAATTTCAAAGGCGGATGTACCGTCTTCTTTTTGAACGCATACTTTTTCTGTCGGGCTTTGATGGTTTGAAACCACAAGGAAATTTCCTTTATCGGATAATATTTCCCAAACAGAAAGTCCTTCCGTTGTTTCCTGCACCAAATATGCCTTACCATTCAAAATAACCGGACAGTTTTGTGCAAAATAATTTATAGCGTTAAATCTTTCATAAAATTTCCAGTCTTTATTTCTTTTCATGGAAACTTCATTACCGATAACATATTCTATTCCGGTCTTTGTAAAGCTTTCATCGCCATCAATGTATAAAGAAGGACGATTTGCACCGCTTCCTCCGGGTAAAAATTTGTACTTGAACCATTTATATAAAGCACCTTCTGCCCCAAGCTGCCCCGGGTATTGGTCTATTGCTTCAAACTCGCCATCCTGGTTGTTGTAAGTTTTTAAAATTGATAAAGGATTTACAAGACCATTTCTGGAATTGTATTTTTCAAGCTTCGCATTATCTAAAATAATCTGTGCCGGAGTTTTTGTATTTTGAGATACTATATCATTCCCCCAAAGAAGATCAAAACCCATATCAAGATGATATTCTTTATAAAAATCATCCCAAAGCATATATTCAGCCAAAGTAGCAAAGTGCGGAATCCTTCTTTTGATAACTGCATTCAGTTTGTTTAAAACTTCCCTTGGCGCTCTGTAGCTAATAGGGATTTTTCCTTTTTCTGAAAAATCATCCACAATGTGATCAATATGATCAACCCTGTAACCATCAAAATTATATTCTTCAGCAATTCCTCTTGTATATTCAAAATAAAAATCAGTCACTCTCTTATTGTATTTGCCGTTTTCAAAGAAAACAAAGTAATACGGCGTTTGACAATCAAGGTTTGCAAAGTGTGTCACATCATTATCTTTGTAATCAAAGTGCCTAAACATTGGATATTCTTTGCTTGAATGTATCTTATCAAACACAGGAACGCCTGCAGAACACCATGCGCCGCCAGGTGCCGGCCATAAACCTTCTTTTATAAGGGCTTTTACAATTTCAGACTGCTTTGTAATGTCTTCTTCTTTTGAAGGTTTTTTGCCGTTAATTTCTTCAATTACGGGATACACTTTCTTTAAGATATCATCCTGTCTAAACCTGTTCATCATCTGGTTTGAAAGCACTTTTTTAATATCAAGCATCAAATCATCAAATTCTTTTAAAATTTCTTCATTGCCGCTCTTAAATGTCTTTTTAGAACCGTTTAATATTTCAAGATATATCTCCGCCGCTTTATCAACTTCATCTGCATCATATTTATTTTTAAGTGCTATAGAAACCTTTTCGATTTCTTTGGTTAAATCTTTCATTAAATCTTTAATGTCAAACCACCTTGCAACATAAGGTCTTAAAAGAACAACTTTTGAAAACCTTCCTGTCTGTGGAAGAATATCATAAATTACAGGGTGCCCTGCCAACTGTGCCAGGGTTATAAAAAGCTTAACCTGTGACTTTGCATCAAAACCCAGAAATTTACTCAATTTTTTATCTTCAAGCTTTTCACTGACATCTGATGACATAGGAAGATATGCGCAACCGAATTCTCTTGGGTGAAACGGAAGAAGATAGACTGTATCACCCAAAACGCCAAATTTTTCATTACCTCTTGGCAGAGTTAAAATTTGTGCTATCCATTCTATAAATGTACCGACATTGGGGCTTTTTGTACCGTCGCCAAGGGCAGCCAAAGATATAAGTTTTATATTTTGACCCTCTTTTTTAAACCAGTTTGAATTTTTAATCTTTCTTCTGACAACAGGAGAAGGATTTGCAATATCCTTTAATTTTGAATTATCATATGTGCCTTCAAGCTTCAATATTTCAACTAAAGAAAATATTATTTCAGACTGCGTAAGTTCTTCCAGCACTTTATAGTGCGGATATGGCAGATAACCGTATTTTTGAATGGTTTCTGTTAAATATTTTTTTCTATCCTCGGAAACATCATTTATGCAGTAAATTTCTTTCAGCTTTGAAAAGACATCCTGCAATTTAGCTCCGCTCAGCGGGTTTTTTGCTAACAGATTCAACATAGGAAATTCTCCTGTTTTTCTATCCTTTGGGGAAATTCTAACTATCCACAAGAAAAATCTTACCATGGAAATTTTTAAATTAAATTATTCTGTTTCGAAATGTTAAAACATGGGTAAAATATAGACATGGTAATACTCCACATGATTGATTTTAATAATTGCTTGATGTAGAATTTCACATACAGGTCAATATAAAATCTTATATGTCCATTACCTATTAACAAACGTATCCCAGACAAAGTGAGGAAACCCATGAATTTTTTAAAGAATACAGTTAGACTATTATTTGTTTTTTGCTTAGTTATTGCAGGGTGCAAAATAAGTTTTGCATCAACAGTTGAAGATGTACCGGACGGTTTTTGGGCAAAATCAGCCGTAATTGACTGTTTAAACAGGGGATATTTTACCCTTGATTCAAACAGCAGGTTTTACCCAAACGGAACAATTGAAAGAGCAGAGTTCTTAAATTCTCTTTTAAAGGTAATTGAAAGCGAAGATATTAACGAAAATGGCAGCACAAATTTTACCGATGTAAATAATTCGTCAAAATACAGCAGGGATATTGCAATATCTCAGGCTTTGGGTATGATTTACGGATATCCTGATAAAACATTTAAACCAGGCGAAGCAATTACCCGTTCTGAAGCAACCAGTGTACTTGCAAATATTTCAAGGGTAAATATGGATGATAAATCCATACTTGAAAACTTTTCAGACTCTAAAGAAATCCCCGGATGGGCATTAAACTCATATGCAAAAGCAGTAACCGAAAACCTTTATGTTAACTACCCTGACCCTACAAGATTCACCCCGAAATCCAAAATGACAAGGGCAGAGGCTGCAGTGCTTTTTGCAAAGATGTCCCAAGACATTGATACAATGAAAAACATATATAAAGTGGGGGATGAAGATGTTCTTTTAAGGGAAGAAACTTTAAAAACCTATCATAAAGCTCCAAGAAATGTAGTTAAAATATATAACAACAAAAAAGTAATTGAAGCAGGAAATATAATTGTTGCTCATCCAAACCATGAACTCAATACAAAGACCGTAAAGAAAAATTCCACATTCTCTTTTGTTGCTCCGGAAGATTTATACACAGAAGAAGGAACCCTTCTGTATCAAAAGGGTGCAAAGTTTGATGCAAGGGTGCACAGAGTAAAAAACAGACTCTGGGTAAATAAACAAAACAAGGCTCTGTTTATTTTCGACTATGCACATTACCCGAACGACACAGAAAAAGAAATGGCCGCAGTAGCTTATACAACAAACAAAGGAAATGTTGTATTTGTAAAAGATGCAGATGCAAAGAAAAAATATAAAGACAGCAAAAAGCAGCTTTCAAAAGGTGATTTTCTTTTAAAATACGTGGACAGATTAATCCCGGTTGTTAAAACAAAAGTAAACCCCGATGAAGATATCTACCTTCTTTTAACAGGTGATTTAATCATACCAAACAACGACAACCTATAGTTTATAGTTTTAGATTGCATTTAAAACGTCTGAAACATTAATATTTAAACAATGAGATTGATTGCAGTTTATTTTCCTTTTATGCCAAAGGCAGGGTCTGCAGTCAATCTCTTTATTTGTGATTACTTTTATATTCTCTTTCTTTGGTACAAGCTTTTCTTCATTCGTAGGTCCAAATATCGCAACTATATTTAAATTCAGTCCTACCCCGATATGCAAAGGTGCACTGTCTGCGCATATTAAAGTATCGGCAAATGATAAAACATTCATTAAATCACGAAGGTTTTTTGTTTTGCCAAAATAATTTATAAAATTCGGATTATTTTTAATCTCTTCATCCCCCAAAATCTTTTCTATAATATCTTTGTCATCAGGTCCGCCAAAAAGAACAAGTTTTCTGCCTTTATCCAGCACGCCTTTTATCACTCCATGCCAGAAAGATACATCAGGACATTTAAAAATATTTTTATCTATGCTCATCTTTGAAACACCCGGATGAAGCGCCACAAAACTTCCCTGAAGTTCATCAGGCAATATAAAATTATCATCTGCCTTAAGATGGGGCACAAAAATCTCATCTTCAGGAATTTCATCGTCCTCAAAAAAAGGAAGAATTAAATCATGATACATAGATCCTGCATACTGGTTTTCATCTAATTCTACACCGTCAGTTAAAAGAAAGGCTGTCTTTGAAAAATATCCGCTCCTTCTTTTTATCCCCGTCAGATAAAGAATTATCCCAACAAGAGGAGACTTTCCGCTGGATATTACAACATCAAACTTTCCTGTTCTTGCTTTTTTGATAAGTCCCAAAACATTTAAATATTTTTTTATGCCTTTAGCCTTTATATCAACTTCAATTATTTCATCAATCAAAGGTGTAAGCTGTTTTATCCCCTTTGCGCGTCCTTCAAGACAAAGTGTTACTCTTGAATCCGGGTATTTTTTTTTAAAATCTTCTATTGCAGGCAAAAAAAGTATTTCATCTCCAAGCCCGCCGTAATTTATAAACAGTGCATTTTTAAAATCATCCATAAATAAAACTCCGCAATTTACATACTGTTTCATCTCATTCTACAATAAAATGCAATTTTATTGTAGAATAATAACTATGGAAAAGAATATTGATAAACTTGGGGGAAGAAACAATATAGGGGATAAATTAAGCCTTTCCTATACAGGCATAGGCTCCCTGCCATTTAAAAACCCCAATGCACCCACAGATGCAACGAATTACATATTTGAATGCTGTCCTGATTTTCCATACTGGGTACAACTTCCGCATTTTAAAAAAGAGGAAGATATGGCACTTCAGTTTACACAAAATCTCTTAGGATTAAAGTTTGATGAAAAAGAATGCAGATATTATCTGGACGATACAACGGATGATTTCTTTGAAGGACTTGAAACTCTATTTATAGACTATGAAACGACAATTTCATCGGATGACATTATTAATTGTGATGAAATTTTAGACAAATATAAAATTACAAAACCATACTCAAACACAATAGATATTTTTCTTAAAAAACTTGGAGAGATTTCTTCAAAGAACAATAATATTCCAAACTTTATAAAGGGTTCTGTAACAGGACCATTCACATTTTCTACAAGTTTTTGCGACAATGGAGGAAAATCAGCATATTACAACGAAACCCTGAGGGAAGTAATTGTAAAAACATTATCACTCAAGGCTTTATGGCAAATAAAAGAATTTAAAAAAACATCCCCAAAAAGCATCCCTGTTATATTCCTTGATGAACCAAGTATTTCCCAGGTTGGAAGCTGCGCTTTTGTAACGGTTAAAAAAGATGATGTAATTGAAATGCTGAAAACAATTTCTGACAACATTAAAAAATTCGGGGCAATATCGGGCATCCACTGTTGCGGAAAAACAGATTGGGATATAGCAATTAAAAGCGGGGTAGATATTATAAACTTTGATGCATATTTTTATGCACAAAGTATAGGCACCTATGCAAAACAGTTGGAAAAATTCATTCAAAACGGAGGGTTTTTATCATTTGGAATCGTTCCGACACTTGATAAAGAAGCTTTAGCAAATTTGACTTCCCAAAAACTACAGGAAAAATTTATGGAAGCCATAGGACATTTAACATCAAAAAATATAGATAAAGATCTTATTTTAAAACAATGTTTTATAACGCCAAGCTGCGGATGCGGCTCTTTGGATGCTGATATGGCAAAAAAGGCTTTGGACCTTACAAAAAAATTATCCGAATCTTTAAAAAGTAAATACGAAAGTGTGGTAAAAATATGACCTCCACAATTGCTGTAATAGGAAAATCAGGAAGCGGAAAGACAACCATTGTAAAGGCATTGTATGATGTCATAAAAGAATATTTCCCGGATAAGAGTATTCTCCTTGTGGATAATGACCTCACGGCAGAACTTGCAGGAAGATTCGGTCTTAAGATAAGCAATACAATATACGGTATCAGAAGCGGCAAACACGAATATAACACAGGCATTCCAAAAAAAATGACCAAACAGGAATATATAGAATGGGCGCTTGAAGATATCCTGACAGAGGTAGATGAAAACGCAGAAATTATAGTATCCCACCTTGTAGCTTCAAAAGACTGCATCTGTCCTATCACAAAACAGATGAATGAAGCTCTGGTAAAATTAATAGACAGATACGATTTTGTACTGTTTGACTGTGAATACGATTTAAAATATCTGGTACAGCTTGTAGACTACCCCATTGATACAACAATTCTTGTCACAAAACCGGATTTGGCATCGCTTCATCTTGCATCAATAATATACGAAAGCAACAAAAAATACGCATCAGAAGGGCAGTTCAGCGTAATATTAAACCAAATTAAAGAAAATAAACAAAGCAAAGCTCTGGAAGATGCAAATTCATTCTCTTTAAATACTTTAGGGCTCATTAAAAAATATGAGGATGAACCTGATAAAAAAGAACTCGCAGAAATTATAAAAAATATGTACCAAAGGCTGAATCTACCACAAGACACAGGCTTTTAGAAAAGGTTTAGGGAGAATTTTAATGACAATAATCATTGACGGCAAAGCCTGTGCTAATAAAATCCTTGAAAATATAAAACTAAAAACCTCAAAGCTTGAAAAAAAACCGGGGCTTAGTGTTATTTTAGTCGGAGAAGACCCGGCAAGTACGGTTTATGTAAACAATAAAGAAAAAAAAGCAATTGAATCCGGATTTAATTCATATATCTACAGGCTGCCTCACAATACATTAAAAGAAGAGCTTTTAGAACTAATAAATAAATTAAACAATGATGATAACACGGATGGTATCTTACTCCAGCTGCCTTTGCCCGGACATCTTAATGCGTATGATTTTTTAGATAAAATTGACCCGAAAAAAGATGTGGATGGCTTTCACCCTGTAAATTCAGGAAAATTGTTTTTAAATGAAAAACCATATGCAGTCTCCTGCACACCAAAAGGAATAATAAAACTTTTAGATGAATATAAAATAAAGATTGAAGGAGCAAATGTTGTAATAGCAGGACGTTCTAATATCGTAGGAAAGCCTTTAGCGGCAATGTTTTTAAACAGAAATGCCACAATCACCATAGCTCATTCAAAGACAAAAAACCTATCTGAAATAACCAAAAATGCTGATATATTAATATCAGCCACAGGGAGACCCAATATTATAACTAAAGATATGGTAAAAAAAGATGCCGTGGTAATTGACGTTGGTATAATAAGGGGACAGGATGGAAAACTAAGAGGAGATGTGGATTTTAACAGTGTTAAAGATATTGCAGGGTTTATAACTCCGGTACCCGGAGGTGTCGGACCTATGACAATTGCAATGTTAATGGAAAATACTTTAGAGCTGCACATACTAAAAATTTCAAGGAACAAATCATGCTAAATAGAACGCTGCCAGCAAATAAATTAAGGGATGCCTGGGTTGAAATAAACCTTGGCAATTTAGAATATAATATAAATTCAATCAAAGAAAAGATTAAGGAAAATCTGCCAAAAGACACTCAGATGCCAAAGCTTTTAGCTACAATCAAAGCGGACGGATATGGTCATGGAAGTCTTATGTGTGCTCCGACGCTGACAGCCTGTGGTGTTGAAGCATTTGGTGTTGCAAGCGTGGATGAAGGATTGGAGCTTCGACAAAATAAAATAACCGCCCCGATTTTAGTACTTGGAGCAGTTCCCATCTGGGCATTTGAAAATGCTGTTAAAAATGATATTATGGTTTCAATTTTTAACAAAGAACATCTTGAAGCTGCAAGGATATTATATGACAGAACAAAAATGAAGCTTAAAGCCCATATAAAAATAGACACAGGGATGAACAGAATCGGAATTTCAAGTCATAAAGCGGCAGAATTTATAAAAGAAGTTCAAAAAGCAGATTATATAGACTTAAAAGGTATATTCACGCATTTTGCAGATGTCGAAAACCCGGATATTTTAAAACTTCAAAAAGAAAACTTTAAAAAAGTTATAGATTCAATAGATAGAACAAACCTTATAATTCATTGCCAAAACAGCCTCGGCGCTTTTATTGACCCTGGTATAAAATGTGATATGATACGTCTTGGCATTATATTATACGGGCTTACACCCTTGACATACGGCAAAACCCCTTGTGTTGAACTTCCAAAATTAAAACCTGTTATGGGTTTAAAGGGAAGAATAACAAATATCCACACAATCGAAAAAGGAAACGGTGTGAGCTATGGATATTCTTATATTGCAGATAAAAAAACCCGCGTTGCAACAATTCCTATAGGATATGCAGATGGAGTCTCAAGAAATCTCTCAAACAGAATATTTGCAAGCTTAAACGGGAAAATGATAAAACAAATCGGCAGAATAACAATGGATCAGATGATGTTTGATATAGGAGATATTGAAGCAAAGGAAGGCGACATCATAACACTTCTTGGAAAAGATGAAAGCGACTATTATTCTATAGATGAATGGGCAAAAATCTTAGATACCATAAATTATGAACTTACCTGCAGGCTAAAGGTACGTTTACCAAGAATATTTGTAAGATAAAAGGATAAATTCCCGTTATATTAAAAACTAGCTTAACACTTTTTAAAAAAACTATTGGCACAAATACACAAATTATGATAATAAATAAATTGTGCAATGTTGTATGTTGCAAGAATTATCATCAAAAAAGTTTAAAGCGAAATATAAAGGAACAAAACGATTATGAATATATCGCAACCTAATCCGCCCGAAGGAATATTGTGTGCCAAAACCCACGAATGGGCGCTTGAATCCGATAATATCATAACCATAGGTCTTACAGACTATGCCATAGAACAGTTAGGGGATATTGTTTTTGTAGAATTACCCGAAGTTGATTCGGAATTTGCAAAAAATGAAGTGTTTGCAACAATAGAATCCGTAAAAGCCGCATCTGAAATATACATGCCTGTAGGCGGAAAAGTTGTAGAGGTAAATGAAGAACTTTTGAATTCTCCTGAAATTATGAATGAAGATGTTTGGGATAGAGGCTGGCTTATAAAAATAGAGAGCGATACATTTCAGGAAGATTCTCTTGGTCTTTTAGAATATGAAGATTATAAAGATGAGGTTGCATCTTAAACTTTTGATTTAACCTTGCAGCCCGATTTCATTTTACCATGTATTATAAAAATGTTGATATAACTGTCTCTGCCGGTTATTTTATTAAGAAATGTAACAAGGAATATACAAAATATATACAAAATAGTCAATTTTTTAATACAAAAAAACTTTATATAAGTACGAAAGCTAAATTAAAAAATAATTAAATTAGAGAATAAATGGAGGAATTAACCAATGGCAAGAGTACTTATTTCAATGCCCGAAAAGTTTTTAGATGAGATTGATCAGGTTGCAGATACTGAAAACCGTTCACGTTCTGAATTAATCCGTGAAGCACTCAGAACTTACATCCACAGAACAAAAATCAGAGAAAACACATTTGCACAAAAGAATGCTTCAATCTTGGAAGCACTGCTCGATTAAATGAACTAAGTATTGAATACCACATATAAAAAAGTTTAATTTTAAAATTGCGCCTGAAAACAGGCGCTTTTTTATATTGAATACTTTTATTTAATACTTTTATATTTAAAAAAATCCATATGATTTTAATCATCAAATAAGTTAGTTAACATTTCTTTGTATATTATAATAAATAGAGCAAGGAAAATTTTTATGTGTTTTAATTAATATGTGTTGTGTAGTTAGTTTTTTGTGTGAAAACAGGTAGTTATGAGAACCGGCAGTGTAAACAAAGCAGTTTTCTCTCCAAACTTTGGAGATGCTTTGTCTACAAAACAAGAGAAAGAATTTAAAAAACTTATACATGATATAAGGCAGGAACAAGGCTATGGCGATGGTATAAATATTGCCAAATTTTACATACCATCCCTGCCGTCAAATAAATTTGAAGATACCGGCATTGGTAAAATAAACTCTAAAGAAGCAGAGCGCGCCTATGAAATAGCAAACGTTTATTACGGTGCAACAAGCATTAAAATAATGCCAAACGGTCCTCTGACAGATAAAGGTGTATATACTGATGACCACTACGTTGGCAGCTACAACAGGGGCGCACTTGCAATAGGCGAGGATGCTATAGATATTATGCAGCTTGCCACACCAAAATATGGAAATATAATTAATAAAAAAGATGCAATTAAATTAGTTCTGCAACATGCGACACACCGTGAAGATGAAAACATTATAGATTTTGAAACAACACTTGGCTGGAAAAATCAGGAAGATTATCCTGTAAATGAAATCTTAAGAACTGCCTTTGATAACTTTAAAAATCCGGAAAATAATTCCGCTGAACTTCAAACCTTAAGAAGAGAATTTGAAGAATTTAAAAATCAAAAGGAACCCGTTGATTACGATGATATATACACAAGACTTGCATTATATCCGGTTTTAAAAGATATAGGTACAGCACAGGTAGATTTTTTCAGAGGTTTTGATTCAAACCCTGAAATAAAAGCCGGGAAAATGCAGCAATATGAAGAATTAAAAGAACAGCACGCTGATAGAATTGAATTTTTCAAATTTAAACAATTCCTTGGTCACAAGGCACTTGCTGATGGCAGGGAAATTATAAACAGCAAGGGCATGGATATGGTTGGAGACTGTATTATAGGCTTCTCCTGGCCGGAAAAACAAGTATTCCCTGATGCATTTCTTGAGAATGCAGAAGTAGGATGGGGGCTTCCTGCCTTAAACTTCTATGATTTAATAAATGATAACAGCAAACAAAGTGCTGCGCACAAGTTATTAAAAGCAAAAGTTGCACATTATTTAATAAACTATGACCGCATAAGATTTGATGTAGGCTGGCAGTATATGAATCCGCGTTTGGAATACGACCCAAAATTAAGCATACCTCCGGAACGCCTTGATGCCGGTGTAAAAATAACAGATTTTATAGAACAAACCGCAAGGGAAATCAAAGGTGAAGACTTTGACCAAAAGAGATTAATGTATGAGTGTGATGCAGATTATCCGGATTTCCCAATACAAACTAAGCCAATACAAGATAAGATAAAACACATAAAAGGTCTCGTAATACTTTCAACAGTAAAAGAAAAAGAAGAAACAGAAGGATGGGGAAATGCCGCATATATGAGAGAAAACCTCGGACTTCAGGATGATGACTGCATTGTGGGTACAAATAACCATGATGAAGACGGTGTTTTAAATTGTGCCAAAAACAAAGGATTGTCCAGCAGGCAGGCAGGCGCTATGATGCGCGTATTTAAACTAAGACCCCAGGATGGTGTTAAAGACGGATGGAAACTTTTAAAAGATGACGACAATCTTTTAAGTCACATTCAAAAATATTGTCGCGCAAGATTTGCAGAAATTATGACTATGAAAAATACTTTCATTCAGTTCTTTGATATTTTAGGGCGACAAGAAAAAATAGATTACCACTCAGGCGGAAAAGGCGCAAATGGTTATATTGACTATAAATTCAGGCTTGAGAGAAACTATGAAGAAAACTTCCATAGAGCCCTGCAGGATGGCGTAGGATACAATGCGGCAGATGTTCATAAATTCAGGATGGAACGCGACGGAACAAAGAAAAGACGTCCTGATTTATATGAAAAAGCAGCAAAATATGCAGCATATCTGCAACACAAAGGCGGCATTTACACAAGAGAACAGGCGGATGCATCTCCAAGGGCAAATCTTAATATTGAAAGCTTAACACTTGATGAAATCAAAAATATGCACTAAGTTTTAAATCTTTTTTATAAATCCATGCCCGATTTGGCATGGAAAATCAATAATATTTACATTTCTTAACTAAAATAAACTAAAATCAAAATCATGGAAACATGCATCGCCCATGGGTTTTGCATGTGTCAAATCATGGAAAGCCATGTACAAAGAATGCTTTAGGGGGGTTAAAACCCTAATATACAAGCTATATAAGCTGTTTGCTTATTGTTACATGATGTTAATAATTGGCTGAAATACACTTGTATCCTAGCTCTTAAAAGTTATAATAGTATTAAATTCAGTTAGGGCAAGCCTTTTCATTATCTAAAGGCTTATGAATTCGGGTAGTGCTTTTATAAAAATCAGGGAGAAAATCAAGTGCTCAAAAGTAGGGATATGGGTCGCGCAGTTGCTGTTAGAAGATGGACTACAACAGCTATGGAATGCTATAAAAGAGGTTGCAATTGCGAAGGGTGTTTTTACACAGACTTTTTTGGCAAATCTTCACAAAAATGCCAAATGAAAGCATCAGTTCTGGAACTTGTCAGAGTATTGGGCAAGCCGGATATTGAAATGCAGCAAATTTTAAATGATTAATTTGTCTCAGAAGTTTTAAAAGGGTGATATAAACATTAGTCAAACTTAAAACCAAAAGGTAAAAGCTCTGAAAGCTTGTATATCACAGGTTCAATGCCATCTTCCAGAATAACTTCAATATCAGTATTTGGATGCATATTGCTAAATTCATTCAGCCATTGAAGACACGCCCCGCAAGGCAGGCAGCGTTTTTGATTAGGGCTGTACACAGCAATTGCAAGCAACGGACTTTTTTCCCCGTTACAAAGAGCTGTGGAAAGAGCATTTCTTTCTGCGCAAAGCCCAAGACCATAGCTTACATTTTCAATATTGGAGCCAAGATAAACCTTACCACTCTTAAACACACAGGCAGCACCTACAGAAAATTTGGAATAAGGAGAATAACTATGCTTGCTTGCTTCTTTTGCTTTTTCCAAAAGATTCTTCGGGCTGATTAAATCTGCAAAATTTTTCGTTTCTTCCATCTTATTTTTTCCGTTTCTGCTTACAATCTTAACAACCTATGAGTATATAGAATTTATGCCAAAATACGCATTATGAATTTTTTCATGCCCTATAGTAGTATTATCGCCATGACCTGTAAAAACTTTAATATTATCGTCCAATTTAAATAATTTTTCTTTAATACTATGCTCAATTTCCTTAAAAGAACCTGTCGGAAGGTCACATCTTCCTATTTCTTCCAAAAATAAAGTATCTCCGGCAAATAGATTATCTGCGGCAAGATAACAAACAGAGCCCTTTGAATGCCCCGGTGTTGAAATTACTTTGATTTTGGAATCACCAAATTCAATCTCTTTAGTATCATCTATAAATTCGTCAATTTTAACGGATTCCACTCTTCTTTGACCAAATAAATCACATTGCATTCCAAGATTTTTATACATCTCTTCATCAGCTTTAGCCATCAAAACCTTTACATTAGGATATTTATCCTTAAATCCTTTTAAACCGCCCACATGGTCAAAATGCGCATGGGTAATTAGAATATATTTTAAATTCAGATTATTTTCATCAATAAATTTAAATATGGCATCATTTGAACCTGCGCAATCAAACAATACTGCATCTTTTAGATTTTCATCATATAAAAGATAATTATTTGCAGCAAATTCACGCGGAATAAATTTTTTAACAATCATTATAAATCCTCTTTTTAAATTTTGCTTATCCGGGAAAATTTTTTAAGCTTTATTGAATTTAGTTCCAATATTTTAACATACTTAAATACTTTAAAAAAGAGTTCTCAGGCTTTTTAGAATAGTATGTTTGCGCCAGAAGTTTTACTATATCAGCATCAGAAAGGTCAAAATGCAGTTTTAGCTCATTTAAATATTTATTTAAATGTTTCCCTGCAGCCTCTATTTTTGCATTATTTTTTGCAGTCTGCTCCTTAGAGAACGCCCTGAAACAACTTTTTAATAAAAAACCTTCGCTAAAACGTCTTTTCATAAAAAACCGGCACATTAAAACTTTTACCACTTCACCTTAAATGTGAAAACCTTAATCTATAGGTCTTCAAGTATATATTAAGATATTTAATGCACTAAAACATTGCCTTTTAGTGCAAATTCCTGCATTAAATTAATTCTTCTTTCAGGCTATTTCTTTTTAGGGGGCAAAATATTTTCAAATTTAAAAACGTAAGGCTTTTTTTCATCTTCTTCTTTTGCAAGCCCCAAAATACGCTCTAAATCTACCTTGAGTTTTCCCAAATCATCATATTTTTTCAGGTCGCCATCAATTGCAATGGATACATCTCCCGTTTCTTCGGAAACTACAATGCAGGCACAGTCTGAAATTTCAGTTATACCAATGGCTGCCCTGTGGCGTGTGCCATATCTCCAGCTAAGTTTCGGATCTTCCGTTAACGGAAGCAAAACACCTGCAGACTGCACCGTATCTCCGCAAATAACAACGGCGCCGTCATGCAACGGAGTATTTGGGTGAAAGATTGTAAGTAAAAGCTCCTGGGACATATTTCCGTTGATTTCAACACCAACATCAGAGTGATTTAGCGTCCCATCCTCTTTTTGGAGAACGATTAACCCGCCAATTCTGGATTTTGACATATATTTTATGGTTTCAATCAGCTCTTTTACAATATCAATATCTTCATTGCGTCTTTTGTATATTTTTTTACCGGAAATTATTCTGCTTAAAATATCATTTTGCCCGATATACCCTAAAAAACGTCTTAATTCAGGCTGGAATATAACAATAAGTCCGACAGTAACAACGGTAACAAGGGTTTTTAAGAACATACCGAATATTTGAAGATTGATTTTTATCAAAAATTCGGAAAAAAGCCACATAACCAAAAGAACAAAAATTCCCCTGACAAGGCTCTCAGAGTGTGTTCCTTTTATGTATTTTTTGTAGAAAAAGACAAGTATTAAAACAAGAATTACAATCTCTGCAATATTTACACCAAGCTGAGCTCCGCCAAATGTCTGGGCAAGCTCATAAAATTGTCTGAGCAGATATTGGTAAAAATACGTAAAATCCAAGGTTTATACTCTTTCCCGGTTAAAATTGTCTTATCAAACAGCTTTATTCAAAAAGAACATCATTTTGGGTCAATTGTTCGTAAGTTTCCCTTTTAACTATAATATCAGATTGGGAATTATTTACAAGTATCATTTCAGGTTTTAAGACTCTGTTGTAATTGCTTGACATAGAATACCCGTATGCACCGGTATTAAACACACAGAGAATATCTCCTGCCTCAGGAGAATTTAATTCAATATCTTTTATTAAAATATCGCCTGATTCACAAAATCTTCCTGCAACAGTTACTTTTTGCGGCTTGTTTTCTTCCTTGCCGTTTGCAATCACAGCCTCATATTTTGCACCATACATTGAAGGTCTTGGGTTGTCTGCCATACCGCCATCCACAGCTATATATTTTCTGCCGTTTGGCACCTGTTTAGCAGAACCCACCGTATACAGTGTAACCCCTGCAGTGCCTACAATTGAGCGTCCGGGTTCAATATATAATACCGGTTCTTCCATATCATACATTTCTGAATGATCTTTAATTGATTTTAAAATGGTATCTGCAATAGTATAAACGGATGGCGGACAATCAGCCTCTGTATAGGTAATTCCAAGACCACCGCCTATATTCATCTCATTTAAATTCAAATTAAATTTGTCATTAATTCTTTTCAATTCTTTCATTAAAACGCCAATTTCATCGTAATAAACCTTTGTTTCAAAAATTTGCGAACCAATATGTGCATGAAGCCCCATAATTTCAAGGTTTGTAAACTCTTTTAAAATAAGCTCTACAGCTTCATCTATCTGCACCAAATCGAAACCGAATTTTGAATCCAGATGCCCGGTTTGAATATATTCATGGGTATGGCACTCAATTCCGGGAGTTATTCTTAAAAGAACCTTCTGCACCTTATCAAAAGATTTTGCAACCTCATTCAACAAAGAAAGCTCAAGAAAATTATCGACACTTACTCTGCCGACACCAAGCTCTAATGCAAGCAAAAGTTCGTCCGTTGTTTTATTGTTGCCGTTAAATGTGGTCATTTCCATATTTACACCGGCTTTGTTAACAGTATAAATTTCTCCGCCCGATACAACATCAAAACCAAAACCTTCAGAATGAAGAATTCTTGCTATTTGTGCTGTCATAAGAGCTTTTGATGCAAACATCATATTCACTTTTTTATAATTTTTGAAAGCATCCTTATATTCCCTTGCAATGGTTCTAAGGGTCACCTCATCCATTACATACAAAGGTGTGCCGTATTTTTCAGCCAAATCTACTGTATCGCAACCTGATATTTCAAGGTTTCCCTTTTCATTAATTCTTGTATTTAAGGGTCTTATATTTTGGTTAACCGTCTTTAACGTATCGGACATTGTTCTTATAACTCCTTGCTAAATCTCTGCGATAATTGTAACATAAAGATACTTCAGTATAAAAGGAATAAAACATTGCAAAACAATAAAGTTGAAGAAAATGCAGGATTTTTAACCTATAAAAACATTATTTTTGCAATAATGCTTATATTGGTTTTAATATTTTTATCAAATATTGCAGATATTGCCATAATGCTTTTTGTAGCGTTTATTATAACCTGCGCAATTGACCCTTCGGTAAAATTTTTGGAAAAATATATGCCCCGCGTTTTGGCGGTAAGTTTGGTTTTATTTTTACTTTTAATAGGCATTTTATTAATATTCATCCCGCTTTTAACCCTTACAATCAAACAGGGAATTGTATTTATAAAACACCTTCCTGAATACATCCAAAATCTGCAAATCTTTTTACATACAAATCACTTTGGAATTTTGCTTTCAAAATATATAAACCCTGATGCAATAAGCACCGCAAATACAGACATAGCAAATGTCACAGGTGAAATTTTATCAAAAGGTGCAGATATTTCAAAACTGATTGTAAGTTCTATAACAAGTTCAATTGCAGTTGCTATAATGGTTTTTTATCTTTCATATGATGAAAAACTAATGAAGAAAAGATTTTTAGAATTTTTCCCTCCAAAATTCAAGGAAAAAGCCGAATATATTTTAGATTCCATTAAAACAAAAGTCGGCGGGTATGTATTTGCCCAGGTGCTTTCTATGGCTGTTGTGGGAATATTAACATTTATCGGACTTTTGATAATCGGACATAAAGGCGCGCTTTTAATAGGCTTTTTAGCCTGCATTCTGGATATCATTCCTGTCATAGGCGCCACTATTGCAGTAGCAGTAGGTCTTTATACGGCTCTTTCCGGCGGATTTTTCTATGTTATTTTAACTTTTGTAATTATGATGCTGGCTCAATGGCTGCAAAATCAAATATTCAGACCAATTTTATTTGGTAAATTTATGGACACACACCCGCTCTTAATCATTGTTTCTCTTTTAATAGGCGCAAAATTTATGGGCTTTTGGGGTGTAGTGCTGGCACCTGCTATGGCAAGCATAGTTTGTGTTTTAATGGATGAATTATACATAAAACCTATAAATGTAAAGGAAAAAATTTAGGCATAAGATGGAAAAATTTTTATATGAAAGATTGCAGAATAAAAACCCTAAAATCAATGCCTGGTTTGCTTTTCCTGCAATTGAAAGTTTTGCAATGGCGTCTTTAGGCTTCCTTTCCATCTTTAAACAGCTGGATTTAATGGAAGATGTTTTCGTTGAAAGGGTGTACTCTGACAGTAAAACAACGGTTGCAAGTGTTGATGAGCTTGATGTTATAGGCTTTTCCAACTCTTTTGAAATTGATATTTTAACCATTTTAAAGATGCTCTCAAAATATAAAATACCGCCTCTTTCAAAAGACAGAGGGGAAGAATATCCTTTAATCTTTGGCGGAGGACCGGTTTTAAGTGCAAACCCCGTGCCGTTTGAAGAATTCTACGATTTTATATCCGTTGGAGATGGCAAAGTCGTTCTGGATAAAGCTTTTAAAGTACTTGTTGAAAAAAGAAACGAAACGAAAGAAGCAAAACTTAAAGCCCTGTCTGAAATAGAAGGTATTTGGGTACCAAAATACGGCAAAGAAAAAACGGTTAAAAAAATAAGCGATGAGGTCACAGAACCTGTTTATACGCCAATTTTAAGCGATAAAAGCTATTTTAAGGATACATTTATTATAGAAATAGAAAGAGGGTGCCCGAAAACCTGCAATTTCTGCCTTGCAAGCTGGTTGAATCTGCCTGTAAGGTATGTAGAATACGAAAAAATCATAAAAGCAATAGACCTTGGGCTTCAAAATACTAATAAAATAGCCCTTCTTGGAGCATATGTGGCAGGGCATCCAAAATTTAACGAAATATTAAATTACATAAGAGAAAAAAACAAAATTAATCCTGTTGAATTAACCTTATCCTCGCTCAGGGCAGACCTTGCAGATGAACAAGTTATAAGAACACTTGTAGAATGCGGCGCCAAAAGTGCCACTATAGCTGTGGAAGCAGGAAGCGAAAGACTTAGAAAGGTAATAAATAAAGATTTAACGGATGAGCAAATCTTGAAAACAGTTGAAAATGCTAGAAAATTTGGATTAAAAGGGCTTAAAATATATGCTATGATTGGCTTACCCACAGAAACAGATGATGACATTTTTGCACTCATAGATTTAATGAAGCGCTTAAAAGAAGCCAATAAAGGATTTGAGCTTTCACTTTCCGTGGCATCCTTTATACCAAAGGCTCACACGCCTTTTCAATGGTGTAAAAAGGCTGACCATAAGGATTTAGAGAAAAAAATGACAGTTTTAAAGAACAAAATTTCTCCGCTTGGCGTAAACCTGCGTCCCTCAAGCATTGAGTGGGATTCAATTCAGTCGGTTCTCTCCCGCGCAGGCATTCCACTGTCATCGTATCTGCTGAAAGTCATTGAAAACGGGGGTAATCTCGGTGCATTTAAGCAAACCTGGCGCAGAATGGCAAAAGCGGGAATTTTGCCTGAGCTTGAATCATACGCAAAGATGCCAATTACCGAAAACCCGGATGACACTTTGCCTTGGGAATTTATTTCCGTTACAGACAAGAATATATTAAAAAGGCGCCTTGAAGACGCCCTAAAACCCTTATAAATAAAGGGTTTATATTGTTATATGCTTATTCTATGAATTTTCAATATCAGCTTTGTTGTAGTTTGCTAAAATTTCCATAGACTTATACGTTGAAACCGAATCTGCAGTAATATCGCTGATTTTCACGCCTGAATCTATGAAAATGTCCTCTACATAGCCGATTAAATCCATATACTTATTGTATTCGCTTTCAGTAGTTGCCTTTTCAGCTTTATCAACCAGACATTCCATTATTTCAATAAAATCCTGCTTGGGATCGCCCGTGGGATCAAGCCCCAACTGGTACATAACACTGTACCAGCTATAAGATACAGTCTGTTCAGCACTTTTAGATGTTTCATCATCCTCTGATAAGCCCTGCATAAGGTTTACAGCTGTCTCAGTCTGAATTTCCATAAGTTTTGCAATGTCTTTTTCCTTGTCCCCGGTTGATTTTACGCCATATTTTGCAAGCAAATTTGAAACGGAATAATAGTCCGTTTTGGTTGCATTTAAAAAGTAGTTTATTTGCTCCTGATATAGACTGAAAGCGGAAATTGGGGAAATTGACATGGTAAAACTAAGCCTTTTAATAAGTACCTGTTATAAATAATTCCACATTCTGAAATTTTTTAACAATTGCCTATACAGCCCCAATTTTAGGGCATTTCATATCAAAAAATTTTATGGTAAAATTCACTTTATGGATTCAAAAAATTTACACAACCCATGTTTTAATAAAATCGGGTATATACAGGTTTATACAGGAGATGGCAAGGGGAAAACCACAGCTAGTCTTGGTTTGGCACTTCGGGCACTCGGGCGCGGCTGGAAGGTTTTAATCGTAATGTTTACAAAAGGCGGGTCTGATTATGGTGAAATCCATTCATTTTCAAACCTTTCAGATGATATTAAAAACCGTTTTAAGGTGATAAATGCCGGTCTTACAAGGATTGTGTATAAAAATAATGTAAATGATGATGACAAGACTGAAATTCAAAAGGGATGGGAGTTTGCAAAGAATGCAATAAAAAATTGCGAATATGAACTTGTAATTTTGGATGAAGCAAATATTGCCCTTGATTTAGGACTTATTGACCTTGATGATATGCTTGAAACCCTGAAAAACAAGCCAAAAGGGGTGGAAATTGTTCTCACAGGCAGAAATGCCAATGAAAAAGTGATAGAACTTGCACATCTGGTATCAGAAATAAAACCCGTAAAACACTACTGGGATATAGGAGTTGAGGCAAGAGAGGGAGTTGAATATTGAAGATTAAAAAGAATAGAATTATTGAAATTTTAATCCTTCTTTGCATTGCTGCAACAGTAATTTTTACCTCTTACAAGATTTATTACAATACATATGTAAAACCAAACCTTTACATAATAAGGTTTCATGACATAGACAGCATCATAAAAGGCTCACCTGTAAGGATTATGGGCATAATAGTCGGGCATGTCAGAAATTTAAAAAGGGTTGATGATGTCATTTTATGCGAAATCGTAGTTACAAAGCCAAATACTAAAATTCCTGACGGAGCTATTGCAAGGGTGGAATACAATGGTCTTGGCGGTTCAAAATCTATTGAAATTTCTCCGCCAAAAACAAACGATCCGAACGCTAAAGGAATTGTTGCAGCAGATGCTCTCAGGATTTCAGATTTTATGGATATGTTCCAGGATTTAAGGGAAGTGCTCGTATGCATAAAAGAATTCGTAAACGGAATTTCCCCGCAAGGCACTGTGGATACGCTTAAAAGTATTTCCGAAGCTCCGGATTTTACAGTTGATGCCAATAAAACCTTGGATGAATTAACAAAAAAACAAAAAGAAAACAGCGAAAAAATCAAACGCTTTGGCAGATTTCAGGCTGAAATTGAAAAAATCATTGATAAAATAAATTTTAAAGGCTAAATATTCAACGCCGGGACTAAAGTTGATTTTGACTCTATAAGCGTTACAAACCGGCATAAAATTCAAATTTTGCTGTATCTTTTTGATGCAATCAATAAGAAAAGGGGCGCAAAGGTTACAAAATGCGCCCCGAAAAGTTGTTCATCTAAAGTTTTAATTCATTTTTATTCATCCGGAATATCAACATTCCAGTAAATAATTACATACCCGGGCATACCCTTAGCACCCATTGAAGTTTTGGAATTAACAACATTTGCCGTATTATTATCCCAATACCAGGCTCCGCCGCCTCCGCCGGATGCACCGGGAAATACGTTGCCTGCATATTTCTCAAGACCGGATTGTGACATTAGCCCAATTGATGTAATTAAAAGCTGCATATTTTCTGCCACATGCGTATATGAAGCTGCAACATCAGAAGGATTAAGTGAATTTGAACTAACCAAATCACATTTTATATTGTCTTCTAAAATATTATCTGCTTCATAACCCTCAAACACTACGGGCAATGTTGATAATCCGCCGCATGGTATGATTCCTGTGCCGTATGGTGAAATTTTAGAATTTACCCCGCCATTTCCACCCGCAGCCAGATATTTATAAACATCTTCTGTTTTATCAAAAACTGCAGTGTGTCCGGCATAGCCTTTTGTAGTGTCAGCATTTGCAGGAAAAACATTCGATTTCAAGGGAGCTGCACCTGAAAATGAAATTTTAACATCAGCCTTATTTCCTGCAGCGCCGACCTTACCGCTTTGGCTGATATTTGATACAATCTCGGAAGCAGATGTGATTTTTGCCCCGCCGCCGCCATAACCGCCTGAAATTGCAATTTTCACAGGCGAAGCGCTGCTCCCGCGTTCATACTCAATACTGCTTTCGCCACCATCACCGCCATTCCCTCCATCTCCGTTCACACTGCCTGCGGCGCCCTGACTTCCGCCATCTCCAACCTTAACCTTAATTTTGCGTCCGGCGTTTACTCCGTTACTTATTCCTGTAACGTGTGCTGCAACACCGGCACCCCCTCCTCCGCCGCCAACGCCCGGATAATAAGGCTTGTATGATATGGCAGCATAGCCGGAACCACCATCACCACCTTTTATTGTGCATTTTGGCATATTACCTGTAGAACCCTCGCTGCAGCTTGCCCCGCCTCCTCCGGAACCGTAATTTACACCATCAACTCCTGTTTCGGCACCGCTTATAATGGCAGAACCGCTGTTATTATACCCTCTTCCGCCAATGACCCCGTTACCCGCTAAACCTGCAGCAGTCGTAACATTTTCAATCAAATCACATCTTATGTTTGTTATATTTGTTTTGTACGCAGCATCAGTATTTGATGTATATTTATTAAGATATCTGCAGTTGGTTCCGGAAGAATTTGATATCTGCCCGCCTGCAGAGCCCGCAGTGCTGTTATTATTGTTTGAAGTATTTATTGTTGCAGAATTTCCTTTATTTCCGCCTGAAACTTCCACATAATACACAAGATCAGCTTCTGATACGGAATTTCCTTTGTATATAGATATAGCCGATGTGCCTCCGTCATATGCTGTCCCAATTGTTGAACCGCTAACTTTTGCAGCACCGGCACCCTTATTCCCAGCCCCGATTATTACTGTTGCAACACCGGTTTCAGACGTTACTGACCTTATAATGCTGTCTGAAATTTTTACTCTGGCGTAAATGCCGCCACCGCCTCCGCCGCCGTTAAGCGAACTGAACGCTGAGACTCTGTCAAGAATACAGCGCACACTATAAGCGCAATCGCTGAAATTTTGATGCCCTTGAAAAACGCCATCCCGTAAATTCATGCCTTCATGTCTTGTTGTGCCCGCAATTAAATCATCCGCCCACAAGCTATCAGGGTAACAGGTGTTAGGATAACCATTGCTGCCGGAATCAAGAGCAGCACCGGGACAAATTTCATAGGTATTGACACATTGCAAAGCACCAAAACCGGACTGTCTGTTACAAAGCTGCAATGCCGGATATGTATTATAATCAGGGGCATATGGTTTACCATATCCTGAATTGTATTTATTCAGTATTCCTGTGCTGTTTGAAATTGTTGAATTGTAATTAACGCCTGGTGCCCATCCCATCATTTGGGTTTTTGTGGGCAATTTTCCTGCAGAAGGTGCGGTTGAAACAGGCTTCCATTGGGTGCATATCGCATTTGCTGCATTCCACTGGCATACCATCCTGTCACATCCTGAATATTTTTGTCCGTTTCCTGATGTTTCACAATCGGTTTTTGATGTTGCGCCCCTCCAGCAGCAGTTTCTGCTTGTGCATTTTGTACCGACTGTTACATTTGTGACCCCCGTAATATCCGAATTTGGTGAAGCTTTTCCATCGCTTTTATATCCGGGATTATACCTTGAAACACAAATGGAATGATAATTTGCGATGTCAGAACTATCCACACCGCTATATTCAGGTCCGACATAAACACCCCATGTGCCGCAATCCAGCTGGCTTCCCGGATGTCCGCCCTTTCCCCAGGCTCCGCCGCCACCGCCTCCTCCTCCAATAAGCACTGCTTCAACATCGGTAACATTTCTTGTGATTACATAGCTATTGCTGTTTCTGGAATCATTAACACTATTTTTCACTGCAGTACCTGCAACAGCCCTTGTCACAACAGTACCCTCGCTGATACCGGCAGCTCCGCCGCCACCGCCTCCTCCTGAAGCCATTAAAACACTAAATGCAGTTGCATTATCAGGAATTTCACATTCATATTCCCCGGGTTCAGAAAATACGCAGCCCCCTGTAGGAATTATGCTGTTACCTGAGCCGCTAACATTTATGTTCTCACCCATTCTTCTTGTCATAACAGGAGCCAGTGCTGCCATAAGAAGTGATGCTACAAGAAGCGCCATAAGCATCTCGACGAGAGAAAAGGCACGCATTTTGCATTGTTGGGTTAAAACCCAACCTGCCGATGGACGGGAACCGGCTTTATTATACTGAAATTTTTCCTGCATCTCTGATAACCTCTGTTTCGGCATCCTAAACAATCTTTGCATCAGACCTTTGGTTTTAGCACAAAAGTTTTTAGTTGCCCTCCCGGGTAATTGAACTTTTTTCGCACGGAATAATAATATTTTAAGCATGGTGTTAAATCTCCTTAAAAAATAATGTTTCGGAAAAATAGGTCACAGACATTTTAGAATTATACGGCAAAATAGTTCACATGACAAGACTGCAATTTTTAGGCAAAAATATAAAAAAATACCGGCTGCAAAATAACTACAGCCAGGAATTTCTTGCCGAAAAATGCGACCTTAGCCGCGAATATATTTCAAGGATAGAAAGCGGACAAAAATATGTCAGTTTAAAAAAAATCTTTATGATTGCAGATATATTAAAAGTCTCAATAAACACACTTTTTGATTTTGAATAATAAGGTTTAAACTTAAATTTATAAATATTTCATGCCTGAATAACAGACCGGATAAACTTTAAGACACTATTCCCAAATCTAAAACTTTCTTTACTTCTTCTTTAATTTTTTGATGAATAGTATCAATCGGAAGTTCGCCGTCTATTGTAATAAAATTATATTCCTTTTGAAGCCTGTCATACTCTTCAAGACATTTATTCTGGTATATTTCAAAGCTTTTATAAATATCTGTTGAAAGTCCGATATCGCGTCCTGATTCAAAATAATCAAGCCCTTTTGTGCCTATCATCCTTTTTAAAAGCTTATCCACGGGCATTTTTAAATAAAACACCAAATCTGGCTGGGGTGCAAAATCATAGAGCTTTTTCACCCAGTTTATATCATGCCCCCTCACTGAATCCCTGACAAAGGCAGTGTATACATATCTATCTAAAAGCACAACAAAACCGGCTTTTAAGGCAGGAATAATAACATTTTCCAAACGGTCTGCATAATCTGCCGCATAAAGAAGAGAAAATGTGGTCGTATTTAAGAGATTGCGCTCTTTTGCTTCATTAATTACATCTGAAATAAGACGCGACGTTTTCCATTCAGAAAGCATACAGCCATAGCATTCATTTTCAATATATTTTTTAAGAAGATTTACCTGGGTGGATTTGCCTGCACCGTCCGTACCTTCTATAACTATTAAAAGTCCGTCATATCCGTGTTTTTGATACATCTAAATTTTGATACCTTTCGAATTTAAAAGTTCACTTACAATCTGCCTGAAATACATCTGCTTTTTATGGATTGATTCATTCGCATCCACCTTCACAAGCCCGTATTCATCCACCATATCTTTGTATTGTTCAATTACCCTGTTTTGAAAGAGCACATAGCTTTTGTAAGGATTATTTGATAATTTTAAATCCATCCCGGCTTCATAATACTTTGGCTGGCGGTTTGTACAGATGCGCTCCAGGGATACTTTTGCGCTCACATCAAAATAAAGGGTTAAATCCGGCTTTATTGCAAAACCATACATATTTCTTACCCATTTTTTATCAACATCGCGTGCAACATCTCTTGCAAAAG
>CAJULH010000014.1 GCA_910587175.1 Candidatus Gastranaerophilales bacterium | reverse complement strand
GATTAGGAAAGATTTAACAAGTTATGAAAAAATATGCTTTTACATTGGCTGAAACGCTTTTAACAATGTCTATAATAGGAATTTGCGCAGCTATGTTGATAACCACAATTAAAAATATCAACCCAAGCGGTCAGGCAGATGCCATTATGGCAAAAAAAGCAGTTACAACCTTTACTGATGCCACAAGACAAATAATGGTTCATTATACTAAAAACTTCAAAATGAACGATATTTATTCTGACAGCGCAAAAACAACAGCCTGCACCGACGCCACTTGTCTTTTTAACCTTTATGGCAAATTTATCCAGATTTCAAATGTTTTAAGCGCTGAAAATGCCGGTGCATTCGGTACAGGAGTTGGTGTTTACGGAAGAATAACAGACGGTATTGTATTTGGTTTAAAATACAACAATGCTTGTAACATCAATGAAACAATCTTTACAGCACCTGCTTCCGAAGAAGCACAGAATGCAACCGCTTCATCAACCACAGTTTCAGGTGCATGCGGAATTATATACTATGATGTTAACGGTAAAAAAGGTCCAAATGTTGACGGAAAAGACAGATTTGCAGTACCGATTTTTAAAGCAACCGGTGTAAGAATCCCGTCTCCTACAGCAGCAAAAACACCTTCAACATAAAAAATAATTTACAAACAAAAATCAGGCTCTATGTAATTTAAAAAGTACAAGAGCCTGATTTTTATATTATTTAATAATCTATAGATATCTCATAGCAGCTTGTTCTGCTTTATCAGCTTTCAAGAGCATTGATTGAACATTTGGATTTGTGATTTGCTCACCTGCAGCCTGAGCTTTTTGTTGATTCTGATCATCCCCTGAAAGTGCATTAAACGGTTTTGAAGATGGAATATAAGACCTTGGAGGTTCCTTTATTGCATTTTGTGCAGGTGCCGGTGCAGCTTGGGTTTGGGGATTTTGCGGCTGGTTATTATATTGGGGTTGAGTCTGATATTGCTGCGGCTGCTGACCATTATATTGATACGGATTTGTCATGCCGGGGTTTGCCATATTTGGCTGAACCGGACTGTATTGTTGTTGTCCATACGGATTTGTCATGCCGGGCTGCTGCGGTTGATAATATGGATTTTGCTGAGCTTGGGGCTGTTGGTATTGCTGCGGCTGCTGATAAGGGTTTTGCTGCATTTGTGGCTGCTGCATAGCATTATTCTGATTATTTATATAATTCTGCAAAATAGGACTCGGGGTAAATGCACCCGGCCGGGGTTGTGCAGGCACATCGGGTATAGATGCTGCGAGCTGAATAAGGATTGTAGGGTCTTTTTGAATTGCTGCCGCAATTTTCGGGTCACTTTGAATAGCCTGAAGAATTTCAGGATGAGCCTGAATCTTTGTAAGTGCTGCTTCAAGCTGTGCCTGTTGTGCTTTTTGCGCCTCTTCTTGTGCAGCCTTAGTCTTTTCTTCATCTATACTGTATGGTTTGCCAAAGATTTTGTTTACAATTTTTCTAATAGGACCCATATAAAGTGCTGAGAATACTGCAGTAATAAGAATGAACCTTAAAGCACCGCCTCCAAGACCTTTAGCCTTCCTAAACAGTTGAACAGGTGCATTTAATATTGCGCTTTTAAATGGAAGGGCTTTTGGAACAGCAACGCCGTTTTTAATAGGATCTAAGCCCATACCAAAGAACTTGCCTATTGTTCTCAAAGGACCTGCTAAAAGTCCGCCGCCTTCTTTTCTTGTTGCCATGTTGGCTAAAGATGCTAGACCGTATGTTGTGCCAAATGCAAGAGGCATTGTTATCGTAAATGAGCCGACACTTGATATTAAACTATCTGCCGCCGTTGCAACTTTTTGTTCTTTTGGAGCTTCCTGAATATTATTAAACATGCCAGGCAATGCCATTAAGGAAATCATTACACCCGCACCTGATTTATCGTTTACAAAGTTTGAGATACATTCAGTCGGAAGAACTACTGATTTTTGAACCAATCTGCCTACAGCAGTATCAGCCATTTGCCCTGTAATAACGTTATATTTTATTAAGGCATCGCCCAGGTTTCCTCTGCCTATATGTCTAACAGGTAAATGTAAAACGTCTATAACTTTATTTATGGCATTTGTCGGCCACCAGGCAGTTTGCGTACCGCCAAGAGCGCTGAGGATTTTTCCAACAGGTCCTTTTGCTTTTGAAAAACCTGAATCCATAACAACGCCTGTAAGTTCGCTTACATCAATATTTAAGCTGCCATCAAGACCTTTAATTGTTCCATTTTTAATCTGGTTTAATATTACATTCAGATTTTTCTTATTAATATTTCCGCTTGCGTCCATACAACCGAAGTTTTTAGCGATAACATCGGTTAATCTCTTACAAACATCTCCATTTTCATTATTAGTTGCGGTTTTTATAAATTCGTAAAGATCATCTGCTGCAGTTGTGCTGCCGGCAAGTTTTTTCAAAGTATCGAGTGTTCCCGGTTTAGCCGCATCATCGGCAAAATCCAAAGCCGTTTTTACAACGTCAGGCGGTGTCATTTTAAATATTCTTCTTGCGCCTTGTCCCTGACCTTGTGCAATCTGCCATTTTGGTCTTGCACTATTATTTTTCAGGGTATTAAAAATATTATCAATTGTTTTACTTTTTCTTAAAAAGCTTGTAATACCTGACTTTGCTCCGCTAAAAAAGCCTGCAACACTGGTATAAATTTTACTATTCTTCAAAATATCATCAACATTGTGCCCAAGGTTAACCATTGTTTTTGTAGAAAACTTACTGTTTCCGAGCGCTGCAAGACCAACTACTGTTGCAAGAGTCAGTGCTAAAGAAATCGCCGTCCTTTTAGGATGATTTTTAAAATCAATTCCCATCATATTTTTAAGCATGCTAAACGGGGAATTTTCTTCCACTTTATCTGCAGCTTTACCTGAAAGTTCAACGGCATCTTGTTTTAGTTTTTCTGTATCAACTGCTGTAAAATTCTGTCCATTGTTATTTGCAGGATATCCGGGATTTATCCCGAAATTTGGACCACCCTGCGGAACACCCTGATAAGGATTTTGAGGCATTCCCTGCGGCATATTTTGATAAGGCATTTGCTGAAAGCCTTGCTGCCCCTGGGCAGGATAACCTTGCTGCTGAGCACCGTACGGCTGGTTATATCCTTGTTGATATAAATATGGATTTTGTTGTTGGTTAAATTGTTGGTTAAAGCCGTATACCATAAAAATCCTTGCAGAAAAACTATATTATAATAAAAACCAAATACAAAAAAATATTTACACAGTATATAATTTACGGGTAATATTTCTTAATACTTCGTTATGTTATGCTATAATAATCATATAAATTTTAGGATAGAATTTTTAGGATTTTAGGACAAAAAAGTGAAAATAGTTGTTTGCATAAAACAGGTGCCGGATACAAACGATGTAAAATGGAGTAAAGAGAATAATATCATAAGAGAAGGGCTCACAAATATCCTAAACCCTTATGATGAATACGCAATTCAGGCAGCACTTGAAATTAAAAAAATTGACCCGGATACAAAAATCACTCTGCTTTCTATGGGTCCAAACTGCGCAAGAGAAACTCTTGAATACGGACTTGCTCTTGGCGCAGATAATGCAATTTTACTTTCTGATAAAAGATTTTCAGGTGCAGATACAAACGCCACAAGCAAAACTCTTGCCTGTGCCATAAAAAATATTATCTGCGATTTTGATATCATTATTACCGGACAATTTGCAATAGACGGTGATACCGCACAAACAGGACCTTCTCTTGCACATAATTTAAACATACCTGTTCTAACCTATGTCAAAAAGATTTTGGATGTTGAAGAGACAAAACTTGATGCAAAATGCGAAAAAGAGGATAATGTTTCAACTATTGAAATACAAATCCCCTGCGTACTTTGCGTTTTAAAAGGATGCTCACAACTAAAAAACCCAAAAATCGGAGATTATATTAAAGCACAGAACAAAGAGCTTCGAATATTCAATGCTGACGACATTAAAATGGATATAGAAATGTGCGGTATAAAAGGCTCTCCAACCTTTGTACAAAAAGCTTTTCGTCCTGAAATTACAAGGGAATGTAAAACAATTGAAGATGATTATATCTCAGAAATTTTATCTCACATAAGGAAAAATAATGGCAAAAAAGAAGAAACACAACCAGAACAATAATAACCAAAGTCCTTCCGGGGAAATATTCGTTTACGCTGAAACCATAAAAAAAGAGGATAAGACGGCATTTCACCCTGTTGCAGCTGAGCTTTTAGCAGCTGCCAGAAAACTTAGCGATGATTTGTGCGGAAAATTAAAAGTTTCAGCCCTGTTTTTTTCAAACGAAAATATTGATGATATAAAAGATGAACTTTTTAAAGAGCTTTATCAAAATGGTGCAGATAAAATTTATCATATCAAAAATGAAAATATTAAAAGCCATATAGGAATAGCCAGAGCATTTACAGAACTTTGCAAACTAAAAAATCCTGAAATATTTTTAATAGGTGCAACAATAGAAGGCAGAAGTATAGCACCATTGATATCATCATCTCTTGACACGGGGCTTACTGCTGACTGTACAAAACTTGAAATTACAAACTATAAAAATGAAAAAAAACTCGCTGCAACAAGACCAACATTTGGCGGTCAGCTGATGGCAACAATTTTGTGCAAAAAATTACCCCAAATGGCAACAGTGCGACCGTCTGTACTCCAAAAAAGAGAGAAAATATACAAAGAAGAGGGTGAATTTGAAGAGTTTGTACCTGTTTTGGAAGGTTTTATTGAGCCCATCAGGATTTTAGGCACAGAATTAAATAAACACAAACTTTCTTCAGAACTTGAAAATGCACAGATAGTTGTTGCGGGCGGAAAAGGTCTAAAAACTGAAGAAAATTTTGAAAAGCTAAAAAAACTTGCAAAGCTCACAGGTGCTGCAGTTGCGGGCTCCAGAGGTGCCGTAGATATGGGACTCATTGATAAAGAATATCAAATAGGACAAACAGGAAAAACTGTATCTCCAAAGGTTTACGTTGCTTTTGGTATCTCAGGCGCAATTCATCATTTGGTTGGAATAGAAAATGCAAAAACAATTATCGCCATAAACACAGATGAAGATGCTCCAATATTTAAAAATGCAGATGTGAAAATTGTTCAGGATGCTGTAAAAGTTTTAGATGAATTGATTGAAGAGCTTGAAAAATCAGACTAAAACTTTACGCAGTTTCCATAGTTTTGAGCTTTTTGTATAGTTCAATTTCATTGTCTGAAATTGTTTTTGGAAGAACAATCAGAATCTTTACATTCAAATTCCCGGCACCGCCTTCTTTTTTGGGTAAACCCAGACCTTTTAGTCTTAAAAGTTTTCCGCTGCTTGTTTTTTCAGGGATGGTAATTGTCACCCTTCCATCGGGCGTTTCTACCTCTTTTTTGCCGCCCAAAACTGCTGTTGCAGGTGATATTTCAACCGTTTTTGTCAAATCATCACCATCAACCGTAAAATTCGGGTCTTTAATTTTTATGGTCAGATACAAATCACCTTTCTGACCAAGTTCATTATTTCTGCCCTCGCCCTTCAGACGGATTTTTTGACCTTCTTTTACAAACTTTGGAACTTTAACAGAAAGATTTTTTAAATTTTTTTCGATGCCGGAACCCGCACAATGAGAGCAAAATCCGCTGCCGGATGTTCCATGGCAGTATCTGCATTTTTGATAATCCGTTATTGTGATATTCTTTGTACCGCCATTTATCACATCTTTTACACTCAATACAAGGTTTTGGTTTATATCAAGATTTTCTTTTTGCGCTTTGTTTGGATTATCCCTTCTTCTTGAGGCAGTTCTGGGGTCTGCACCCATACTTTGTCCACCCATATTGGAATAAAAACCGCCACCGCCGAACATATCATTATTAAAGCCTCTGCCATATGATGTTTTAGCGCCACCGGACATTAAATCGCCAAATATCGCACTGAAAAAGTCTGAAAAACCGCCTGAATTTCCACCCTGCGAGCCTTTTGCAAACTGTGAAAAATCAAACCCGCCAAAACCGCCCATTGAAGGATCAAAATCGGCACCGTTTTGAAACCCGGAACCAAGTGTATCATATCTTTGGCGCTTTTCTTTGTCTCCTAAAACTTCATAGGCTTCATTTATATCCTTAAATTTTTCTTCGGCGCCTTTTTCTTTATTTACATCCGGGTGGTATTTCCTTGCAAGCTTTCTGTATGCAGATTTTATCTCTGCATCAGTTGCATCCCGTTTTACGCCTAAAATTTCATAATAATCTTTGTATTTCATATTTTTATATTAAATTAAATTTTCACTTACTTTGATATTTTTAATAATTTATTAATTATTATTTAATTATAGGCAAAAGAAAAAAATAAATTCATCCGACAAAAGGTGAAAAATCTAGTGCTTTTTCTTATACCTTTTTCCTTCAACTTCATGCACATTTTCAATCGCAATAAAGGCAGTCGGGTCAACTTCGCTTACAACATCTTTAATTTTAGGAATTTCAATCTTTGTAATAACACAATATACCATCTTTGATTTGGCGCCGGAATATCCGCCCTCTGCGCTAAGATAGGTGACGCTTTTATCAAGATTTTTCATTATTTCTTTACCGATTTTTTCATATTCAGGGCTCATTATAAAAACAGATTTTGCCTCATTCATCCCCTGCAGAACCAAATCAATTGCTTTATATGCAATAAAATACGTTATGGCAGAGTACATAGCTTTGTCCGGTCCATATACAAAACCTGCAGCAATAAATATAAAAACATTAAAAAACATTACAATTTCGCCAACGGAAAATGGGTATCTTTTTGCAAGATTGATTGCCATAATTTCAGTCCCGTCAAGCGAAGCATTGCTTTTTAAAACAAAACCCACACCGGTTCCAAGAATTATACCTCCAAAAATTGCCGCTATAAGCGTATCCTGCGTAAATACCCAGCCGGTTTCCAGAAATAATTCCGAAAACAATGCGAGCATAACAACACCGTAAAACATAAGCCCGACAAACATTTTACCAAATTTTTTAAATGCCATTACAATAAAAGGCAAATTAAGAACAATCAAAAACAGCCCCAAAGGTAATTTGGTTAAATAGCTTGCCATAATTGAAATACCAACAACTCCGCCATCAATTACATCCCTTGGAATGAGAACACATTCAAGCGAAAATGCAGCAATCAGACAGCCAAATGTTATAAAAAACAATCTTAAAAATAAAGTTTTAAAAAATCCTTTGATAAATCTTTTAGTCATAGTTTTATGATAAAATAAAAAAATGAAAAAAGTAAATATATTATTACTGATATTTTTTTGCTCTATGGTTTTCCTTGGTCTTTTTGGCTGCACAAACCCAAACAGAGAACCAAAAGATTTACTTGCAAGAATAAAATTCAGAAATAAGATTATAATCGGCATAAAAAGCGATTCCAAGCCTTTTGGCTACATAGAAAAAGGAGAATTAAAAGGTTTTGATGTTGATGTTGCAAAAAATATTACAAAAAGAATCCTTGGAGATGAAGAACTCGCAGAATATGTTTATGTTACGGCTGATTCAAGGATAAGCGATTTAAATTCCGGCAAAGTGGATATTGTAATCGCCACTATGAGTATAAATTCAAAAAGAGCCGATATTATAGATTTTACCATTCCGTATTATGTTGCAGGACAGGCTTTAATTATAAAAAATTCGTCTAAGATAAATTCCATAGAAAGCCTGAATACAAGAAGAGCCGGGATAATCCTTGGTACAACCGGCGAAAAAACAATAAGACAGCTTGCCCCGAATGCTACCGTTATAGGAAAGAAAAACTACAACGAAGCCTTTGATTTATTAAAAGAAGATAAGGTTGATGCAATTTTAGCAGATGACAGCATCTTATACGGTTTCGTTTTGGATAATAAAGGATATAAAATCCTCCCTGCAAGATATACAAAAGAATATTACGCTATAGCGCTTCGCCAGGGCGAAGAAAACAAAGAATTAAAAGAAGAATTAAATAAAATACTAAACCATATGCAGCAAACCGGAAAGCTCAACAGAATAAAGGAGAAATGGATTCCAAATTTACACAAAGGCGCTTAATATGGTATAATTTCCCTTGAAAAACGGATAGAAATTATATAGGGAAATAAAAAATGGAAGTTAAAAAAAGACAGGTTTTCTGGGAAACAATTTTCTGGATTGTGCTTTTAGCGGGTATATTTATGTCATTCGGCGTATACGCTAAAGGCGTTAAATCCATATTTATAGGCATGATTGCAGGTATGATAGCTCTTTTGTTTGCAGCACTAAAAACTTCAAAGATTATGTCTGAAAACAAAGGTAATGAAACCATGAGTGCCATATCAAACCATATTTACCATGGTGCCATGGCATTTTTAAAAAGAGAATACAAAATATTGTCATTATTTGTAATAGTTGTAGCACTTTTAATCAGTGCATTCATAAGCGTAAATACCGCTATATGCTTCCTTTGCGGAGCCATTTGTTCTGCAGTTGCAGGCTATATAGGAATGAGCGTTTCAACAAAATCAAACTCAAGAACAGCACATGCTGCAGAAAAATCATTAAACAGTGCATTTAAAATTGCATTCTCAGGCGGCGTTGTGATGGGTATGACAGTTGTAGGGCTTGGTCTTTTAGGTCTTACAATTTTATATTACATATTTAAAGATTATGAAATCGTAAACGGCTTTGCACTTGGAGCAAGCTCAATTGCACTTTTTGCACGTGTTGGCGGCGGTATTTTTACAAAAGCGGCTGATGTCGGTGCAGATTTAGTAGGCAAAGTAGAAGCAGGAATCCCCGAAGATGACCACAGAAACCCTGCCGTTATTGCAGATAATGTAGGTGATAATGTTGGAGATGTTGCAGGAATGGGCGCTGACCTTTTTGAATCTTATGTGGGTTCAATCATTGCATCCATTACACTTGGCGCACTCTGTCTAAACCTTCGCGGTGCATTTTTGCCCATAGTCCTTGCAGGACTTGGCATTTTTGCTTCTATAATCGCCGTATATTTTGTACGCACAAAAGAAAACGGAAATCCGATGTTTTCGCTTCAGCTTGGAACAACAGGTTCAATGCTTCTAACAATCATCGGCTCATATTTTTTAATCACAAACTGGTTCCCGGGCGAAATGGGCGGCAACGGAATATTTTTTGCGCTCTTGATAGGCATTGTTGCAGGCACATTAATTGGTTATTTAACAGAATATTTTACATCATATAATTTTATGCCGGTAAAAAGGATTGCACAATCAACAGAAACAGGTACTGCAACCACCGTTATATCCGGGCTTGATGTTGGTATGTTGTCAACATTTTTCCCTATGGTGATTATAAGCTTGGCTACAATTGGCGCATTCCTTGTAATTGGCGGTATGGGAAATTACACCCTTGGTGTTTACGGTATAAGCATTGCAGCAGTCGGTATGCTTTCAAGTGTTGGAATGATTGTTGCAGTTGATGCTTACGGTCCTATATCAGATAACGCAGGCGGCATTGCACAAATGGCAAACCTTGAAAAGGAAGTTAGGGAAAGAACAGACAAACTTGATTCTGTCGGAAACACAACAGCAGCTATAGGAAAAGGCTTTGCAATAGGTTCCGCAGCACTTACGGCACTTGCCCTTTTATGCGCATATGCAACGGTTGTAAACCTTGAAGATATTGATATCTTGAACCCGTTTGTAACAGCAGGTGTTCTATTCGGTGCTTCTTTACCATTCCTGTTTTGCTCACTCACTATGGGCGCCGTTGGTCGTGCAGCAGGCAAAATGGTGGATGAAGTAAGAAGACAGTTCAGGGAAAACCCCGGTATTATGACAGGATGCTGTCAGCCAAACTATAAAAAATGCGTTGATATTTCAACAAAAGCAGCAATACTGGAAATGCTTCTGCCCGGTATCCTTGCAATAGGCGCTCCGCTTGTTGTAGGGCTTGGAGTTGGCACACTTGTAGATAAAACAATCGGTGCGCAGGCTCTTGGCGGTATGCTCATGGGAGCAATTGCAACGGGTGTCTGCCTTGCAATTATGATGGCAAATACAGGCGGCGCTTGGGATAATGCTAAAAAATATATTGAAGAAGGACATTTTGGAGGAAAAGGCTCCGCGCAACACGCTGCAAGCGTTGTCGGTGATACAATAGGCGATCCTTTCAAAGATACATCAGGACCTTCTTTAAACATTCTGATAAAACTTATGACCATTGTGTCATTAGTCTGTGCGACATTGTTTATTGCCTAAAAACAAGTTAAAAACAAGGCATGGGTGTTAAAAACGAAAAATTTTTAATTCAAACAAACGGATTTACGGATATCATTGATATAACACTAAATGTCAATGATGCCGTAAAACAATCCGTAAAAAATGCAAAAGATGCCGGAGGCGATATTAAAAATGCCGTCATTCATATCTTTTCACCCGGTTCCACCGTCTCAATTACAACAATAGAATATGAACCGGGGCTCATTAAAGATATCCCGGAAATTTTAGATGATTTAATTCCCGCAAAAAAAGCTTATCATCACGATAAGACCTGGCATGACGGAAACGGGTATGCACATATCAGGGCAGCTATGCTCGGAAACGGAATAACCGTGCCTTATGTTAACGGAGAAATGGAGCTTGGCACTTGGCAGCAGATAGTTTTAATCGATTTTGACAACAAACCCAGAACCAGAAGTATTATTGTGCAGGTGATGTATTAACAATTCAACGCCGTTTACTCATTCAATGCTGCTTATGCAGATTAATTTTTCTTTGTTTCTTTTTCATCATCTGAAATAGCATAGAAGAGAATGCCGATAAGCCCAAGCGCACCTATAAATGATATTGTAATTGCTATATTACCCAGCATTAATTGTCTCCTTTATTTTTTTATGATAAAAATTGATACTCATTACGGTTTTAGAAATAAAAATACCAAGAAATAAAATAACTGTTGAATTGACAATTATCTGTAACGTGGTACAAATACTATACTGAGTAAAAATCCAAGCTAAACAACCTGACATTGCAGTAATAGCAAACGTTAAAAGCAGTCTGTAGAATATTAATTTCTCTTTATATAATTCAACCATAAAAAAGATTATAGCATAAAATGCACTGTTTGCACACAAGTAAGGAAAGCTATAAAATAATTATCATACATTAATAACAATGGGAATATAGAATTTTAAAAAGATGATAAAAAAGATTATATGTTTGGTTTTGCTGTTGCAGTTTGTATTTTCGAATACGGATGTTGCTTTTGCAGCATATACATATAATATGCCAAATGATATGAAAATCACAAAAGAAGCTTTAGATGAACTGGAAAGCTTTCTCGGAAATGATTACAAGGCATATAAATATAGTATAAAGAATAATGGAGACAAAACTTATAAACTTGAAATTACCGTTCAAGACCCCAAAAAGCTGTACAAAGAATCTGCAGCAAATTTTAGGAAAGATATGTTCCATAGAGCCATTCCATTTTCCGCAACTGTTGCAGTAGCTATGCCAGTCACAGTAGCAACAATAACTGCTGTTTCTATTGCAATTCCTCCCATAGGAATACTTGGACTTGCGACCTCCGATCTTGAATTAAAAGACATTGGGCAAGGCCTGTTTCAGTATGTTTATGCTACTACCGTTCTACCAGTAAAATCAACTGTAATGCTGCCTTACGATACCGTTAGAAATATTAAAGAAACAAAAAAAGCAAGAAAAGAGTTTAGAAAATACGAAAAATATTTAATTGATAAAAATAAACCAATTAAAGTAAAATCTGGTGAAACTTTTGAATTTTATGCATTTGTTGATAAAGAAACTGACGATATATATTTTAAAATTTATTATGATATAGCTAGCAAAGAAAATATTTATCATTATTTCAGATATTAAAATTAAATGGAAAATAATAATATGAAAAAACTTAATAAAAATGAATACATCCTCCTGAAATCTAAAGATGACCTGACACTTGAGCATAACAAGAATACTCCTTTGTATAAATTAACAGGGTTTTCAGGAACTGCAGGAGAGGCAATTCAGGATTATAAGGGTAAAATCATCCTGTTTGTAGACCCAAGATACCATATTCAGGCAGAAAACGAGACCAAGGGGAAAAATGTTGAAGTTGTAAAGCTTGATATGAAAACAAGTCTTGTTGAGGCGCTCAAAAGCAGGCTGCACAAAGGTGATACTCTTTTTATACCGTCAAAATCCACTAAAATTTCAACCTTTAAAACCTTTGAAAAAGAACAGGAAGGAATAGATTTAAAACCTTATGATACCAAAGACGAACCGGAATGTGACGCAAAGATTGAAACTGTGCCGCTTGAAATTTGCGGCGTTTCATATGATAAAAAGGTTGAAAAACTGAGACGCACTTTAAAAAAGCCCGGCGCAGCAGGAACAGTAAAAAATTCAAAAGGGCAAAGTATTCTTTTAACAAGCCTTGAAGATGTTTCATACATTTTAAATCTAAGGTGCTACGCCGAACCCAATACATCTGTTATAAGGGCAAAAATGCTTGTAACAGAAAATGAAGCATACATTTTTTCAGACTGCGTAATTCCAAAATTGAAAGGGGTAAAACATCTGCCGCTTAAAGATATGGCTAAAACCCTCAAAAAAACCGGCAGTGAAATTTTAATTGATGAAAATAATATTACCTTAAACGATTTTAATTTAGTGAAAAACCCTGCTGCACTGAATAAAAACCCTGTTCAAAAAATGGCTTCAATTAAAAATGCGGCAGAAATTAAACATTATAAAGAAGCTTTCAAAAGGCTTGATGATGCACTCTGTTCATTTAGAGATAAAATAAAACCCGGGCTATCCGAATTTGAATTAAAAGAAATTTTTGAAAAAGAATTAATCCGCAACGGTGCCAAAGGAACAAGCTTTAAAACAATTTTAGCCGTTGGAGAAAATTCAAGCTCAATTCACTATTCAAACTATGACAAAGAAAAAATTATAAAGGAAGGAGAAATTCTTCTTATAGATTGCGGCGGATACTATGAAGGGGGATATGCAACAGATATTACAAGGGTTTTTGTCTGTCCGCCGGAAAAACCCGAGAAAACCGGCAGTAAAACTAACAATAACAAAGACGATAAATTTTCTGTAAATATACCGCAAAAGGTAAAAGAAATTTATACAGCGGTTCTAAAAGCGCAGTTGAATGTATTTTTCAAGGATTTTACAGAAACAAAACATATGGATGCTTTGGCAAGGAAAATTCTGAAACCGTATGAAAAACCGGAAAAAGGAGGGTTTTTATTCCCGCATTCTTTGGGTCATGGGGTTGGAATACCCGTTCACCAAGCGCCTCCTACATTGACCTTGAACCCGAAATTTAATTGCGCCTTGCAAAACAATATGGTTTTTACCATTGAACCCGGACTTTATAACTGCACAGCAGAAAAAGGAAGTTTTGGCATCCGTCTTGAAAACACTGTTTATTACGATAAAAAGCGAAATAAAAAATTAACTCTTTCAAAGTTTCCATACGAAGAAAGTTTGATTGATGGTACAATGCTGAATAAAAAAGAACAAAAATGGCTCCAAATTTGGCAAGAGGGCAGGCAAAATGATTGAAATTACAAGTGTTCAAAACAGCATTGTAAAAGATATTGTAAAACTTCATCAAAAAAAATACAGGGAAGATTTTATAATAGTTGAAGGGGAAAAATCTGTATTTGAGGCAATTGAAGCCAATATGAAGATTAAACATATTTTCTCTTCAAATAAAACTCTGCTTGAAAAATTCAATGCAAAACCAGGCAATACAAAATTCAAAGACGCAAGTCTTAATGGCGCAGAAATTTACCTTGCAAACGAAAAGATTATGGAGAAAATTTCCACAACGGAAAGCGCCCCAAATATTCTTGCTGTGGTAGAAAAGCCTGAATATGATATTAGAACATTTAAAAACTTCAAAAGAATTATTCTTTTGGATGGCATTAAGGATGCCGGAAATTTAGGGACAATAATAAGGACTGCTGCAGCTTTTGACATTGAAGGCATAATGCTTTTTGGAGAATGTACGGATGAATTTTCGCCAAAAACCATTCGTTCCGCTGCAGGAAACATTTTCAAAGTTCCTGTTGTCCACTGCCGGGAAGGGCAATTGAAAGAGTTTAAAAAAAGCCATAAAATGATAGCAACGGTGGTCAATTCCAAAAATCATATTAAAAATTTTATGCCGGATGAGCCATATATTGTGATGTTTGGCTCTGAGGCATGCGGACTGTGTAACGAATTGTTAAGCCTGTCGGATACCTCATACACCATTCCAATGAAAAAAGGTGTAGAATCCCTAAATTTAGCAATTTCAACGGGAATAATTTTGTATGAATTATTCAATCACTAAACCGTAAATCTTTTATTGCATCTTTTTAAAAATTGTTGTATTATTTTGTTACGGCGTGCTGTTTGCACCATATTTGATATTTAAAGGAACATTGATGAGAGTACTATCCATACACGCAAATCAAAATTATCAAAGCCAGAGGCTCCGGGTATTCGGACAAAAGTTCTCTAACAACAATGTTTCAAAGTTAAATCAGCTAAATCAAAATGATGTTTTTGTTCGCTTAGCCGCCGCAAGTACAAAAGATGCCCGCATAGAAAAAGAATTAACCGATATGGGGCTTATCTAGTTTTTTAAATTTTTAAGGAAGCAAACCGTGAAAATTGCTGTTATTGGTCTTGGTTGTTGGGGATTGGTTTTAACAAAGTTATTAACAGATAACTTCAATGTTGTATACGGATGGTCCAGAAAAGAAGATTTGAGTGATGAACTTTTAATGGCAAAAAAAGTTTCCCGCCCTTTCAGCGTCGAGCTTGATAAAAAAGTTAATATCACATCTGATATGAAAGAAGCAATTGAAGATGCCGATATTATCCTGCTTGTGGTATCCACATCTGCCATTCGTCCTGTTTGCAAACAATTAAAAGAAGCGGGAATTAAGAATGAGCAAATCCTTGTAAATACATCAAAAGGGCTTGAATTGCCTTCACTAAAAAGAATGAGTGAAGTTATAAAGGATGAACTTCCAAACCAGAAATTTGCAATTCTTTCAGGTCCAACCCTTGCAAAAGAGGTGCTTGACGGCTACCCTACAGCTGCAACAGTTGCGGCGGAAGATATTGAAGTTGCAAAAACTGTTCAAAAAGCCCTCACTGTAAAGGATAAATTCAGACTATATACAAATACGGATATTATTGGTGTAGAGCTTGGAGGAAGCCTGAAAAATGTTATCGCAATAGCTGCAGGGTTTTTGGATGAGATGAATTTTGGGGATAATTCCAAAGGTGCTCTATTAGCACGCGGAATGGCAGAAATTGCCCGTGTTGCGGTGCAATTAGGCGCAAACCCTTCAACTATGTGGGGCTTATCCGGCATGGGAGATTTAATTGCAACCTGCTCCAGCCACCTGAGCAGAAATAATACTGTCGGCAGAATGCTTGCACAGGGCAAAAAGATTGACGATATTCTGGCAAGCCTTGGTTCTGTTGCAGAAGGTGTAAAAACATCAAAAGCCGTATGCGAATTATCGGAAAAACTTGGCATTGAAACACCTATTTCAAACGCAATTTATAAAGCTGTTTATTCAAAAGAAAATTCAAAGGAAATTTTCTTAAACCTTATGAACAGACAGCTTAAGGGTGAAGAAGAATTTTTGAAGAAATAGAAACTTGCACAAATACTTTTATATAATGTGCATATATATGTGGTGAAAAGACCGTCGTAAAAGATGCAAAGGGAATTGATTGAGCTGGAGCGAAACCAATGAACCCGTATGCAAAGCTGGCTTGGGGTTAGATGTCTAAAATTTCACAAATCATAGACGGGAATCCCCCGTGTCTTTGAATCACATATTTCTTTTTAATTTGCCCTTGAAAACCTGCCGTCAAAAAACCTTACTATCAATACTTTATATTGGTAGCTCATCTTATTCGTCAATACTTTGTATTGGCTCATCTTATTCGTCAATATAAGAAATGATTCTCTCAATATTCTTTGAAATATTGTTCAATTTGCTTTCAATACCTTCAACTCTTGATGCAAGACTCTTTGTCTGGCTTGTATTATCGTAGAATAAATCAATAAACGATTTTACATCAAAACCTTCTGATTGTTTTTGAAGTATAAGTGAAATTTTTTCATCCAGCTCTTCAAGACGCATTTCCTGAATTTTGTATTTCTTTTGTACACCGGCAAGCGCTTCTTCAATTCTTTGCGGCGCCGCATATTCTTTTTCGCTTTGTACAAGCTTGGATGTCATTCCCTCAAGGCTGAGTTTTTCCGTGCGTTCAATCTTTTTGGAAAGAGTATCCATCACCCTTGCAAGGTTATCAAGCCTTGAATTGGTATTTTTAAGCCACCCGCCAATATTTTGGAAATCTGCGCCTATGTTTTTATGATTTTTTTCAATGCTGAGCCTTACCTTTGCAAGGTCTGCTTCCAAATCTGACATTGAATAAGAATCATCTGTTTTCTTGTCTATCTTATTTAAGATATCATTCAGTCTTTCAGAAACGCTGCCTGAAAGCTTTGAAGCCAATTCATCAGAATTTATGGATACATCTGCAGCAGAATTATCTGCATTTTCAAGGCGCTCAAGATTGCCTTTCACATTTTCAATTACCGTGCTTGCAATTCTTTCAGATGCCTGGTTTACCATTGCTTCAATTCTTTGCGCAACGTCATCGGAAGAATTTGTCAGCGCATTCATTATCTTTTCAGATGTGTCTTTAACTTCGCTATTTATTGCATCTTTTAGAGAATTCAGTCCTTCAATATTTTGATTCAAACCACCAATACTTTGGTTCAGCCCTTCAAATCTTTCATTCACCACCAAACGTGTGGAAACAAGGTCTTCATTAAATGTATTTATTCTCTCTAAAACGCTCACTTGGTTGTTTTGGATAGCATTTTTAAGGTCTTCAATTAAAAATTCAACATTTTTCAGGTTTTCAAGTTTTTCATCCAAAACTCCCCTGAATTCATTTGCTGCGTTGTTTTTAATATAAACTGTGTTTGATAAAGCCTCACCAACATTTTTTGAAATATCTTCAATGACTTCCTGTTTTTTATCCAGCTTATCAAACCCCTCTCTTATTTCAGCAAAAATATTGTCTTTCAAATATTCAAGCTGGGATAAAAGCTGGTCTAATTTCACACTTGCAGCAACATTTTGTGCGTCTTCTTCCTTATCCTTGTCTGGTCTGAAGACGCTTACAATTTTTGCTATCTTTTGGATAAGCTCTTTTGTTCTTAAATCCACATGGGCTTTTAAAAGTTTTGTGTATTCTTCTTTATCAACACTTGCTTCAAGCAAAGACTGAACCTTATCATCAATTCCTCTTATTAAACTTGGCGGAATTTCATTGTTGCCGTTCAGGCTCAAATTTTCAAGTTTAAAAGAAAGTTCGGAATTAAGATTTTGAATTTCTCCAAGCAGCTCTTTGCCATTATGAATTTGCTGCAGATTGCATCTTTCAACCTTATTTTCAATTTCAGCAAGAATCTCCTGCTGGTTTGTTTCCTGCAGGGAAGCCACAGGGCTTTTTGGAGAGGATTCTCTGATAAGTTTTTCAAGTTTGCCATCCAGCAGTTCAAAATTTGTTTTGCTGTTTTTGTTTATACCCAAAATGCCTGCAAGAACATCTCCCTTTAATGTGGTTAAAGTTTCATGCATCTGCAGCTGGTTTAAGCTTATGGCATCGTTAATTCTGTCGCATCCTTCCTGCGTCAGCGTTTCAAAGGTAGATTCTATAGAATTCAGTTTATCTTTAAATTTATCCTCATAATCATTTATTTTGGATAAAAGTTCATCTATATTTGTTTTATGGTCGTTGAATTCTCTTGTAATGTTGTAATTTATATTTTCAATGGTCTCCATTATGTGATTTGACATATTCTGCAAATCAACCTTAATGCTGTCTCCGCCGAAATTTTTGCTTGTGATTTGTTCCACTTTGGATGTTATGGTATCAACCACCTGAGCAAAATGTTGTTTTAATTCTGTAATATTTGCAGAGTTTTCAGAAACAACATGGTTTCTGAATATTTCAAGCTTATCCGCAATCTTTGGAACACTGGCATTTAACTGCTGCAGCACCTGAATACTCGTACCATCCTGGGCTTTTTCAAGATTATCCTTCAGGCTTGCAATGGATGAATTAACTTCACTTGCAACTCCTGCCATAATATTTGAAAGCTGTTTTACAGAATCGGCAGACTGCAGGGCTTCAACACATTTTGAAATTTTATTTAAAGGCTCTTCAAAAGTCTTTATGGAATTACTGCCAAAATCAGCCTCAAGGGAGGTAATTCTGTCTGAAAGACCGGAAAGTTCATTTTTTAAAAGTTCAACAGCATTTACAAGATGTTGTTTTTCATTTTCTTCCTGCCTTTGGATTGCATCCTCAATCTTTCCAAGCTGGCTTTGAATAAAATCATGGCTTAATTCAAGAGTTTCAGTATTGCTTTTAATAATACTCTTTGCAACTTCATCAATATTTGTGTTTGAAGACATATTTACAAGCACATTTTTCATGGTCTGATAGTCTTCATTTAAATTATGAAGCTGCATTTTAATTTCTTCGGTGCGTCCCGTTATACCATCAGAAACTGTTGTATAAACCTTTTGCACTTCTCCTGCGAGCTGCGCCAGATTATTATTTATATTGCTTGTTTCAATATTTAGTTTTTCGCCGACTTCAGAATAGCTTTTGTTTATAATATCTACAATATCAGCAAATTTCGTAATGATTTCATCTTTTGAATAAGTTGCAGTATCACGAACTTCATTAAACAAATTCTTAATATCTGTTCTGATTTCATCAAGCGTATTAAGATTTAGTATATTCAGTTTTGATTCAATATTTGAAATTGTAAGTCTGAATTGTTCTTTGTTATCAAGGTCATTTTTTTCAATATAAGCCTTCAAATCAGACAAAAACGAGGTTAAAATTGTCACTTTTTCATTTATATAATTTGTATCTTCCTTTGTAGAAAGACTGTTCAGCCTTGTTGAAAAAGCATCAATCCTCTCTCCGGCAGATGTTATAATCTGGGAATTTTTAATAATTTCATCCAGCTGATATCTTATCTGGTTCAATTCTTCTTTTTGGCTGAATGATTGCACCTGGGTTAAAAACTCGGCAAAATTTTTGTTCAAAGTTGCCGTGATATTGTCAAAACCTCTTGAAAATGCAGCAAATTCATTGCTGAGCTTCACCATCTCTGCTGCAGTACCAGATGTTCTAAGGGCGTCAATACTCTGGGTAAATTTTTGAAGCTGCAGCTCCTGGTTATTCATTTTTGAGTAAAGGGAATTCAGGTCTGTTGCAATCTTTGATATCTGCATATCAAATTTGGGGTTTGAAATTTGGGCAGTTGCGGTTTTAATCGTATCTTCAAATCCAAAGAGCATCTCCTGAATAGAGCCGTGTCTTTCTTCTGCAGTTTTTCTTATTTCATTTGAAATAATCTGGAGCATCTTTTCGCTTGAGAGATTTGTTTGGTTTTCAAACCTCTGAAGCATAGTATTGAAAGCATTATTTATTTCAGCAGGTGTTAAAGAAGGCTTATTATAAAGTCCCCTGATTGCATCTGTGAGCTGCTCTACTCTAATCTCTAAGTTATCCGCCATTTTTAAAACCTAAAATCCTATAAAATCCCCTAATTTTAAACAACATTTTAATACAAAAGCATGCCGATTTTCCACCTTTGTATAGTTTTGTTTACAATAAGAGGAAAGATTGTAGCTAAAAATAGCAATTGGCTCTAATATTGCATAATGAACAGCAAAAAATATGTAAAAGCGCTTTGTAATTCTGAAGATATAAACTACAGTGGTGTAGTAAAGATTTTATCGGATGAAACAAATAAAAACTATACCTACCAATCCCTTTACGGAAAATTGACTAGAAATACTTTTACATATGAAGAAGCTTGTATTTTAGCTAATGCCTTGGGATACGAATTAATTCCTGTTAAAAAGAAATAATTTCGTATTATACCTCAATCGTATCCCGCTCTGAAAGCTTTTTAATCATAATTAAATCTTTAAGCATTAAATCTCTCGGGGAGCCTTCCTCCAGAGAATGGTTTCTTAAAAGATAAGAAGGATGGAAAATCGGAACAAAAACAGTACCTTTGGAGCCTTTAAATATTTTTCCGCGTGCTCTTGATATTGTATGCCCTTTTATAAAACTTTCAAGTGCTGTTGCCCCGCAAAGAATAATGATTTTTGGCTTTATTGTATCAATTTGGAATTTTAAATATGGTGCACAAGCCTTTTTCTCATCGGGCTCCGGTTTTCTGTTGTTTGGCGGGCGGCATTTCAGGGTATTGCAGATATAAATATCTTTTTGCCTGTCTATTCCTGCCTTTTTGAAAAATTCATCTAAAAGTTTCCCCGCACGACCGACAAAAGGAACACCTAATCTATCTTCATCCGCGCCAGGTGCTTCTCCTATAAGCATAATATTTGCCTCAGGGTTCCCGTCGGAAAATACAAGGTTTGTCCTTGTAGAGCACAAGGGACAGCCTTTGCAGCCTTTCAGCTTTTCTTTCAATTCATTAAGTGCTTCTGTTGACATTAACTTTGATATTCCTTTTCAAAACCAAACAGTGAACTTACAGACTGATCATCGTGAATTCTTGAAATAGCTTCACCCAAAAGCGGCGCAACGGAAAGTTGTGTAATCTTTGTCGGGATAAATTCATCTGATTTTAGAGGAATTGTGTTTGTAACAATAACTTCCTTAATCGGCGCCTCATCCAGCCTTTTTAGGGCAGGACCCGAGAATACGGGGTGCACTGCGCAAACATAAACATCTTTTGCGCCTTCTCTTTTTAAGAGTTTTGCAGCCTCGCAAATTGTTCCTGCTGTATCAATCATATCATCAAACATTACACAGATTTTGCCTTTAACATCGCCTATAACATGGTCTGCAACTGCAACGTTGTGTTGGGTTCTTCTTTTATCAATGATTGCAAGAGGACAGTCCATAGCCTTTGCAAAAGCCCTTGTTCTTTGAACTCCGCCTGTATCAGGAGATACAGCTACAAGCTCATTTTTAGGAAGATTTAATTTCTTCATATAATTTACAATAATAGGCGTTGCATAAATGTGGTCTACAAGAATATTGAAGAACCCCTGAATTTGCCCCGTATGAAGATCCATAGCAAGAACTCTGTCTGCCCCTGCAGTTGTTAAAAGGTCTGCAACCAGTTTTGCCGTGATTGCTTCCCTTCCTGAAGTTTTTCTGTCCTGTCTTGCATAGCCGTAATAAGGAATAACGGCTGTAATAGTTTTTGCAGAAGCTCTTTTGAATGCATCAATTATAATTAAAAGCTCCATTAAATTTTCATTAACAGGATTGCACAAAGGCTGTACAACAAAAACATCGTCGCCCCTTATTGAATCCTGAATTTGAACATAAATTTCACCGTCAGAGAAATTTTTTATTATCATAGGACCAACCGTCGTCCCGAGGTAATCCGCAATTTCCTCAGCCAAAACTGAATTTGAACGACCGCAAAAGAGTTTAATTTCATGTGTGGGGAGCACATTTTTTTCTCTTGCAGGCATAGCTTCAAGCCCTAATTTCATTTCAATCTCCTTTTTATTTAACGTAATCTTTGATTTCTCTTTGGGGGCTTCTTGTCAAACCTAAAGCATTTGCCCCGACATCTTTTGTTATGACGCTGCCTGCTGCAATAAATGCATTTTCGCCAAGTTCTACAGGCGCTACAAGCACCGTATTTGAACCGATTGAAGCACCGTCATTTATTATCGTTTGTTTTTTTTCCTTTGTAATTGAATTGTAGTTTGCAGTAATTGTCCCGGCGCCTATATTTACATTTGCACCGACCTTAGCATCGCCGACATAGCTTAGATGTGAAATATTTGTGTGGGATTTTACATATGATTTCTTTAATTCCACGAAATTTCCGATTTTAACAAAATCTTCTATGACACAATCACCTCTAAGGTGCGCAAAAGGACCGATTTTACAATTTTTGCCAATTTTATTTTTACCGTTTATAAAAGTATTCGGAAAGACTATTGTATCTTCACCAATTTCGGTTTCAGGGGAAATTTGTGTATTTTCAGGTGAAACAATGGTTACACCCTCATCCATAAGTTTGTTTAAGTGCCTTAAATTCATTGTATTAAAGGCTTCTGCAAGCTGTGCTCTTGAGTTTATTCCAAGAGTTTCATCAGCATTTTCTAAAATATACCCGGAAACTTTAAGCCCTTTTTCATTTCCCCATTTGATGATATCTGTCATATAATATTCATTTTGGGAATTATTATTTTTAAGTTCGTTAAAGAAGTTTTTAATTTTTTGCCAGTTGAGACAATACATACCTGCATTTATCTCATTTATTGTTTTTTGCACTTCTGTGCAATCTTTTTGCTCTACAATTTCAGAAACGTTGTCTTTGCTGTCGCGAACAACTCTCCCATATCCGGAAGGATTTTCTAAAATAGCCGACATCACTGTAACATCGGCATTATTTTCATAATGAAAATTAATGAATTTTTTAAGGCTTTCTGCTGTAACCAAAGGTGTATCGCCACACAAAACCAAAACACAACCGCTAAAAGCATCCAAAGCACTTTTTGCCATACTAACCGCATGACCCGTTCCAAGCTGTTCTTTTTGTTCAACACAAACAGATTTTGGATGGTTTTTTGAGATAAATTCTGAAACCATCTCTCCTCTATGACCCACAATTACAATATTTTCAAAAGAGCCTGCATTTTCACATACACTTAAAACCCAGCTTACCAAAGGCTTATTAAAAATCTCGTGCAAAACCTTGGGCTTTTCAGATTTCATTCTTGTGCCTTTTCCTGCAGCAAGAATGACAGCTTTAACATTTTCATTTGTTTTCATCAACAAAGGCTTCTTTTCAAAACTTTTTATCCGCATTTTCTCATGAAAGTCAAGTAAATAAAAGCATAATAAAACTTTTATGAACATTTTTTTACAAAAATAAAAAATTAATCTGTATCATCAATGTCATATACCATATTTTCAAGCTCTAAAAGGCTTTCTTGTATATTTTTTAATATGAGTTCAATTTCAGACGATTTTTCGCCATGGATATTCCAAGCTTCCAGAATATTTATTTCTGCACTCAAATTCAAAAACACTTTTTCAAGGTCATAAACGTTTATCTTAATATTTTTCATAATAGATTTCCTTTTTGATTGCCAAACTATTATACAATTATTTTATAAATATTGCAAAAATGTTTTATTATAATTAGCATATTTTAATAAAACAGCCATAAAATCAGTTTTATTGCTATTATGAAGCTATATGAGAAAAAAATTACTTAAATCAGAAAATAAAAAAGGTGGAAAGTCATATAGCATAACACTTTCACCTGTCTTGCTTGAATTAATTGGTTGTGATTTAGAAAAACTTGATGACACTACAGTAGACATTACATTTGATACCGATATCAAAAAGATAACAATTTCCAGTCCGGAAGTAGCTAAATAACTTGATAAAATTAACCTATGAGAAAGAAGCTTATAAATTTCAAAGGCGGCAAAGGCAGTATATCCTATGGCGTAATATTGCCAAAAACCTTGCTTGAATCTATAGGTTGTGATTTAGACAATATGAAAAATGTCACCGTTGATATAAAATTAGACCCAAAAACAGGTAAAATTACTATATTTGACCCCAAAATATTAAAAACAGACCAGTCTTCATAATTTTTGATATAATCAAAGCAGTTTGAAGATTGAAAAATAAATAGGGCAAGCCCTAAACCTTATCTCCCTCACAAAACAACATCTTTTTAAGGTGAGCTGATTGTAGAAAGGAGGTGAGAATAGTGGATATTAGAATAAGCGAAAAAACGCTAGTTATCATTTTACTGATAGTCCTAGCGTTTAAACTAATACCATAAGGGCTTTTAATGAGCGGACTGCAATCCGCTCGCCCGATATTTATATTATAAACCATTTAATTACAATTTCAAGGAGAATAAAATGAAAAGTGATGCAGTTAAAGAAGGAATAGCAAAAGCCCCGCACAGAGCACTTTTATACGCAGGCGGATTATCCGACAAAAACATTAAACGCCCGTTTATAGGGATTGCAAGCTCTTTTTCAGACCTAGTACCCGGACATATGGGAATGAGAGATTTAGAACGCCAAATTGAAAAAGGAATCCATTCAAACGGCGGACAAGCATTTATTTTTGGCACTCCTGCCGTGTGCGACGGTATTGCGATGGGGCATTCCGGCATGAGATATTCTCTCCCCTCCCGCGATTTAATTGCAGATTGTGTTGAAACAGTTGCAGGGGCGCATCAGCTGGACGGGCTTGTGCTGCTTACAAACTGCGATAAAATAACCCCCGGGATGCTTATTGCAGCATTAAGATTAAATATCCCTACCGTTGTTGTAACTGCAGGACCTTCCCTTGAAGGACACTGCAAAGGGGAAACTTTAACATTTATAAGAGGTTCATCAGAAGCTGTAGGACGCTTTAGAGCAGGAGAGATAACTGAAGAAAAACTTCATGAGATGGAACATTATGCATGCCCGACAGCAGGCGCATGCCAGGGACTATACACAGCAAACACACTTGCCTGCTTAACTGAAGTTATGGGTATGAGCATTACAGGTTGTGCTTCAGCAGCTGCTGTATCATCCAAAAAAAGACGTATAGCCTTTGATTCAGGATTTTTAGCAGTAGATTTGGTTAGAAATGATATTAAACCAAGAGATATTGTGACAAAAGATTCTATGCGAAACGCAATAGTAGCAGACCTTGCACTTGGCGGCAGCACAAATTCAATCCTTCACCTTCTTGCAATTGCAAATACTGCAGGAATTGATTTAACACTGGATGATTTTGAAGAACTAAGCTTTAAAATCCCGCAAATTATAAAATTAGACCCCTCTGCATTGCCTACTATGACAGATTTTGACAACGCAGGCGGAATCCCGGGGACTATTAAAACCCTTTGGGGCAAAACACCGGAACTTAAAAACGTTAAAAATATTGAAGGAAAAACTATTGAAGAAAGGGCAAATGAAGCCTGGGTAGATAGCTCCGTTATTCATCCTTTTGATAACCCTATAACTAAAAACCCGGGTCTTGCAATTTTACATGGAAACCTTGCAGAAGAAGGCGCCGTAGTTAAAATTTCGGGAGTGGCAGAAGAATGCTTTGAATTTGAAGGGGTTGCAAAATGCTATGACAGAGAAGAAGACGCCATGAAAGGCATTGAAACCGATGATGTCAAAGCAGGGGATGTAGTTGTAATAAGATATGAAGGACCCAAAGGCGGACCTGGCATGAGAGAAATGCTTGCACCAACCTCTCTTCTTGTAGGAAAAGGTTTAGGCAAAAAATGCGCACTTATTACAGACGGCAGATTTTCAGGCGGAACAAGAGGACTTTGCATCGGTCATATATGCCCCGAAGCAACCGAGGGCGGCATCATAGGACTCATAAAAGATGGGGATAAAATTAAAATCGACATAAACAAAAGAACAATTGATTTGCTTGTTTCTGAGACGGAAATTGAAGAAAGAAAGAAAAATTTCACCCCGAAACAAAAAGAGATTGAAAAGGGATTTCTTTCAAAATATGCTAAAACCGTTTCCGGAGCAAACCTTGGTGCAATCTGCGAATAGAAGATAATATTGTTAAGAAATATCCCGGAAAATTAAACTCCGGGATATTTTTTATACAGGGTCAAATTTTTTATTTACAGGTTTTATAAATACAAAAATAAACACAAGGTGAAAAAATTATAAAAACCTGCACAAGGTTTTTTGAAAGGATATGATTTGTTAACTGTAAATTCAGGGATTTTACCCCACTTTAAAACAAAGTTTCAGCCCAAAATTCAAAATAAGAATAATTTTGCTATTTTTGATTTTATTTCAAACAATAAACTTGAAAGAACACCAGCAGAAGATACATTTGTTAAAGCCGGTAATGTTTCCTTTAGCGGAAAAAACCGCATTCCTGTAATAGGAAGACCGGATTATGAAAATTATGATTATGAATATTTTAAAGCACTTAAAGTAAAAATGGATGAAGCTTGGGAATGGGCACAGCATCAGGAAAAATACGCGGAATATTTTAAAGATATTAAAATTGAAAAGCCAGCCCTTCTTTTAACTGAGCAAGAAGAAATTTTGAAAAATGACTCAAAAGAAGGCGAAGTTGCAACTTATAGTTGGATGAGCAATGAAATAACAGTAAATAAAACCTTCAGCCCGAATTTACTGTTGATATCAGGCGGAGAAATAGCCTTTGTACCGCAGATTCTGGCTCACAGCTTCATTACAAAACAATCCAAGGGGACAAATGCAAGATACAAAGAATACACAGACATCGGCAAAAAAAATCTGGAGATGTTGATAGATAATACAAGAAAGTCTGAAGATGAGAGATACTTTTATAAGCTTAGCCCAAAAGATGCTGCGGAACTTGCTATGCCTTATATTATCCATGAATTAGACCATGCCATAGTGGCACACATTTTATATAATACTTCAGGTTTGACATCATATCAGACACAAGGAAAACGGGGCGGAAACCATGCTTTTGAACCTTATTTTGAAAAATTAAAGTCCAGAAGAAGACTTCCTGACCAGGTGCCAACTGAATGGAAAAAAACATACACCTATAGATATAAACCCAAAGAACCAGGAAAATATATCTACAATGCAGATGATATTTGGGAAATAAAAACAAATACAGGTCGTAAAAAAGCAATAAAACTCAAAAGTGTTCTTCCTATGATGCACAAACCAATAAAAGAACACAGGTCAAATCTTCTTGAATTAAGCGGACAGTGCGCTGCTCTTGAATTTTTAGAAGATTACAAACTAAAAAGTTCAAAAGACAAGCAAAGAGATGCTGTTATGGAGCTGCTGCTTGAATATCAAAAACAAACATTTAGAGAAGATGTTGAAGAAAGAGCAAGATAATAAACAGTGAACATATAAAACTTAAATGCCGGAGACAAAAAATCTCCGGCATTTAAAAATTTTACTTGTAAACTGCAAAAAACTACAGTTGAATTTGAGCCATCTCTTCAATGGATGCAAATACGCTGCTTGCACCGCAATCTACAAACTGTACTTGTCCTGTAACACCTGAAGAAAGGTCTGAAGCAAGATACAAACCAGCTTTACCAACATCTTCCAAAGATGGTGTTCTTTTTAAAGGCGCCTTTAAAATATTTGCCTTAAGCATTCTGTCAAACCCTGAAATACCCTTTGCAGCAAGAGTTTTAACGGGTCCTGCTGAAAGACAGTTACATCTGATATTGTATTTTCCAAGGTCATAAGAAATAAATCTCATTGAAGATTCCAACGCAGCCTTTGCCACACCCATAATATTATAGTTTGCAACAACCTTTGTTGCACCAAGGTATGTAAGCGCTAAAATTGAGCCGCCGCCTGATGTTTCCATTTGCGGTTTTGCATATTTTGAAATGGTTAATAGAGAATAAGCGCTCACATGCATAGCAAGGTCCCAGCCTTCTTTAGATGTTGTATAAAATTCACCCATTAAATCATCTTTATTTGCAAAAGCAACAGCATGCACTACAAAATCCAAAGAATCATAATGTTTTGCATATTCTTCAAATGTCTTTTTAACATCTTCATCTTTTGTAACGTCGCATTCAATGCACATTTTGGCGTTCATCTCATCTGCTATTGGTTTTACCCTTTTTTCCATTACTTCATTTGCATAAGTGAAAGCTATTTCACCGCCTTCTTTATAAATTTGTTCGGCGATGGCATTTGCAATACCGTGTTTATTTGAAACACCAAATATAATGCCTTTTTTACCTTCCATAATACCCATAAATTTAGCTCCTTTATTAGTCAATTTAAATTTTCACTCTATATTACAATAAACAGGTAAAAAATTCAAAATTAAAAGCTTTATTACTATCCTACAGCTCTAATAGGCATAATTTTATCTATGTCGTTTCCAATATTCCGCCTTGCAGTACGAAGTTCATATTCTTCCTGATATCTTAAAAAATATCCTGCAGAAAGCCCAAAATACTTAGTTAACCTTAAATCAGTATCGGCGGTTATTCTTCTTTGATTATTTACTATTTGGTGTATCCTGTTTGGCGGCACAAAAATTGCCTTTGCAAGAGCATTTTGAGAAATATTGAAGGCATCAATAAATTCTTCTTTTAACATTTCGCCAACAGTTGTAAGTTCTATATATTTATCCATAATCATACCATTTATCACATGCTCATATTTATATTATACAGTACGTACCACATAATATCAACCCATAAACAAATAATCAGCTATGATAATCAACTATTTCCACATCAAAAGATTGGTTATTAAACCATTTAAAACAAATACGAAACTGGTCATTTATTCTTATTGAACACTGTCCTTGTCTATCTCCGGACAAAATTTCAAGTCTGTTGTTTGGAGGAATTTTTAAATCATCCAAAATTCCCGCTGAATTTAACATCATTAATTTTTGAAGTGCACGTTTTTGTATATTTTGCGGAAGTTTTTTTGAAAATTTTTCCATCCAGATTTTTTCAGTTTCTTTGCACTTAAAAGATTTAATCATGGCTCCATTGTAACATAACAATTAAACATAAATTTTCATTTATAGTATAATATTCCTAACAAAATAAAAGGCGGAACCGGAGGCGTTCAGGATGAAAATCATTGCAGAAAACCTTATAAAAATATATGGAGACAGATCCGTTGTAAACGATGTATCTTTTGAGGTGAACAAAGGAGAAGTTGTAGGTCTTTTGGGACCTAACGGTGCCGGTAAAACCACAACATTTTATATGATAGTAGGGCTTGTAAAAGCAAACTCCGGAAAGGTTTCACTGCTTGATAAAAATACAAATGAAGCAAAAGACATAACCCTGATGCCCATGAATGAAAGAGCAAAACTTGGTATAGGATATCTTCCGCAGGAAGCTTCAATATTCAGAAAACTTTCTGTTGAAGACAATCTAAAGCTTGTGTTGGAATTGAACGAAAAGCTTGACCACAAACAAAAGAAGGAAAAGCTTGAAGAACTTCTTGAAGAATTTGGTATGACACGCCATAGAAAAGCAAGCGCCGTATCTCTTTCAGGGGGTGAAAGAAGAAGGGTGGAAATTGCAAGAGCACTTGCCGCCACTCCGCATTTTATCCTTTTGGACGAACCTTTTACAGGAATTGACCCTATTGCAATCGGGGATATTAAAGAAAACATTTATAAACTTGCAAGAGAAAAAGGACTTGGAGTATTAATTACAGACCACAACCCAAAAGCAACATTATCTATTACAGACAGAGCATACGTAATTTTTGACGGTAAAATTAAAATACAAGGAAAAAGCAAAGAAGTAGCCGAAGACCCTGTTGCAAAGGAATTCTATCTTGGTAAGGATTTCACTTTATAATATTGATTGAGACGGATAAAAAAAGTGTTAAAAATAAGCATATTCGATAAATACATATTTAAACAGGTCTTTAAGGCAACACTCGTATGTCTTTTGCTTTTTATGATTGTCTGGATTGCTCCTGAAACACTTGTTAAGGTTATAAAAAAAGTGTTCACAGACCACTGGACACTTATTGAGGCAGGAAAATATCTTTTGTATGAACTTCCAAAAGTACTTGGAAAGGCAATTCCTGTAGGCATTTTGCTTGGGTCTCTTTTTACGTTTGACAAACTTTCAAAAGATTCCGAATTAAGCATCTTAAGAGGCATCGGGCTTTCATTTACCAGAATTATGGCACCAGTGCTGGTGCTTGGACTTGTACTATCATATTTCTGCTTCATTGTAAGCGATAAAATGATTCCATATGCTTCAAAAGCAACAGGGGAGGGCGCCAGCTACAACAAGCATTTTGTCTATCTTCAAAAAAATGAGCAACGCGTGCCAAAGGCAGGAATTATAATCTCAAACTTTGCAAGTGACGGCATTCGAAATCTTATAATAGTTAATTTTTCAAATGAAAAATACGATGATGCTATGACATTCAAAAGCATTCTATTTGCGCCAAATGCCCTAGTAAAAGAAGACCATTGGCTTTTACCCGAGGCAAAAGAATATAAAATAAACAAAAACGGTATCTATACAGATATTCAAAATATTAAAAATTATAAAATACTGGAAGGGGAGCTTTCCCGCGATGTCTTTAAAATGATAGAAAACTCCACCAAAAAGGAAAGATTTTTCACAACAAAAGAATTGAAGGAATATAAAAATATTCTGAAAGAACAGGATTTTACGGATGAATACAATTATAACCTTGCAAAATATTATCAAAGGTATTTGCATCCTCTAACCTGTATACTTTTTGCGGCAATCGGATGTCTGCTTGGTTTTTCACCCCCAAGAAGCCAGAGGCTTGTAGGATTTACAATTGCAGTAGGTATGATTTTTGCATATTATATCACTCTGCCGTTTTTCGATTTAATGGCGCAAAAAGGCGTAATGTGGCCGTTTCTTGCTGCAGCATTCCCGATTATTGCGTTTATTGTTTCCATATTTGTGATTAAAAAAATAAAGGACCTTTAAAAATATGAAAAAGATAATTGTCTCAATATTTATAATTTTGTTTGCAGCAACAAGCTCTGCTTTTGCAAAAAACACAAATGACGGCATTACGGTAGAGCATAGTACTCCGGGCATCTATGTTTTTAAGATGGATACAAAAAAGATGGGGGATAAAATCAAGCCCCACGTTGCAAACAAGCTCACAACAACATCAGATATATATAAAAATAATGAAAATTACAGCCTTGTTGTAAATGGCGGTTTTTTTGATATATTAACCGGAGACGCTGTATCATACGTTACAATTGACGGAAATGTGGTAGAAACACCGTTTTCAAATATGAAGCTAATTCAAAATGCAGGAAAGACAAACCGCCTTGAAGCCATATTAAACAGGGCAGAATTCAGAATTTTGCAGGATAAAAGAGGAGCTTTATCTTTTGATATTGACAACCATTTTGCTCCGGTTGAAGAAGGAAAAACAATTAAACACAGTATTCAGGGCGGACCCTTAATTTACCCTAAAATGAATCTTGAAAAAGAAAGCTTTATTAAAACAGAAAACAATAAAGTCACTTTTCAGGCGGCAGACGTCTTAAAAAGAAGAGAAAGAACCGTTTTGGGGCTGAAAAATGAGCTTTTATATCTTATAATATTTACAAACCAAAATAAAGTAACTGTAAATGAAATCAGGGATTTTTGTAAAAAAATGAAATTTGATAAAGCAATGGCTCTGGATGGAGGCGCTTCAACTTCAATAAATTACAAAAATGTTGAGATATATTCAAGCCTGGGTTCGCAAAGAAGAGTAAAGAGCTTTTTAGTGGTTGAGAAATAATTGAGGAGAAAATAAATGGATAATAATAAAACAGAAATTGAACAAAATAAAACAGACTGCGAAACACAAACCGCAAAACCTGAAAACCCTAATAAAATTACGCTTTTTGAAATATTTGTTCTTTTGCTTATAATCTTTTGCATATTTTTATACATTTCTCCTAATTTTTTAGTAAAACTGGATAACAGAAAATATGCCCAAATGCAGACAAATGCAGGCATTTTTACATCAAAAGCTTTGGCAGAATTTTCCGCAAATTCAAAGATGAAAGCCTCTGTAATTTCAAAAAAACTGACAGAAGAATTAAACGCAATAAACAAAAACCCATACTCTAAAAAAACACCTGCGTATACCTTGGGGGAAAAATGCCAGGGTTGTGTTACAATTACTCCGGATGATAAATTAAATTCAATAACAGTAGAAGCATACAGTAATGAAGACAGTCTGCTTGTAAGAACGGTAATTCAGCCGCCATCTTTTGTAACATTTACAAGGGATTTAACAATTCCTGATAAAAAAGACAAAAAGAAAGAAGACAAGAACAACAATGGAAAATAAGATTGAATATAAGGTTCAATATGCAGACACAGACGCTTATGGCGTGGTGTGGCATGGCACATATTTAAGATGGATGGAAGCAGGACGAGTTGAATGGCTTTTCCAAAACGGCATCCGGATTGATGAAATGGCAAGAGATTTTGGCATTGTAATGCCTGTCGTGGAAATAAATATTAAATATAAATACCCCGCAAAACTTATGAACAATGTGGTTGTAAGTACCGTAGTAAAGTCTTTTACCTGTGCCAGTGTTACATTTGAACAGGTTATAAAAATTAAAGAAACAGGCAAAATATGCACTATAGCTGAAGTTAAAGCAACAGCGCTTGACAGAGAAGGAAAAGTAATGAGAGATATGGCAGGACTCATTGGGTTAAAAAATACCGCTGAAACCATATCATAGCCTGCATTTAGAGAGAGTAGCAAGTTTATCGCTTTATGCGGTTTAAGCTTTTATAAAGGAAATTAATCTATGTTAAATACAATAAATCAATACTTTACAGATCTTGGAATAATAGGATTAGCTTTAAATTCTTGTATAGAAAGCTTTTTTCTGGTACCACCACCGGATTTTTTACTTATTGCAATGGATTTAAAAAACCCTGCAAGTGCCTTGTATTATGCGCTTATATGCACCATAGCATCTGCAATTGGCGGCGGAATAGGATATTTAATAGGCAAATTCGGTGGAAGACCGGTATTTAACTGGCTTTTTGGCTTACTCAGCAAAAATGGTAATAAAAAAGCTCAGGAACAGTTTGAAAAAGTCGAAGTGCTTTATAATAAATATGGTCCGCAAGCCGTTTTCTTTGCAGCTTTCACGCCGATTCCATATAAAGTTTTCACCATTGCAAGCGGCATTTTAAATATGAATTTCTGGGCATTTATGGCAGCTTCAGCTATTGGCAGAGGAATGAGATTTTTCATTGTAAGCGCTGTTTTAATGATATTTGGTGAAAAAATTAAAGACAATATTGAACTTGTAATAATCGGCACAACCATTGTTATCATTGCATTTTTCTACATTTTATACAAAAAAAGAAAAATGCTTTCAAACATCGAAAATAACCGCAAAATCATTGAAAGCAGTCCGCTTCCGCTTGAAAATATTGAAGAAATTGAAGCACAAACACTTATAAAATAAGTCTTACAAGGTTATTTCCCGGTTTCAACAGATTGTAATTCAATAAAATCAATGCTTTTGGGGAATATAGTCTTGCCATTGTATTTGATTTTATTGCCGGATGCATTATAAAATACGCCAAAAACCTTGTTACCAGCGGGTTTAAGACCGTAAAAAATTAAATTTTCAGGCAAATTTAAAAATTGTTTTTCAGATAAATCGCTAAAATCTCCTGAAATGCAGACTGCAGGCTGATAAAAGCTCTCTGCAAACTGCTGCATTGAAGTTATATCCTGGTTTAAGGCACAGCCGAAGCGCATTTCATGCCGCCCAAGACACTGAAGTTCAGGCGTTTCAATGGGAGGGCCTGCAGGCACATATCTTGCTTTGTTTTTTGGTTCTGAAATCCGCGCAGTACCGCGAATAAGGGTGATTTTTAATTCATTTTTATAAACTTCATATTCATTTAATCCAACAGTTGTAACACCGAAACCCTGCGCCAAAAGCCATCTTTGCATCGGATAAGAATTTGTATTAAGCTCTATTCTTGGGGTTACAGGCATATTATCGAGTAAAAACCAGTTATAGTCGTGTTTTCTTTCAATATACCCAAATGCATCCTCCGCAAATGTAATATCTATAGGGTTTTTCAAATTAAAACACGCCTGAATTTTTTGATTTTTCTTGTTATTGTTGAATTTCGCCCTGAATTCAAAAAATTTGGCACTGTTTGAAAGATAAACATCCAGTTTGAAATTATTTTCAAACAAAAGCCTTAAACAGGCTCTAACAGGTCCCTTTTCAATAACTTTAACCCCTAAAAGCTTATATTCCAATGGTTTTGACTTCGGTGCAAAATTGTAACTGTCCCCAATATCTTCTGTAACAAGGATTTTCAAAACATCAGAATATTCTGTTTTTAATATTTTATCAAATAAATTTATGGATAATTTACCGTTTGCACGTCTCAAAGCAAGCTCTACAAAGGAATTCGAAATTTTAAAATCGTTAATTTCAAGACTACATGGCTCATCCACGCTTTTAAAAGTGCTCAAAGAAAATGGCTTCAAGTCTTTTGCCTCTATCAGATATTCATATAGCGGTAAATATTGTTCCGTAACAGGAATTTGCCTTGTATCATAAAGAATTTCGTCGCTAAAACCCCTAAATTTGCGCACCAGTTGTGCATTACACAGTTTATGGTCGGTTATAACACTTGCAACACCTGAATATTCGAAGTTTGAAAAATTTAACAACGCAAAATTTTCAGGAGTTTCCGTAAAATTTTTGTCGGCAAAATCAGGATAAAACCCGTCATTTAAAGGCTTTACAAGATTATTACGCTTAAAATCCCTGATTAACCTGTGTTTCACCCCGTCACATACAGCTTTCACCTTGCTAAATCTGGAATCAACGCATCTGTGAACTTCATCTGTCGAACATCCGTATATTGAATCATGTGCATGGTTTTTTATAAGCTCCTTTGCAGCATAATCCAGGCTTGGCTTGTATTTCCCGCCAAAAAAGAAATTAAAAGGTTCAACAATCCTGAATAAATCCCACTGAAGACATGCATTTTCAGCTTTTTGCGGAATTCTTGACGAGTAAACCCCCGGCAAAATATAGGTTTCAGAGTTATCCAAAAATTCACCCTCTAAATCAGGTCCTGAATATTTAATATTTTTAATATATTCAAACGGTGAAGCAAGTTTTATTTCATAATATGCACCAGCCTCTTTGCCGTCTCCGGCGATGTTTTCGGCGGCGATTTTTTTCAATACGGCATTTGCATTCTGAATTAAACAAGATGAATTCAAAAGCCCCGTAAGATGGTCGGCTCCAACAGGCAAAAGCAAAGTATCAGAAGAATTTTGGGCAATTTTATCTAAAATCCCGACCAGTGTTTTAATTCCTGTTTTAAATTCTTCACTATCCGGCTCAAATCCGCTTATAGTGTGCAGTACATCCATAAAATACCCGGCGGCAAGCTTTGTTGTGCTTACGCCGTTCATTTTAAAATCATTCTGCGATAATGCGGGAACACCGCGCCACACAATAGAATACAGGATATTAAAACTTTTCAGAATATCAAAAATACTTCTTGAATGACCAAAGGTGTCAGATAGATATCCTATAAATTCGCTCTCACCAAGGTTTTTGGAATATTCAATCCCCATTTCAAGATTTCTTACAAGAGAAATTCCGTTTACAAGAAAATTATCGGCACTAACAAAGAAAGGTCCAATAAAAAGGCGCTTTTTTGCAATTAAATTCCGCACCAAACCGAGCTTTTCAGGACGAAATTTCAGATAATCTTCAAGTGCCGCAGTCTGTCCGTCAAAGTAAAAACAAGGCATAGAGCCCGTCTCAAGCTCATTTAAAATTTCATCAAAAACTTCAAGAAGTCTTAAGTTAAATTCTTCCTTTGTTCTGTACCATTCCCTGTCCCAGTGGGTGTGGAGATACGCTATAACTTGTTTTTTGCCGGTTTTTGCCACAATATTTCCTTTGAAAAATATACACCACATTCTACCATATTCAACATATACTTTTCCATTTTTTAGGGGAGCTTCAAAGGTTGAAAATTGGATATACTTATATGGAAAGAAATGATAAATCCCCAAGTTAAACTATGAATAAAAAGCTTATAAAACGTTTAGAAGTTGAAATCTTAAATTGTAAAAAACAAATGCGCGAACTTGAACCTTATATAGATTCAAATGCCTCTATGGCAGAGGTTTATAACCGCACACTTATAAAAAAAGCAATCCTTCTGGATAAGTATAAAAAAATGCTTCATCCTGCACCTTTGGTAAAAAAGATTGCAAATCTTTTAAAATTTAACAAAAGTAAAAAGCTCATCTGCGACTATTTTCCAGGCAATTAAAATATTTAAAACATAAAAAATACAGGAACTTTTAAGGAAAAAGAAAAAGGGTAAAGAAAAAAGGGCATTTAAGCCCTTTAAATTTTGTAAGTATCCTCTAAGTGTAAGTAGTAATGTGGTTTTGGTAGCATTTGTAAGGCTTTGTTTATAGAAGCGCCTTTTCTTCTTTCTCTCTTCTCTCTTTTTTAATGTGGTTTTTAGTGGGTTTTGTGGTCTTTTTCTCTCTTTTGTTTGGATTTTGTTTTCTCTCTCTCGTACTTATATAAAGTATTTGTTGCAAAAAATATTGCTTTTTTATATACTTTATACTTAATAAAACGTAATAAAAAGCAACATATCTTAATATAACATGCCCGAAATCAGCCTATAGCAAGAAATTTTCTAGTGGCATTTATCCGGCTTTACAACATTAAAAGTTTTATTTTCGGTAATTTCACACCTTGCAGCCTTAATTTTATCCTTAATGTCAGCATCTATTCCGCTGCCATTTACAAGTCTGTCCACAAAAGCATTATTAAGCCTTACAGCCTTTGGCAAAGCACCGATTTCATCCAGGATATCCTTGATTTGAAGAAAATCGTATGAAAAGGTTTTTTTACAGTTATATGTTAAAATTTCACCGGAATTTGCAACAATATCCGCCCCGCCTTTTTCAAAATAAACTTTAAAGATTGACCTTAAATCCTGAATTTCAGACTGCATAACAGTTATAGCCTGCTGTAGTCTCAAATACCTTTCAAAAAGATATTCAATGTTATTCAGCTGGCTCAATTGCCACTCATACTTTTGAAAATACATCTTCTTTAGCGCAGGATAACAAAGCGCCAGACCCTCTGCATCAGCCATTGCCCTGTGACGGGTGGAAAAATCCACATTAAATGTATTCATTAAAGATTCCAAACCGCAGGATTCAAGCTGCGGGTAGAGTTCTTTAAACATAAATTGCGTATCAATATGGTGGTTTTCTAAAGGTTTATTATAAAGACGTTTTGAAGTTCTGTTTAAAAAGCTGAAATCAAATATTGCATTGTGGGCAACGATAGGATAATTTCCGAGAAATTCAAATATTTTGGGGTAAATTTCTTCTTCGACAGGAGCATCTTCAAGCATTTCTTCGGTTATTCCATGCACAGCCTGGGATGATTTTCTTATATGTTGTTTTGGGTTTACAAGGGTTTCAAATTTTTCTGTTATTTCGCCGTTTACAAGCTTTACACCGGCAAATTCAATAATTTTTTCTTTTGTGTAATCAAGTCCTGTGGTTTCCACATCTACAACAATTTCAATTTCATTCTTCTTTGGCATTCAAAACTTCCTTAAAATTTTTTAAATAAACCACGCCACTACCTTTCGAAAACAGAAAATAAAACCTAAAAACCTAAATATCTTCTCCTGTCCTTAAAAACACCCGTTAACGGTTAATTTAGTGCTGCTATGTTTCCATCCTGACACGGTTCAATTACATAATCGCCGTTCTAAAAACAGGTATCAACAATACTTAAATTTTAGAATTTTACTCCCCGACCCCTCACGGTAGGCTCTGCACCCGGCATAGGCTTCCGGTCGAGAGTATGCAACACCCCGTGGAGCGTGGTTAAAAATATTGTAACACAAAAATATTGCTTAATACCACAAACTCCCGGATGGCTATGGCAAAATAAAATAATAGTTATCATTTATTAATTTATATTAATTTATGGTTTCTCTTTTTTATCAATAATTTTTCTTCAGAAGTTTTTATACAGTATAAAGTAAAGTTTTTAGAAAGAAGCTATGAGTAATTTAAGCAATATCAACCAAATGTATATACAACAAACTTTAAATCCCTCAACCATCCAGCCTGTTCAAAATAACCCCGCTCCCGTTGTAAATCCGCAACCGCAAGTTGATCTTTCCCAGGAACCGGATGTTTTCATTCCTTCAAAAAAGAGTCATAAAAAAGCAATTATAGGAGCAGGTGCTTTTCTTGCTGCAGCCGCAGGATTGTTTGTTCTTGTAAAGACAGGCAAATTAAGCTTTACCGGAGGAAAACAAAGTGTTAACGGCTCAATGTCTGTTCCGGATGAAATAATAAAAATCAAAGACAATGTCCTTGCTTCCGTTTCTTCAATTCAGGAAAAAGGAAAATCAATAATAACACAAAGCAAAGAACTTCAAGCAAAAGCAGAAAATATTCAAACCGCAGCAAAAAATGAATATGATGAAGTTTTTGAAATAATTCAAAACGGTGCTGCAAATAATTTTAAAGAAACCAGCAACGTAAGATTTATTGATAGAATCAATAAAAAAGGTGAAGCTATCGGACAGAAATATATGGAAGAATTTGAGGGCGACAAAATCTTAAGAAGAACTTTATTTGAAACAAATAATTCTGAAAACATCATCTGTATAGACAAAGGTTTTGAACAAATACCTGGCGGCAAAAAAGCTGCCGAAAGTTTCAAATACTATGACGGCAAACTTTATGAATATGCAACAAATCTTGAAGAAACCGAAACATACATAAAGGCTGCAGAAGAATTTAACTTTAGCAGCAAAACAGACAAACTTACAACTTGGATGAAAGATTGTTTTTATTCAGAAAAAGAGCGCGGTCAAGGAGAATATATTTACTTCTTTGAAGATGGCAAAGGGTTTGTATGGAAAAAAGACAAGAAAGAAGTAACAGATATAATTTCCGGCATTAAAACAACAAACGAAACAACCGGCGAACATATGTCTTTAAGCTATGATGAAAACAATATGATTAAAAGCTATGAAAAAGGCATTGAACGTGCAACCGAATTTCACGATGATGGAGTTCAATCTATAAACAAAACTGATGAAGATTATGATTTTAGGGACAATACGTTATTCAGCTGGGTTAAAGGTTTTGAAATGGATAAAGATAAAAATCAAAAAAGGGCTTACTGGCTGTTTTTTAATGAAGATGGCACACCATCCAGCTGCGCGGTTAACCATATCGGATTAGGTCAACAAGAAGCCTATTATGAATTTTAATATTAAAATCTTGTGATGGCTTAAAAAGGCACAATATACTAATATGCGATTTTATTAATAGCAATGGCAAATTTTTTGTTTTTTGGTTTTATAGAAACAACAAATAGCGTTCAAAAGGAAAAATTCATAAATGCAAATACCATTGGTATCTAAGACAGACTATACACAAAATGGAAATAAATATACAAAAACAAGACTTGGAGCAGTTATTACGGGCACAGGTTTTGCTTTAGGCACAAATTTAAAAATAAATAATTATAGAAAAACTCCGGAATACGCGGCTTTTTTGCAAAAAACAGCAGAGCGTCTTAAAACGCAACTCAAAGATTTCAATCCCGAAATTTTGAAAAAAAGCGTAGAACAAGGTCAAAAGACAACAAAATATGGCGCCATAGCAGCAATGACACTTGTAGGCGTTTTGGCAGGTTCTGTAATTGATTCGGTTATTAATTCAAAAAAAAGAAAAGCAGCTGATAAAAATTCTGTTTAAATCCTGACATTTTTTGTATGATTTTATGTTAAAATTATGATATGTATAAAAGCACACGTCAGGAGTTTTGCATAAAAACCTGCCCCCTTGAAGATGTTCAGGGCTTAGAAAACATTTTAAATTCCATGTCAAAGCAGGGGTGGGAATTGTATTCTTTGCATGAAGGAGAAATTAACAACAAGGTTGTTTATAATGTCATCTTTGTAAAAGAGGTGGAATTTTCAAAAAGCGAACAGGAATTTGAAGATATCCAGGGCTATAAAACAAAGATGGAAAAAATGCTCTATTCAAAAGAAGAGCCGTATGAACTCTGCCTTAATTTTCAAAAGAAAATAAGGGAAAAAAGGGAAAAAATTGAAGATTTAAAACACTTTCTTGAAGGCGCAAAGCCGGATGAGAGAGAAGTTTTAAATGAAGAAATTGCAAAAGAGGTTAATGAGCTTAATAACCTTAAAAAGCAATTAAAAAGCCTTCTATCCCCCTCAAAAATGGCAAATGCACTTGGCGAAGAAAGGCTTTCAATTCATTTAAGCGAAGAAATTTATTCTTTAAATAACCCGTCAAACACAGGAACAAACCTGCTGGCTGAAACCGTAAAAGTAAGACAGGAGCTTACAAACGAGGTTGGGTATATAATTCCTAAAGTATTATTCTTAGAAAACCCCGAATTGGATGAATATACATTTACTATCAATATCCACTCTATTCCTATAATTCAGGCAAAAGCTTATCCAAACCATATTGTTTATTTTTGTGATGAATTAAATTTAAAAAAATACCCCAAAGGCTCTATTAAAGATATAGATACGCTTTCAGGAAGAAAAATAGTCTGGATACCTGAAAATGAAGCAAAAGATTTTTGGGCAGAGGGGTTTGAGCCTTGCAGATACATTGCAGAATACCTAAAATATTTTGCAATAAAATGTGTATCTGAAATATTTAATTATAACGACCTGAACCGCTATATAGAGATTGTAAGTGAAAATAACGCTCTTTTAATTGATAACATTCTGGGAGATTTTATATCCCTTTCAGAGCTGAAATATCTTTTCTGTTCACTAATAAGAGAAAAAGTGAGCGTGAAGGATGTAATATACATTTTCGAGAAAATAAATGATTATGCCGATGATGAATCAAAGGCAGACCTTCTGGACAAACTTCGCGTTGCGCTCTCAAGACAGATTTGCTGGTCTTTGAGCAATGAAAACAAGGAAATTATCGGATATGAAGTAAACGATAAAATTATAAAAATGCTTGAAGCGCAGTCTGAAGAAGGGGATAGTGAAACAGGCATTGTAAAGATTGACGGTGCAAAGTTTGAAAAATTTGCAAGAACAATAGAAGAAATTTCTGCTAAAAAAGACGTTGTGCTTGTTGCCCCGCAGCATTTAAGGCATATGCTTTTTGTGCTTGTGTCTGAATTGTATACAGACATTCCCGTGATTTGTCTTGAAGAAATTGCCCCTGAGTTTGAATTGAAGATTTTGGGAAGTATATAAATACTTCAACAATAAACACATAATTATTTTTCAATTGTTATATCAACAAGTTCGTTTAAAGTTATATCCAGCGCATTTGCAATTATAAACAAACAATATATGGAAGGACTTCTTGAACCCTGTTCAATAGCTCCTATATAAGTCCTATCCACCCCTATTTGAAATGCAAGTGCTTCTTGGGAAATTCCCTTAAGATTGCGAAAATATTTTACACGCAAACCCAGATTTTTCAATATTTTCTTCTTAAGCCGAATTTTTGTTTTCATAATTTATAATTATGAATCTCTTACTATTTGTCATCTACCGACAAATAGTCACGTATAAAAATATGCCTGTAGTTCTCGTATATAAAGACTTTACAA
>CAJULH010000013.1 GCA_910587175.1 Candidatus Gastranaerophilales bacterium | reverse complement strand
TCTATTGGTATTGTAAGATATATTCTTCCGCCTGGTTTTAAAACTCTTAAAAATTCTGATAAAAATTTCTCTTCTTCTTTAATGTGTTCCATAACATGGTTTGATAAAATGTAATCAAATGTATTATTATCAAAACTTAAATTGGTGGCATCTTCTTTCTTACAGTTTGTGAAGCTGTAGTTTTCAGGATTTAAATCAACGGGAATATATTTTATATTTTTATTTTTTGCTATAATATCGGCAAAACATTTTTCAGGTGCTGTATGTAATATGTCAATCGGAGTTTTAGTTTTTAAAAAATCTTTATAAAGGTAATATACAAATCTGTGACGCTCAAGTGAATTACAATATTTGCAGCGTACATGTTCTCTTCTTATTGGATTGCCAAATTCTTTAAATCTGTGTGTTGTGCCGCAAATTGGACAATGATGAAATTCTTTATTATATAAATGCTTTATGTTAAAAATTATTTTTTCTATTAAGTTCATTGATCTGCCCTATTAAATATTTATCCTATTTATCATTAAACTATGCAAAAATTAAATGCGCAAGCTTAGTATTAATTACCATAGATTAATCTGCTATCTTGATATTTTTCTGAAATTTTTCAAACAGATTTTTTAGCATATCTAACGACATACCCATAACATTGTAATAATCCCCCCTGATTTCTTGTATAAAGCTTTCTTTACCTGGCATAAGGGTTTTAAAATCTTTTGAGGGTTTATAATTTTTGGTTTCATCCGGCACTATAAAATCCTGAATGCCATAACCTCCGGCTTTATCGAAAGGTTTAAAAATATTTAAATATTCTTTAATTTCATCATCTGAAAGCTTTCTGAATTTTACAAATGTTTCTTCATTTTCTGTCAGATGTCTGAAATTATCAGGATTTGGCTCCTCTTTTGCCGGATTTTTAAATCCGGGCGTTTGAACCAAAGAGATTGATGTTGCTACTTTGTGTGTTTTTCCTGAAAGTCTTTTTAACATCAAAAAAGCCTCATTAAAATCTTGAGGCTTTAATAAACACACATCACACATACCTTCCCTGAGGATTACCATTGTATCTGCTCCTATGATTACTGCAGGAAAATCTATGTTATTTGCAGCATCCAGAGCTTTGTACAAAGAGTTCTTTTTTATAAAGCTTTCATTATAAAATTTGAAGCTTTCTTCCTTATAGTTTGATTTTACTACCGTAAAATCTATGTTCCCTTTTGTTAAAATTTCTTTTCTTCTTGGTGAATTTGATGCTAAAAATATCTTCATAGCATATGATTTTACCATAAAAGTTTTATGGTGCCGTTGCAAGTGCTTCAGGCTTTTTAACTTTTATATTTCTGGATTTTGTATATTTAATACTTCCTGATATTGCATTAATACAAGTTTCTTTCAGCTTTTGCTGGATATTTAACATGCTTAAATGCATTTGCGCATAATCATTCATTGCTTCATACATTTTTTCAGGGTCTACCATTGAGGTTTGAATTATAGGGTTATCCACTTTCTGCATTGCATATTTTCTAACAAGCATTGCATCAATTCTGTCTCTTGCGCCTATTGCCATAATCCTTTATCTCCCTTTAAACTTATTATCCCTTATCCTAAGAAGGCTTATTTTATTCAACTTGCCTCTTCCTGAATTAATAAAGTATTTTTTTCTCTAAAAATTGTCTTAAAGGTTTAAAGGTGCTTAACATTTGTTTACAAAAAATATATAAAGCGCTGTTAGCAAGGCAGATGTGTTAGTGCTTTTCTTTTTTATATCCTGAATCAAAGGCGGGCAATGTGCAAAATAATGCTATTGTGATACAAACAAGTCCAACCCATTGAAATATTGAGGTTTCCACTATTTATCTCTCCTTTTATATAAATAAGATTTTAATTCATTTGATATATCGTTAAGTTTTCTTAATAATATTATGGTGTATGCAAGACCGGCAGCAAAGAGTCCGCATTTTAGCGGAGTATTTACCGTGAGTAAAATTCCTATACTTCCGCCAATAAGTACTACCAATACCTGTGTTAGTAATTGCCTTAAGGATACTAAATTTTCTACTCTGGTTTTGGTTAATTCATCCATTCTTTAATTATAGCATTTTTGTGTATTCTAGGCTATACGCAGGATATTATAAGAATTCCAAGCTTACACGCATTCTTTGAATACTTGCTTTAAATCTTTTGTGATACCAAAAAAGCCGGTAAAGAAAGCAAGAAGAGCCATTAAAATCATAACCTTGTCAATTCCAAAGATTTCACCAATGTAGCCTAACGGAGCAAGACTCAATGCGCCTATTCCCCAGCTGAATCCCTGCATTACTCCCGAAATCACACCTTTGTGTTCTTTCATTAGGTTTTGTGCTGCAACGATTGTTACTGATACAGAAAGGAAAGTGAAATATCCGGTCAAAATAAAGATAGCTACTGCAAAAAGCGGGAATTTATCAAGTGTATGGATGAAAAGCAAAATCAAAGGCAAAACAGTCCAAAATGAAAGTTTAATAATGTTTTCGGCCCCTATTTTCTTTTCTATTTTAGAACTTGTTAGCATTGAAACTCCGCTTAAGATAAAGAAAAGCGAAACAATAATGCCAATTTGGCTTAAAGTAAACCCCCGTTCTTTAAGCATAAAGGGTGCATATGTTCCAAAGCTTATGCTCATGCCTGATTTTACGATTGCAATCCAAATTAAAGAAAGATAAGTTTTCTTTTTTAAAATTTCTTTCATTATGTTAAAGAAATTTTCTTTTGCTTTATTTATTGTGGATGCAGGGATTTTTGGAACCTGAAAATATAAAATAAGCGCGGTTGATACCCCTAAAACTGTAACATATGAGAGAGAATATACACCGAAATTATCTACCAAAGTGGAAGATAATACAGGTCCTAATGCATATCCTATGGTTCCAAGCCCCATAAAGGCACCCATATATTTTGAAAGATTAGGATTATTGAAATTAAAAGTATTCACAAGACTTGTTACCTGCGGGTGAAATAGTGCATTGCCACACATACCAAGAAGCAAAAATAGAGCCATAATCCAGGTTTTATCCACAACAACAGTCAGCGGTATAAAAATGGCGCCCATAATAAGCCCCCATACCATAAAGGTTCTATGGTGCATTCTGTCTGCAAAAAAACCAAACAACGGCTGCATCATAGAAGAAAAAAGATGCCCGCAGGCAATAATGAGGCTTATTGTAGAAAGTTTTATTCCAAGCTTGGATGTCAGAAAGGGATATAAAGGAATAAGGGCAGATGCGTATAAATCTACCATAAAATGACCCATTGAAAGTCCAAATATTGCTTTTTTATTTGCTGTTAATGTTTCTGTCATAGTAAAGTCCTTTGAAAATCTGTTCGGTTATTTTTTCTGTGTTGCTTTACGGTTTTTTGGATGGCGAAAAGTATTCTTCGGCTGCATTTCAAATAAAACAGGAATAAAATTAGTGTCTAAAGTGTCTGATTCCTGTTGTCACCATTACCATGCCCAGTTTGTCGGCAGTTTTAATAACCTCAGGGTCTTTTATGCTGCCACCGGGCTGGATAATTCCCGCAATTCTTTCTTGTGCTGCAACTTCAATATTATCAATCGCAGGAAAGAACCCGTCACTTGCAAGAATTGCTCCCTTGGCGCTGTCGCATACCCTTTTTAGTGCTATTTCAACAGAACCCACTCTGCTTGTTTGTCCGCCGCAAAGCCCCAGAGTTCTTAAATCTTTGGCAATAACAATTGCGTTTGATTTTAAATGTTTGCAAACCTTAAACGCAAAAACCATATCTTCAACCATTTCCTGGGTTGGTTTTTCTTTTGTCACTGTCTTAAATGTTTCAGGATCAAGCTCCTTAGTGTCTTTTTCCTGCAAAAGTGCACCAAACGGAGTTAAACGTATTTCTTTTTGTGTAAATTTCAGATATTCTTCCAAAGGTGTTAAAAGTTTAACTACGCGCAGGTTTTTCTTTTTCTTAAGCTCTTCTGCAGCTTCATCTGTAAAATCAGGAGCTATAACTACTTCAAGAAACATGGCAGTGAGGTTTTTTGCGATTTCCAAATCCACCTTTTTTGTAAATGCTACAATGCCGCCAAAAGCGCTTAGAGGGTCACAGTCCAGTGCTTTTTGCCAGGCTTCAGAAAGCGTTTTTCCAAGTGCCACTCCGCAGGGGTTTGTATGCTTTATGATTACACAGGCATTTACATCGAAAAATTCTGCCGCAATATTTAGTGCTGCTGTAGCATCCAGAATGTTGTTATATGAAAATTCTTTTCCGTTTAAAAATTCATAGTCAATAACTTTGTCATAAGTATATAAAGCTGCTTTTTGGTGCGGGTTTTCCCCGTATCTTAAATCTTTTATTTTATCTAAATGAAATTCCTCAAGTTCTTTTAAAATTTCGGTTTCATCAGGGTTGAATTGTGTATAAAGTTTATTTGCAATTACGGCGTCATATTTTGAAGTTCTTTCAAATGCCTTAACAGCAAGCCTTTCCCTTGTTTTTAAATCAATATTTTGAATGTCAATGTCATAGTCTTTAATATCTGATATTACTATGATATTTTCATAATTTTTTGCTCCTGCCCTTAAAAGCGCAACTCCGCCAATATCAATATTTTTAACCAAGGTTTCAATTTCAACATTTTTTTCTGTATAGCTTTCAAAAGGATAAAGGTTTACGCACACCAAATCAAAAACGCTGTATTCATTTTGGATTAGTTCTTTGCGCTCATCTTTGTTTGCTAAAATTCCTGCAAAAATTTTTGGGTGCAGTGATTTTACCTTTCCGCCTATAAGTTCCCTAAAGCCTGTGATATCTGCGCTTTCAATTGCTTTTATATTATTTTTCTTTAGAAAATCAAAAGTTCCCCCGGTTGAGACTATTTCATAGCTTGCTTTTTCAAGTTTTTTTGCAAATTCCGTGATTCCTGTTTTATCAAATACGCTTATATATGCTTTTTTCATAAAAAACCTCAAAACATCCTTCAATAAACAAATTGTATAACAAAAATATTGAATGTATAATAGGCTTATGCGCATTGAATTATATTTTGCAAATTGAAATAAAAACAGACGGGACACCCCGGTTTTCTTGTAAACTCCGGCAACAACAAATACTCTGACCTCGGTCGGCAGTTTATGCAGAAAGGAGGTGGAAATATGGATAACTTTAATTTGGATTTATTATTGATCTTTTTAATTTTATACATAATTAAAAGTGACACCCAACATAAATGCTAAGTGTCACTCTTGACCTCTAAACCGGGATATGGCAGTTAGCGCTGCTGTCCCGTCTATTTTTATTTTAATTCATTATTTAATTTTTTCAAGTCTTTGCCGGGTTTTAAAATGCCGCAAATTTTATGGCAAGTCTAGTCTTTCTGATTTGCCCCGTAGCCATACCAATCACAGATTCCGTCTTTGCAAAATTCTCTCTCAAGCTCTGCCATAATGGCTTTATGTGTCATTTCAAATGTTATGGGAGTGATTGAAATCCTGTTTGCACGTACTGCGCTTATGTCTGTGCCGTCTTCTTCGTGTTTTGTGGTGAGTTCACCTGCCATCCAGTAATATACCTTACCTCTGGGGTCTACTCTTTTTTCATATTCATCCGTAAACATTTTTGAACCAAGCTTTGTAATTTCAACCCCTGCAATGTCTGCCTCTTCAAGGGCAGGCGTATTGATATTCAAAATGGTTTTTTCCGGGAATTTAATCTTTTCAATTCTGGGGAGGAATTTTAATATAAAATCTGCCGTAACATCAAAATATACGGGGTCGCAGCTCATACTTGCCAAGCTCACCGCAATGCTTGGGCAATCAAGCATTGCGCCCTCCATAGCACAGCTTACAGTGCCTGAATATAGAATATCGGTACCCAGGTTTGGACCGTGATTTATGCCTGAAATAACCAGATCTGGTCTGTTTTCTTCGCCTAAAAGCTCTATTATGCCAAGCTTTACACAGTCTCCGGGGGTGCCTGATGTTACCCATACTCTTTTTGCGCCGAATTTTGATTCCAATTCTTCTACTCTTATCGGGGTATGAAGGGTCAAAGAGTGTCCTGCAGCGCTTCTTTCCCTGTCCGGAGCTACAACATATACGTCATGCTCCTTGCTTAGTGCTGTCATTAAAGCTTTTATGCCCAAAGCTGTTATGCCGTCATCATTTGCGATTAAAATTTTCATACTTTTTTCCTAAAAATCATATCTTAAACTTTTCTTATTATATCATAACTTTTATTGCCATTTTATTTCATATATTATAGAATATTCTTAAAATGAGATTTATTTTGTGAGGATTTAATAATGGCAAGAATTGTAAGACCCACCTGGGCTATCAGATGTCAAAATTCCAGCTGCAGAGAACTGTTTGAGGTTGTTGTGCTTTCTGATAACAAGCAGCAGGAAGTTGTTTGTCCAAAATGCGGTGAGCATTATATCTATCCGCCCCAGCAGGATGATGAAGTTCAGGAATAATGTCAAATTTGCCTGATAGTAAGGCTGAATCTACAGATTTAAATTCTCCTTCCGGCTCCTTAGGCTTTGAAAGGTTTTCCAAAAAACGCTATTTTACGTTTAATGATTATCTTTACAGAAAGCATGGAAAAAAGGTGTATAAAATCACTCTGGATGCGAGTTTCTCCTGTCCAAACAGAGACGGTACGATATCATCCGGCGGATGTATATTTTGCGATGATTCCGGTAGTTTTTCCATGGCGCACTCTTCGAAACTTTCTATTAAAGAGCAGGTGCAAACCGCAATTGAAAATCTGCCAAGGAGATTTAAGGCGGAGCTTTTTCTTGCCTATTTTCAAGCCTTTTCAAACACTTATGCGCCTGTTGAAAAATTAAAGGAAGTCTACGATAATGCATTTTCTGATGACCGGGTTGTGGGGATATCCATTGGAACGCGCCCGGATTGTGTGGATGAAGAAAAGCTTGATTTAATTAAAAGCTATAAAAATCCCTGGCTTGAACTGGGTCTCCAAAGCGCTCATGATAAGACTTTGAAACTTATAAACAGAGGTCATGACCTGAAAACCTTTGAAAATGCTTATATCTTGGCAAAAGAAAAAAGTATCAGGGTTTGTGTTCATATTATTCTGGGGCTTCCCGGGGAAACCCCGCAGGATATGCTTTTTACGGCAAGGTATCTTTCAAAGCTGGGTGTTGACGGTATTAAAATCCATGCGCTTACTGTTCTTGAAAACACTCCGCTTGCACGAATACATGCTGCAAACCCTGTAAAACTTCTCACTGAAGATGAATACTGCAATCTTGTTGCGGATGTTATTGAGATTATGCCTCCCGATACTACAATTCACAGAGTGGGTGGCAGCGGGCTTTCAACTTCTCTTATAGCACCGCTTTGGGCAAGGAATAAGTTTGAGACTATGAATAAAATTGACCGTATTCTCTGGGAGCGGGATACCCGCCAGGGCGCAAGGTTTTCTCTGAAGTAACATCTGTTCTTATTTATCAATGTTGCTGTATATGGAAACATACCATTGGCTGGGGTGGTGTATCCCTTATGCTGGGATGGTTTTGAGCTGATTTGATACGGTTAATTATTCTCCGCTGTGCGTTTTACAATATCCATGGCTGCAATAGCTGCGGTGCTCCAGCAGTTTTGCAGGTTAAAACCACCGCAAAATCCGTCTATATCAAGAGCTTCGCCAATTATCCAGAGTTTCGGGTTAATTTTTGAATGACAGTTTTTATCTATTTCTTTTAGCGAAACTCCGCCAGCGTGGACTATTTCACCTTTGCCATCGGGTTCTGTTACCGTAAATGTCAGATTTAGCAATGTTTCAACTTCGCTTTTCTTTGCGTGTGCTGCCTGTTTTTCAAAATCAATATTGTATTTTTTAAACAAATATCTCACAAGAGATTTGGGCAAAAAATCTGAAATTGTATTACCAAAAGATTTTTTAGGATTTTTGTTGATTGCCTCAAAAACCTTATCCTGATTCAGTATCGGGATTTTTATTTCATAGGGATACGGTTTATTTGCGTTAATTGATGAAATTCTGAAAATCTCCGGACCTGAAACCCCCTGGTGTGTAAAGATTAGACCGCCATTTTTAGTGTGGATGCTAACTCCTGTGGGAAAATCAGCCTCTTTGTCTTTTACCTTTAGCCCGCAAAGTGCCGGTTTGAAAGGAATTATTTTGTGCCCGTACTGTGTAGCTAAAGAGTGGCGGTCCTTTGAGCCTGTGGCTAGTACTATAATGTTGAATTCATCAACTTCTTCAATTATTTTAATCATTTTTTGACAAATTTTTACACTTATTCCGCTTTTTAGCGCTGAAATCATTTGTGTACGAACGGTTTTGGCGCTGTTTGAAATCGGGAATATCCTGTTATCAGGCTGTTTATAGGTTTTAATTCCTATTTTTTCAAAGTATTCAAGGGTTTCATTCGTTAAATACCTTGAAAATATTGAATAGAGAAACTTTTCACCTCTCGGATAATTCTCTGCAAATTTTTTGAAATCTGATTCGTCAAAAGTCAGGTTACATCTGCCATTTCCGGTAGGAAGAATAGTTGATAATGTTGGCAATGGGTCGAAAAGAGTTATAGAATAAGTCTTAAAGGCAATTTTTGAAAATTCTTCAATCAGTTGTAATGCACAGTAGACGCCGCTTGGTCCCGTTCCTACGATTCCGATTTTAATTTGCTTCATAGGCTTCATCGGTTGGAATTGTTCCGTATAAAAACACGTCTTCAGGGTCTTCCAGGGCTTCATGGAGTTCTAAAATGCTTTTGTTCAACACCGGATGCATAAAATTTGGGCTGATTTCAAGCAGTGGTACAAGTGCAAAAGCCCTTTGGTGTACGTATTTATGGGGTATTTCAAGAATTTCGTTTTTTAAAATTAGATTGTCATAAAATAATATATCTATATCGATTGCCCGCTCGCCCCATTTTTGCTCTGCTTCGCGGTTTCTGCCAAGCTTTGCTTCAATACTCTGGCAGATTCTCAGCAATTCAACCGGTTGAAGTTCAGTATGTATTGCTATTGCAGCGTTTACAAACCAGGGTTGTTTTTTAAATCCCCAGGGCTCGGTTTCATAAAAGGCAGAGCTGGCTGCAAGCTTTATAGAATTATCAGATGTCAAGAAATTCACTGCCTGCTGGATTTGAGACAGTCTGTCACCTTTATTTGAGCCTAGAGACAAGTATACGAGTGCCATTTGCTTTTCTTCTTTATCAAGTGTATTACTCATTAACATTTTATTATTCTTTTGATATAATGGCAACAGGCATATTTTAAAATTTTTAAAAAGGATAAAAAATGAAGAATAATCAGTCTTTAGGGGTTTATATAATAGTAGGGATTATAGCACTCATTGTGCTTGCCATGGTTTTTGCGGGTCCTGTGACTTCTACCAGTGAGATTTCCTATACCCAGTTCATTGAAAAAGTTAAAAATAAAGAGATTAAGTCTGTTATAATTTCTAAAGACCTCGTTATTGCTATACCAGAGGCTGATAAAAAAACTGAAACTAATACTGTTGAGAATAATACAGGCACTCCTGCCCAAAGCTTTGCCCAGCAGTTTGTAATGCCGGCAGGACAAGAGGTTGCAACTCTGCAATATAAAGTAAGAGTTCCCGAAAATGACCCCGGGCTCTACCCTTTGCTTGAGGAAAATGGTGTTGAAGTGGTTTTGAAAAAGCCCCAGGATGGCTCTATGCTTGGCACTTTGGGGTCAATTTTGATTCCAATTTTCTTCATAGGTTTAATCATTTTAATTTTAAGAGGAATTCAGCAAGGCGGTTCTGCCGCAATGAATTTTGGCAAATCCAGAGCTAAAATGATGCAGGAAAATAAGGTAAAAGTAACATTTAAGGACGTTGCCGGGATTGATGAAGAAAAACAGGAATTAGAAGAGATTGTTGATTTTCTGAAAAATGCCGAAAAATATACCAAATTGGGTGCAAAAATACCAAAAGGCGTGTTGTTGGTCGGTGTGCCCGGAACCGGTAAAACCCTTATGGCAAAGGCTGTTGCAGGTGAAGCTGGTGTGCCTTTCTTCTCTATATCCGGCTCTGACTTTGTTGAAATGTTTGTAGGTGTTGGCGCAAGCCGTGTTCGCGACCTTTTTGAACAGGCAAAAAAACACCAGCCTTGTATAATTTTTATTGATGAAATTGATGCTGTTGGTCGTCAGAGAGGCGCCGGTATGGGCGGCGGGCACGATGAAAGAGAGCAAACCCTGAACCAGCTTTTGGTTGAGATGGATGGTTTTGATGAAAATACCAATATCATTGTGCTTGCAGCAACAAACAGACCTGATATTCTTGATAATGCGTTGTTAAGACCCGGTCGTTTTGACAGACAAATTATAATAAACAGACCCGATATTCTTGGTCGTGAGCAGATTTTAAATGTCCATGCCAAAAATAAACCTCTTGCAAAGGATGTGGATTTAAAGGTGCTTGCCAAAAGAACTCCGGGATTTACCGGAGCGGATTTGCAGAATTTGCTTAATGAAGCGGCACTTTTGAGCGCAAGGCATAATAATTCTGAAATCACGATGGAGCATATGGATGAAGCTATAGATAAGGTTATGGCTGGTCCTGAGAAAAAATCCAGAATAATTTCAGATGAGGAAAAAGAAAACACCGCGCATCATGAGGTTGGACACGCTCTGTTGGCGCTTCTTTTAGATAATTGTGATCCGCTTCATAAGGTTTCAATTATCCCAAGAGGAATGGCGCTTGGGATAACAACTGTGCTGCCCGAAAAAGACCATTTGACGCTTAAAAAGAACCAGCTTTTGGACAGAATTACAATGACGCTTGGCGGCAGAGTAGCTGAGGAAATTATATATGGTCCCGAAAACATTACCACAGGTGCTTCCAATGACCTTGAAAAGGTAACAGCCATTGCAAGGAAAATGGTTACTGTTTACGGTATGAGCGAAAAAATGGGAAATCTGCAGTACGGGAAAAGCCAGGAACATGTTTTTATGGGGCGTGATTTTGGGCACACACAGGATTTCTCTGATGAAATTGCAGCAGAAATTGATAAGGAAGTGAAAAAAATTGTGGATGAAAGGTATGCTGTTGCCCGCAAGCTTCTTCTTGAAAATGAAGATATGTTAAGAAAAATTGCAAAAGAACTTCTTGAGCGTGAAACTCTCGATGACACTGAATTTATTGAAATTATGGATAAGATAAAGGCGCAAAGAAATAATGTTTCTGAGGCGGGTGCGTAGAATATGAAGTCCTTCGAGCCGGAATTTGCTCTTGAAATTCTTGTGAATATCAGGGAGAATTTTCCCAAACCTCTGCTTGAATATTGGGGAGAGGACGTTGTTAAAAATCCCCTTCTTTGGTTTGATGCCGCCCAGAAAAAAGCTAAAAACATCGGTGCTGCTTACATTTCAGTATATTTTAATATTGATGATGATTTTTTAAAAATTGAGGATTGCCTGAAACTTTTTTGTAATATTCAAAAGAAAGCTGAATTGCCTTTGATTATAAGAGGTTCGGGACAAAAGAATTTTGATGCCGGGTTTTTGCCAAAGATTATAAAAAAAGTCGATAAACCTTGTATTATCGCTTTTGCACAGGATTTAAACTATGAACCTATTGTTAAAAGTATTTTAGAATCCCCCTTAAAAGATGATATCAGGCTTGTTTTAAGAGCTCCCATTGATATTAACCTTACAAAGGAATTAAATATTTTATGCGGTGATTTAGGTTTTCCTTCTGAAAATATAATAATGGATACTGATACCGGTTGTGTCGGAATGGGGCTTGATTATGGTTATAGTATAATTGAGCGGCTTGTTATTGCAAGAAACGAGGGGGATGAGGTTTTAAATCCGCCCATTATAGTCTTTTCCGGAGAGGAAAGTTTTAAATCGAAAGAATCAAAAAGCGATGATTTTAAAGATACCAGAGGTAGTCTGAAAACACGCTCTGCAACTGTTGAGATTGCTACATCAACTGCGCTTATGTGTGCAGGTGCAAATATTATCGTTTGCCAAAATCCAAAAACTATTGAGGCAATGCTTTCCTTGTTCGATAAAAAGGCTTTTGGGGCTTCAAACGAATCTGCAGACTCAGGGCAAAACAGCGGGAGTGCATACTGTGTCTAGTCTTGGAACAATGGATATTTTTAAAACACTGCCCGCTGCAAAAAAGACAGAAAATGCTAATTGTAAAAAATGCGGCTGTACGGGTTGCATGATGTTTTCCGTGAAGCTTTCAAAGGGCGAAGCTGATATTAATTCCTGTCCCTACGCTCCCGAGGAGCTTGTGCAAAAACTTTCGCATTCAAAAAAAGTGCAGCAAAAAACGGTCGAAATTAAAGGCAGCTTCAGGAATTTAACCGTTGGCGGCGAAAAAGTAATGTTTCGCCATGAAAAAAGGTTTATAAACCCTCCTCCGCTGCTCGTTGTTATTGACCCTTCGTCTTCTGATTTTGACAATCTTATATCAAGGCTTTCGTCATTTAAGATTGAAAATATCGGTGAAGAATTTACTATTGAGGGGGTTTTACTAAAGAATTACAGTGAAGATGCTAAAAGAAAAATTGAAGCCGCAGGTTTGAATTATATTGCGCCGGAAGCCTTAGATGAGCTCAAAGAAATTTCTGACAGTAATTTTTCAGAAGCGATTAACTCTCTTGTATTAAACAGGCAAAAAGCAATTGTTGAGCGCGATGAGGCGTTTTCTGCACCTGTTTATATACGCCTGAAAGACAAGAACCCTGAAATTCTCTGTGCAAAGGCAAGTGCTTATATATGTAAGTATGCATCCCTGCTTCTTTTTGATACCTTTGATGAAGCTCTTTTTACTACGCTTTATATTTTAAGACAGAATATTTTTACAGACCCTGAAATGCCTTTGCAGGTTGAATCTAAGGTGTATGAGTTTAATAATCCCGGCGAAGATGCCCATGTGTTTTTGACGACAAATTTTGCACTCAGCTATTTTGCTGTTGCAAATGAAATTTCAAATCTCTCAAAAGGTTCATTTCTTGTAATAACACCGTCTGAGGGGATGAGCGTTTTAACGGCTTGGTCTGCACAGAAAATTACAGCAGAGATTGCATCAAAAGTGGTTAGTGCAAATAGTGTTTTAAATAAGGTAAAAAATAAGAGAATAATAATACCCGGGCTTCTTTGCGATTTAAAAGAGGAGCTTGAAGCAGCACTAAATGGCTGGGAAGTAATTCCGGGGACTATTGAGGCATATAAAATTCCGGAGTTTGTAAAAAAACTGGATACCTAAGTTTTTTATATTTTTTATTCAAAACAAAAATTATCCGGCGAATATCTTTCCAATGTTGTCTTTACATCGTTGATATAGTTTGCATACATTTCTTTTTGTTCAGGTGTAAGTTCATTTTTCTTGTCGCGGAGCACTCTTTTTATGTCTGCAAAATATTTTTTTATGTTTTGAAGCATTTCGGGGTGCGCTTGTATAAAGTCATCATATGAAATATCTCCGCGTATGGTATTACAATCAGAACACATTACAAGAAGATTGCGCGCTTTATTGTCTCCGCTTTCTGAAAATGGTATTATGTGCTCAATTGTGGGCTCTGTATTTTTGATGATTTTGTACACAGCTTCCTTTGAGGCTCTTCTTTTGTATTTTACGACATATGCTTCTGCTGAATTCTTAGAGTTTGGCAGTTTGCCAAAGTAGCTTCGGATTTTTTCTTCATCTATTCTTATGTTGTTTATGTGCGCAGTTTCTATAAAGGATGTAATAAGGTATTTATTTTTAAATTCCCCTTCTGTGTTTGCATCCAATATTCTTTGGATTTGCTCTGCCTGCCATTCTTTGATTTTTGCAGTTTTTCTTGGTCTTAAGTGTGGCAGCTCATTTGCCAGCTCCATTGTAACCATTATCTGTTTCATTCTAAGGGTGTTTATGTATTTTTCTGATAGCAGCTCAAGAAGGTCTGAAAACCTTTTATCCGGATGTTTGGAGGCTAGTCTTGCAATTTCTCTTACCAATGCTCTTTTATTTGGTTGAAATTCACATATATTTTCTTTTAGAATATTTGTTAAATCCTGACCGCTTTTCATTGAAATTTTTATGGCCAATTTTTTAGCTTTGGTTTTGTCAAATGTTGCCATTCTCTCACCGCAGCACGGACATCTGATGCTTTCATCAAATCTTACAATCGGCACATCCTTTCTTGCCACCCTTTTTGAGCTTGTAAAATTTAAAGGCAAAAAATGTGCCTGCAGATTTTCGTTATTTGGAAAAATTACAGGCGCATCTGGACTTAGTACCGCATTATTTGCTGCATAGTTTATTGCGTTATGAAAGTTGGGATTTGCTGTCCCCCCCCCCCCCGAATAAGGGCTGCCCTTTAATATATAGGGATTTTTTGGGGTATATTTTACTATATTGTATGAATTTATTTGCATCGGTTACTCTCATTTGTTTTTAAAAAACTGATGAATAAAAAATTTTGCCAATATTGCGGCTGGTTTTATGCGGGTTTGGGGTTTTTAGCAAAAGTACTTATTACGGAGTATTTTTACCGTTTTTATAATATTCAAAGAAATTTTTGCTAACCTCATTTTGCAGCATTATTAAATCATCTTCAACCTGTTTTCGTATTTTTTCAATGGCATTGTCGTCTGCGTCTTTATCTACATAGATTGGTTCTCCGCAAAGAAGACAAAGTTTTTTGCAAAAAAGAGGAAAACAAAAATCATCCCAGGTTTTTAATTTTATAAAACCTTTAGAAGGGCTGTACCATGCAAAAGGAACAATAGGCACGCCGGAAAGTTTTGCAATTTCTACTATTCCTTTTTTTACAACCTCTTTTGGACCCTTGGGACCATCTATAGTTATGGCAACATTATTTCCTTCTTTTAAAACATCCAAAATTTCAAGCGAAGCCTGCGTACCGCCTTTTTTTTGGGAACCTCTTACTGTTTTTATACCAAGTGATTCGGCAGCAGCCGCAATAATTTCGCCATCTCTGGAGCGGCTAATCAGGCAGTGAAGTTTTTCTCTTTCGGGAATGCCATATACTCCGCACTGTCTTGAATGCCAAAGTGCAAAAAGACAGCCATTCAGGTTTTTTGGATAATTTATTACTTTGCAGTCGTAAAAATATTTTTTAATATGAAATGCGATTTTGACTAAAAGTCCGAAAAGCTTATATTGTTTTTCTTTGTCTAAAAATTGTATTCTGATTTTCATTGTTTTTCCTTAAAATCTATGAAGTTTTTAGATGCTGCATATGGCGCATATTTTGATGTGTAATTATTTTCTAAGATCTGAAGCAAGTTTATGTGCAAAAAGTCCTTCGGCTTCTGCAAGGTTTGATGCAGTTTCTGCAAGAGTTTTAGCTGTTTTTTTATCAATATTTTGATAAGTTAAAATTTTAATAAAATCAAAAACGCTCAAACCGCCCGTGTATCTTGAAGCTTTATTTGTGGGTAAGACATGGTTTGTGCCAGAACAGTAATCCCCGAACACCTCTGCGCAGTTTTGACCTATAAACAGTGAACCGTAATTTTTAAACTCAAAAGCTTTGTCTTCTGCCCCTTTAAACATCAACTCAAGATGTTCGGGCGCCCTTAAATTTGCTATTTCTACCGCTTCGCTGATGTGCTCAACAACTACACAGACTGATTTTTCAAATGCAATTTCAGCTATTTCCTTTGTTTCAAGGTTTGAAAGCTGGGCTCTTGCACTTTTTTCCACATCTTCCGCAAGTTTTTTGCTTGTTGTAATTAAATACGCCCTTGCATCTTTATCGTGCTCTGCCTGCGCCAGCATGTCTGCGCTTATAAGTTTTGGATTTGCTGTATCATCGGCTACAATTAAAACCTCGGATGGTCCTGCAAGAAAATCTATGTCGCATTTTCCGTAAACATATTTTTTTGCAAAGGTTACATATTTGTTTCCGGGACCTGCTATTTTATCCACCGGATTAATGCTTTCAGTACCATATGCAAAAGCAGATACTGCCTGTGCTCCGCCGAGTTTGTAAATCCTGTCTGCACCTGAAATATGCGCTGCAACTATGGTTTGCGGCTTTATTCTGGGGGATGTAAGGTAAATATTTTTAACGCCTGCCACTTTTGCCGGTGTTACAGTCATTATGCAGGAGCTTGGAAGCGGATAATTTCCGCCGGGAACGTAACAGAGAACGGAATTAATCGGAACAATTTTATGTCCGAGAATTGAGTCCCCCATCTTTATTTCAAGCTCTTTTATGCAATCAAACTGTTTCTTTGCAAATTCAAACACATTTTTTTGTGCAATTTTAATGGTTTCAATGGTTTTTTTGTCTGTTTTTTTGTACGCTTCTTCAATTTCATTTTCTGAAACTAAAAAATCATCAGAGTTTTGAAAATCTCCGTCATTAAAGCGTTTACAGTATTCAATCAATGCAGAATCTTTGCGCAGTTTGATATCTTCAATGATTTTTGCAACATCATTTAGGGCTTCAAATTCTATCTCTGAATAGAAGCTTTTCAAAAATTCTTCATTTTTAAGATCATTTTTAGTGTATATTTTCATGGTTTTAATCCGTTTGTTCAAAAGATAAGAAGCCCGTTTTGCGTAAAATATTTTGTAAAAATGCTATTTTGCGCGGGAAGCAAGGTTGTTGATAATGTCATTTGGCGCAATATCATGCATAGCCATAAATACAAGCAGGTGATATATTAAATCTGCTGCTTCCCAGCCAAGTCCGTCGCCCATTTCAAAATTTACTGTTTCAAAAGCTTCTTCCATAACTTTTCTTTTTAGGTAAAATTCATCTTTGAAAAGCTTTGTAGTATATGAATTTTCAGGTAATTTTTGTTTTCTTTCAACTATGAGTTTGTATAGTTCGTAAAGAGAAAAATCTTTGTCTTCAAAACAGCTGTATGTGCCCAAATGACAAGCATTGCCGTTTTGAACGACCTTGTATAAAATTGTATCTTTGTCGCAATCAAATTTTGCACTTACAAGTTCCTGTGTATTTCCGGAGGTTTCACCTTTTGTCCAGAGTTCTTTTCTTGACCTGCTGTAGTATGTGGCTTTTCCTGTTGTGAGGGACTTTAATACAGATTCCTTATTTGAATATGCAAGCATTAAAACCTGTTTTGTATTTTTATCCTGCACAATAGTTGGAATTAAGCCGTCTTTTGATTTTTTAAAGTCAAGACAGGCGCAAAATGCATCTTCCAGGTTTATTTTGCCGGTATAAATTGACATCCCGAGTTGACACGAAATGTCCATTTTGGAAAGTTCCTGAATTTCCTCGATGCTTGCAATGCCGCCTGCTGCAACTATCGGTTTGTTTGTAATCTTTCTTATTTCGCGGAAGGCATCGAGGTTTGTACCCTGCAGCATTCCTTCTTTTTCAACTATTGTATACAAAAAACCAGAACAAAAGTCACCAAATCTTTGCACGTGGGTTTGCGTGGATACTTCTGTGTCTGTCTGCCACCCGTCAACAGTAATTTTTCCGTTTCTTGAATCAATTGCAACAATTACTCTGTCTTTGGGGAGTTTTGCTAAGAAATTTTCATTGGCTGCAGTTCCTATGATTATTTTTTTTGCGCCATATGCAATCATTCTTTTAGCTTTTTCAACGGTTCTAATACCTCCGCCTACTCTGCATTCTGCAATTTTACATATCTGCCGGATAAGTTCTTCGTTGTCTTTGCCGGTATTCATTGCTGCATCAAGGTCTATTACGGCAATTTCGCCAAATCTTGCATAATATTTTGCTAGTTCTATAACATTTTCTTTTTCAAGTACTTTTTCTTTACCTTGCCTTAGCTGGACAGCTTTTCCATCCATAAGGTCAATGCTTGGAATAATCATTTTTAGCCTTCCTTTTTTGAGGTGTCCGGTTTATTTAACAAAACGGTTTAATACTTCCCAGTCGAAAGTTTCATTTCTTCTGCTTTCAAAATATTCATCTTCCGTATAATTTTTTAAATCTCTGATGTATGAATAATAATCAGATTCTTCACATGCTTCAATATATGGAATATTGAATTCTGATGCAAGGTTTTGAACCTTTACATCGTATGAAATAGGAAGAACTTTTATTCCCATCTTAAGTGCAATTAAAACTGCATGGTATCTCATTGCAAATAGATATTCAAGATGTGAAAATTCTTCCAGAAGCTGATTGTGTGAAGTCGGGATTACAACTTCTGTAGAAATATCGGAACATTGTGCCTTTAGCCAGTATTCAAACTTATATGCAAGTTCCGAATCCTGGGAAGCCTGGAATGAGAAAATTTTGATTTTTCTGTCTCCAAAGTATACACCAATGTATTTTGCAAGCTCCTTTAAAAGAGTCGGATGCAGGAATCTGTAGTTTCTAAGTTGTACGCCGACATAGCCCATAGGTTCAAGCGGCGGGCATTTAATATCCCAAACAGGATCTGGGACGTATCTTGAATGTATTCCCCATTTTTTTAGAATTCTTTGCGAAAATACATCTCTTACCAAAATAAGGTCACACATTTTAAGAATCTTTTTTGATAGCCACTGGTATCCTTTGCCATAAATCGGACCTATGCCCTGGGCAAATATGATTACTTTTTTTCCGAAAAGTTTTGCAAGAAAAATAATTGCAAGATAATACAAAAGGCTGAGTGAGCTTGTGCCGTTTTGTATAAGGCTTCCACCGCCGCTTATCAGAACATTTGTGTCAAATACACCCCAGAGAATATGAAAGAAATTCATATAGTTTAATGCTTTTATTTTGAACATTTTTTCCGTACTTTCGGGGTCAGATGACAGTGCGGTTATAGCACAGTTTGATTTTCTTAAATATCTTACAAGAAGTCCCAAAATTGCATCGTCACCAAAGTTTTGAAAGCCTATGTAACCTGAAATTAATACTCTTTTACCCATAAATTTTCTCGCAATACTCTTCTACTCTATCTTTTGCGGGGATTGATTTAATTGCCCCGATATTTTGCATCTGCAGCAAACACAGCGCATCTGCATATTGTGCCGCATTACGCGCGGAATCGCCATTTAATATTCTGCTGAGATATGCTCCGTTAAAAGCATTTGAAGCACCTGTAGCATCTATCATATTATATTCAAGCGGAGGTATGTTTATTGTGTCGTTATTTTCATAGACAAACACTCCGTTTTCCTTGTCTTTTACAATAACGGATTTTATAGCAAGGTCTGAAAGCTTTGTAATTAACATGTTTGCACTTGCTGTATCAAAAAGACATAAGCCATCACCAGCTTCAACGAATAATATATCTGTGTATTCTCTTATCATATTGAAATTTTCAAGAGCTTCGTCGCTGTTTGTGCAAGATTTTTGGCAATTTGGATCATAGGCTGTCATAATGTCATTTTCTTTTGCAAATCTGAAAACTTCATTTATTGCCTCTCTTGCGCTCAGGGAAAGACTTTGGGCGAATCCTGTCGCATAAATAAGTTTTGCTCTTTTTATATAATCAAAGTCTATATCATCAATGCATAATGTACTTGCGGCTGTTTTTTTTCTGTAGTACTGATATTCTCTTGTGCCATTATGGCTTCCGACAAAATATACACCGTTTTGCTCTGTGGAAAGTTTCACCCTGCTTGCATCAAGCCCCTCAGACTGCCAGGCATCAAGCAGGTATTCTCCAAAGCTGTCATTTCCGACCTTTGTTATATATCCTACCTTTGAACCGCTTCTTAACGCTGCAACCGCAGTTACCAGGGTATCTCCGCCATAATATTTGTCAAAACATCCGCTTGTTTTTAGTGAGCCGGATGCAGATAATTCTATTAAACTCTCCCCAATGGTAATTATGTCTAAGTTCTCTTCCATACTTTATGTTTACCATAGAAGCAGTTTGTGTGTCAAATTGTTAAAAATAGGACAAAATAGGGAAAAATTGTTAAATTTGTATTATGAAAAACGTATTAATAGTTGCGGCAAATTCTGACATTGCAAGAAGTCTTATATCTATGCTTCTGCCTTTTTGTAATGTTTGGGCGACATATAGAAAAGAATTTCCGAAAGTTGAAATAGAAGCCGGAGGAAAATTAACCCCTCTTTTTCTGGATATATGCGATAAAGCTTCATTTGACGAACTTTTTAGCGAGTTTAAGGGCATAAAATTTGATATAGTTGTGAATTTTGCGGGGGTTGCAATCGCTTCTCCTGTTATAAAGCTTTCCGAGGATGATTTAAAACGACAGTTAGATGTTTGCGTTTTAGGACTTTCCAGGCTTTTAAAATTTATCTTTCCGAATTTAAAACAAGATTCAAGGGTTATAAATGTTTCATCAATGGCAGCATTTGGTATATTTCCCTTTATTTCGCCATATTGTCTTTCAAAGTCTGCTGCAGATATTTTACTGAATTCTTTTGAAATTGAAACAGGAATAAGAACTGTATCAATCAAGCCCGGAGTTGTCAAAACAAAATTCTGGCAGTATTGTATTGATTTAAACAAGGAAAATTTCAAAAATTTCGATGGGGAATATAAAGAAACGGGCGAATTTCTTTTGGAAAATGCCAAAAACAATGCACACAGAGGCGTCGAACCGGAAAATGTTGCAAGGGTTATATTAAAAGCCGCCACATCTAAATTTCCGAAACATTCTTATTTGGTCGGCAAAGACGCTTTGGCAGCATCATTTTCAAGGTTTATACCAAAGTGTATTTTAAATCAGACTATACGCAAAACATTAAAATTCAGAGTGAGGAAATATATAAATGGAAAATAATAATGAACAAAAAAAACAGCCGGAAACCTTGGGGAAGGTGTTTTGCAAGGACAAAATATTTTTAATTTATCCGCCTTCGCCTGTGATGAACAGGGAAGACAGATGCCAGCAGCCGACGGATGACCTGATTGTTATTCCGCCGCTCCCGCCTTCCGATTTAATGTATTTAGCATCAATGGCGCGTTTAGCAGGGTATGAACCTAAAATTAAAGATTATAGCTTAAATTCTGAAACTATAGAAGATTTAATCAGGGATATTAGAGCATTTCAGCCAAAATATCTCTTGTTGAACGCTGCCACTCCTACGCTAAAATCCGACCTTGCACCATTAGAGATTGTAAAAAAAGAGTTTCCGGGGATTATGACTATTGCAAAAGGAGCGCATTTTAATATTTTGGCAAAAGAAGCGCTTAATGAATTTCCGGCTCTTGATATTGCAATTATGGGCGAGGCGGAGCTTACCTTAAAAGAAATACTTTCAGGCGCACCGTTGTCTGAAATCTTAGGAATTACTTACAGATATGGCAATGATATTATCCAAAACGAAAGACGTCCTTTTAATGAAAAATTGGATGAACTTCCATATCCTGCGCGTGATTTGATTGATAATAATATCTACAGACGTCCTGATACCGGTGAATTGCAGGCTGTAATAAAAGTGTCAAGGGGATGCCCCTTTCATTGCTTCTTTTGTCTTGCAACACCTGTTTCAGGTGCAAAGGTAAGGTATAGAAGTCCTGAAAATATTTTAGGTGAAATAAAAGAGTGCTATGAAAAATATGGTATTAAAAATTTTATTTTCTGGTCTGATATTTTTAATTTAAATAAGGAATGGGTGCACAATCTTTGCAACGCAATAATAGATTCGGGATTAAAAATTACTTTTTCTACAAATTCAAGAGCGGATACTGCAGATTCCGACACGGTTGATTTAATGAAAAAGGCAGGCTGCAAGCTTGTATCAATAGGAATTGAGAGCGGCTCGCAATATATGCTTGATAAAATGGGCAAAAAAATTACCCTTGATGATATTAAAAATACCGTAAAACTCTTTAAGAAAAAGGGTATAAAAGTTTATGCCTATTATGTTTTAGGTCTTCCTTGGGAATCCGAAGAGACAGCACGTGAAACTATAGAATTTTCAAAAAAATTAAATACCCACTTTGTAAGCTACTATACTGCAACTGCTCTTTGCGGCTCCAGATTTTATGATTATGTGAAAGAGCATAATCTTGGGGATTTAAACTATGATATGCCATATTTTTATCCAAGTGTAAATACTCATCATCTTTCAAAGGAAAGAGTTTTTGAGATTCATAAAAACGCCGTAAGGGGCTATTATATAAGATTGCCCTATATTCTTATGATGCTTTTTCAGATTAGAACCTTTGCGGAATTTAAAAATTATTTTAAAGCGGGGCTTCGGGTATTATTTAGGAACAAAAAGCATTAAAATGCCATCTTATCTTTTGTAAGGATGAGAGATGGGGAATTTTGAATAATGGATACTATGGGTGTTTTTAATACCTATTTGTATGAAGTTTCAAAGGGTACAAAGCCTGTTGCTCTTGTTACTTTTGAAACCGGGTTTTTGGATAATGCAATAAGAAAGCTTGAAAAACGGGGTTTGAAATTTCTGGTTCAAAATATTGATAATTCAAAGGCAAACCTCTTTTTTGGCAAAAAGGAATGTATAGATGCAATTAAAACTTTTATTAAACCATTGAATGATTTAAATCCTTATGAGGATTTTATTTTGGGTGCGGTTTTGGGGTATGATACTGCTATGCAATGCGAAAGGTTTTTAAATATGTTAAATAAAACCTGCACACAAGCTGTTTAAATTTTAAATATAAAATTTTAAATATTTTGAATTTCTATTATATAAAAAAGCTTTTAGCCTTTAAAGACTGTCTTTTGTGGTAATTAATTTTTTTTTAAAACGCAATAAAATGTGTTCATAAAAATTGCTTTTTAGGATATTTAGGAGATTTTTATGAATGTTTGCATAATGGACGGATGTGTAGCATGTGGAGCATGTGAGGCGATAAATTCGGATGTCTTTTCTGTGGATGTGGTTGCCCATGTTAATGATGCTGAAGTGCCAGGAAATGAGCAGGATTGCATTGATGCTGCACTTGTATGCCCTGTAAATGCTATTTGGATTGAAGATATTTAATCGCGTATGGTGTTTGAAACGACATATTTATATTAAAAATTTGACATTTAAACCTCTAAAAATGTACGATAATATTATCTGATATTGTACGATTTTTATGAGGAGAAAATATGTTAAAGAATTCTGTTATAAGAAAATTCATAGTGCTTGCTGCTATTCTTTCTTTTGGGTTTGCGGCTTCATATGCAAACGATGCCGTGTTTACATCTGAAACAAAATCAGTTCAGGAGGTAAATATTAAACCTGCAAGTGATGCTGCAGAAGTTAATGCTGTAAATACGCAAAGTACTTCCGAAACACTTTCAAATGAAAAATTTAAAAGTGCCGTAAATAATCTTGAATCTGCTCAGGTTGATGTGAGAGAACAGCTTGCAACATATAAAACTCTTGTTGAGCAGAAAGAAATTGAAGTAAATAACCACAAAGCCGAGCTTTCAAAGCTTAAAAAAGAATATTCTTCTCTTCAAAAGAAGATGAAAAATATTGAAAAGATGAAAAAAATGCTAAACAGCAATATTATGTAATTCTTTGTATAACTGTTTAATTTAGCGCAACAGGCTTATTTCGCAGCTGTGTATAAAAATTATTCAGCCAAAAGATTTTTTATATCGTCCAATGAAGTTTGGGCGATATATTTTTTAGTGTTTAAAACATCCTCAAATTCAGCTTTTAGAGTTTCATATGCAGGGTGCTTGTAAAAATAATCTGTTGGCGGGGTTATAAATTTTATTTTATCTATGTCTAAAATCTCTATAGAACCCAATTCTTCCAGAATATCAAGTGCATTTTGAATAAAATCTTCGCCTGTGCCAATCATTTTGGAAAGTTCTGAGATAGATATTTTGCCATCCTTGTTGTTTGAAGCATATTTCAGTATTCCAATCAGCTGTTTTATATAGGTTTCAATATTTTCATCGAATTCTTCATTCATAAGATGAATTTTACCTGTCTTTTTTTCTTTTAAAAGCCCGATGAATTCATCAAAAGAACTTGGATAATCAAAGAACATCAAATCTTCCGCTTCCGGTTCTTTTGTGCAGATTTTAGATGATATTTCGGGATAATCTTTTAATATTGTTTTTGTTTTGATTTTTTGGGCGAATATTTCTATATTAACATTTGGTCTTTTAATATATTCTTCAATCTGCGGCAATATTCCCTTTTTCTTTCTGTGGTCATAAAATTTCAGTTCAAAATCCTGATTGTTTGCACATTTATCAGATTTTATATCTGCAGTATACAATCTGATTGAAGTTTCATTATTAAAAACATTAATTTTTGGTTCAAATGCAAGACTGAAAGTTTCTCCTTCCATAACAGGAATTTCTGTATGACGCCACCATATGCAGCTAAAATCGCATTCATTCTTTTTTATCCTGAAAGAAAGATGGTTGTTTTCTTTCCCCATGGTTTTTTTAGAAACCAGGGTGATATCATTAAGTGCAAATACGGGGCTTGGATTATCCTGCCCTGTCGGCTCAAGCTTTTTTATGGCTTCTATCAAATCTTCGTTAATATCTTCCGGGTTTAATTCTGCATCAATTTCAAGAACCGGACCCTTTATCTCTACTTCTTTTTTTGAATCCAGGGTTGTTAAAAGTGCGGTTTTAACATATTCAAATGATATTTTGTTTAAATCAAAAGAAAAACCGCCGGCAAGACTGTGTCCGCCAAAGTTTTCAAAGTGTTTCGCATTTTCATCCAGAATTTCTGCGATATTATATTCTTTTATGCCTCTGATAGAGCATCTTGCCATATTATCATCATCTTTTGTAATTAAAAATACGGGCTTGTAAAATTTTTCTACAAGTTTTGATGCCACAATTCCAATTACGCCAATATGCCAGTCTTCTCCAAAAAGAACTATGGCTTTTTCCTTTTTAAAGTTTTTATTGTTTTGAATCTGGCTGAGCGCCTCTTCATAAGTTTTATCACAGAGATTCTGGCGGATTTTATTATAGTTGTCAAGTTCTTTTAAAGCTGTTTTTAGTGTTGTTTCGTCTTCTTCTGTAAGAAGTTTAAATGCCGGTTCTGCAGTTTTCAATCTGCCTGCGGCATTTATTCTCGGGGCTAAGATAAAAGCTACGTCGTAACTTGAAATTTCTCCCGGGTTTTTGTTGTTCAAATTAAATAGCAGACTGATTCCTTTGTGTACCCCTTTATTTATGAGCTCCAGTCCTTTTGCGGCAATTACCCTGTTTTCATATAAAAGCGGCACAACGTCTGCAATTGTGCCTACGCAGGATAAGATAAGAAGCTCCTCTTTGAGTTTTTCATTGCTGCTGTTTTCTAAAAGCGCAGATGCAAGCTTGTACGCTACTCCTGCGCCTGCAAGCTCTGATACTTTTTTAATTTCCGGGACGGTTAATTTTTCATTCAGGGAATCTGGTGCCTTCGGGTTTATAATAGCATATGCTTCAGGCAAAATTTCAGGCGCTTTGTGGTGGTCTGTTAAAATGACATCTACACCAAAGCTTTTTAAAAGAGAAATTTCTTTTTCATTTGAAATGCCGCAATCAACTGTTATCATTACCTTTGGTTTTTTCTTTGCAATGTATGGCAAAATAAATTTGCTGTTTATTCCATGACCCATTTTTTCCCTGTCCGGGATTATGTAATCAAAATTTGCATTAAGTGATTTCAGGGTTTTATATAAAATTGCAGTTGATGTGACGCCATCAGCATCAAAATCTCCCCATATCAGGATTAATTCATTATTTTTAACTGCTTTTTGAATTCTTTCTACCGCCTTTTTCATATCGGCAAAAATGTATGGACTTGAAAGCTCAGTCTCAAGCGGGTTTAAAAATTCTTCAAATTCATTTTCAGCCAAGCCTCTTGTCTTTAAAAGAGTATAAAGCAGGCTGTCTTCTTTTTTAGAAGATTCACCTGCTTTATTTTCATTTTTTATATTCCAGATTTTCACTTTTTATTTTCTATCTTCTGTTTTGCAATTTAGCAAGAAGTCTTAAAATTTCCAAATACAGCCATATTAGTGTAACAAGAAGACTGAAAGCGCCATACCATTCTAAATATTGCGGTGCACCCTGTTCTACTCCTCTTTCAATAAAATCAAAATCAAGCACAAAATTCAAAGAGGCAATTATTATAACAATTCCTGAAAATACAAGTCCCAATGTTCCGCTTGAATTTATCATAGCACTTAGTGCTGTATTATGGAAAAGGAGACCCATAATGAGGCTTATACCGTATAATACGGCAATAGAAATTGTTGCTGCAATAATTGTAGATCTGAATGCTTCCGTAGCGCGTATAACCCTTGTTTTAAAAAGAAGAAGGACGATTGCCATAGCAACAAAAGTTCCTAATATTGCCTGCGCCACGATTCCGGGAAATGCTGCATTAAAATATGCTGAAATTCCGCCAAGAGCAAGCCCTTCGCATGCTGCATAACCAATGCTTAAGGGTTTTGAATGCTGCGGCTTGAATGCTGCAATTATTGCAAGAATAAGTCCTCCTATGATACCTGTCATCATAATAGCCTGGAGCTTATCTGCCATGCCTGTATAAGCGAGATGCCAGGTATAACTTGCAACCAAAACAACGATTGCAAGAAGTCCCAGAGTTTTATTAACAGTTCCTGCAACAGTCATAGGCTTATCTGAAACAATTATACCTTCGTAAATCCTGTCATTTGTCATAGGATTTGATGTCATTTTATTTCTCCCCTTAAAATATCTCTTATATGGATTATACTACGTTTTATGTGTAAAATAAAGTTATGCTAAAAATTGCAATAACAGGTAATATCGCATCAGGCAAAAGCTTGTTTGAAAAATTCCTTAAAGATAAAGGTTTTAAGGTTTTGTGTCTTGATAATGTTACACATTCTTTATATGAAAATTCACCCCGCTTGAGGGAATTTTTGTTAAAGAAATTTAATACTGTTAATCGTATTGAGGTTGCCGATATAGTTTTTAATAATTCTATATTAAAAAAAGAGCTTGAAGACTTCATCTACCCTTTGATTTTAGATGAAATGAAAAATTTTTTTAAAGAAAACCTAAATAAACCTTTTGTTTTTGTTTCTGCCGCACTTCTTTTTGAGGCTGGTTTTGATAAATATTTTGATAAAATCGTTTTAATTTGTGCTGATGAAAATATAAGGATAAAAAGGCTCATGGCGCGAAATAGCATTTCAAAAGCAGAAGCTAAACTCAGAATTGATTCCCAGATGAAAGAAGACTTTAAAAAAGAGCATGCTGATTATGTGATTGATAATTCCGGTACCAAGGAAGAATTTAAAGATGCTGTTGATGTTTTTATAAATATGTTTTTAGAAGACCTGAAAGCCTTTTGATGAAAACTTATAGCATCATCAAACATTCTCTTATGATTTTGCACGCTGCTGCCGTTGAATTTTTGGTTGTATCTATATCCGGGGCAAGTTCTACAACATCCATGCCGATAATATTGAAATCCATGCTTAAATATTTCAGCCATCCTAAAAGCTCATTATAACTCATTCCGCCGGCTTCCGGTGTGCCTACTCCGCTCATAATACCCGGGTCTAAAACATCTAAATCGATTGTAATGAATATATTTTTATCCCTGAAATTATCAAGCTCTTCATATCTGTGTTTTAGCGTAGAATAGGTTTTCATAAGCTCAAATTCTTCTTTTTCGCCCGACCTTATCCCTATTTGGGCTATATTCTCGAATCCTATAAGGTTTGCTATTTGTTTCATTACGCCTGAATGGGTTAATTTTTCGCCTAAATATTCATCTCTTAAATCTGTATGTGCATCAAACTGAATTACGACAATATTACTGTAAAATTCTTTTATTGCTTCAATTTCTGCCAATGTTACAAGGTGTTCACCGCCCACCCCGAGAATTTTTTTGCCTGCACTGTATATTTGTACTGCATTTTCTTTAATAATATTAAGCACTCTTTGTGCATTTCCAAATGGCAAATCTAAGTCTCCCGCATCGTAAAACCTGCAGTCTTCAAGGTCTTTATCAAAAATTGGAGAATAGGTTTCAATACCGATGCTTTCAAGCCTGATAGCCTGCGGTGCAAATCTTGTTCCCGGACGGTTTGTTGTGGTGCCGTCAAACGGCATTCCAATTAAAACAGTTTTTGCTTCTGCAAAGCTATTCAGAGAGCCTATAAAATCTTTACTTAAGAATGGTCCTTTTAACATAAGCCTAATGTTACCATAAAAAAGCTATGCTGCCAAAAACTCTTTTTGATGAATTGTTACAAAATGTTAACTTTTAAAATCCTTGTAGCGCAAGGGTTTTGTAAAAAGTATATACTTTTTACGCAATTTTTATAAACAAAAATACTTTATTAATGTACGAGGATATAAAACACACACTAGGAGAGAAAATGACTTACTCAGCTTGGAATGTCAACAAAGCTGCCGAAATTGGCAATGCTAAAGGACAGACAATCGGATATGTTGCAGGTTTATACAGCACGCCCGGTATTGCTAATGAATGTGCCGCAAGCGCTGAAGTCTTAAACCAATATGGCTACAGTATCTACCAAGATGATCAAACCGGAAAATTTAGAATTATCCGGGATAGAGATACGCAAGGCGGAAGTATTTGGACAAGCGATACCTTGGGTATGACATTTGATTATACTGGTGATTCCCTCGTTACTTCTACAGTTGATTCCGGCTGGAGAGGCTCTTTTTCTGACAGCTGTAATAATACTTTAAACAGGTTGGATGCTGCAAACAGTTCTAATTCATCCTGGGGTGCTACATCCGGTTTGAATTCAAATGAAACTTTAGATCCAATTACAGGGCAGCCGGTAGATAAAGAAAAAAGCAAAGAAATTGATGCTCTTGCGGATACAAAAAGTGCAAGACGTAAATTTGATAAAATTGCAAAGTTAATCAATAAGGTTCATGAAAAACAAAATGCTGCTACGGTAACTACTGATGCCAGTGCAACTAAAACCAATACCACGGTTGGTGGTCTGGCTGGTGGTGCTGCAATCGGTACTTGTTTTGGCGGTTTCCCGATAGGTACGGTTGTCGGCGGTGTAATCGGCGGTGTTGTAGGATTCTTTGGCGGCAGCGCAATAGCAAAATCCGATAAAAAAGATGCAAATAAGGTAAACAATGAATCAGCAGAGGCAGCAAAGGCAGCAGGCGATGAATTAAAAGCAGCCCTTGAAGGATTATCAGATGAAGAAATGATAGCCTTTGAAAGATATTATTACGAACAAACCGGTGTTGAAGTTGCAGATGTACTTCAGGAACTTGAAGTTGGTGATGGTTCTTCAACTATTGCACAGCAGTCCGGCATAGATGGCGATTATCTTGACAATTTGTTTGACGATATGGATAAGTCAAATGAAATACTAAAGCCGGGAAATACAGAAGATACAACAGGAACAAAAGAATATACTGAAACCCAGAAAGCAAAGATTCAAATTCTTGAACAGGAAGCAGCTCAATACTACAATATGTGGCAGGCAGCACTAAACGGTGAAACCGTTACCTTTGAAGATAAAGAAATAAGTGCAAGCGAACTTAGCGAAATGTACCTAAACAAAGTTCAGGAACTTGAAGATTATAAAAATAGTTTATAATATCCAAAACTCTGATAAAGAAAAGATTTAAAAATACTCCGTCTTAATATAAAAGAAAGGCGGGGTATTTTTTGTATTCTTATAGTATAATAATACTCATATTTAAAGGAGTATTTTATGATAGAAATGAGAGTTATGGGTATTGCCCTCGATACAAGAAGCGGCTCTCCTATTGTTGTTTTAAATGATTTAGAAAACAGGAAGGCTCTTCCTATCTGGATAGGTTCAGCGGAAGCAAGCTCTATAATAAGAAAAATTGAAAATATACCATCATCCCGTCCCATGACACATGATTTATGTATAAATTTAATTGAAGCCACGGGATACAAACTGGGCAGGGTTGAGATTAACGATGTGGATGAGCAGACATATTTTTCAACGCTGTATTTGAAAAACGATGCAGGCAATGAAATTCAGGTTGATGCACGACCGTCTGATGCTATTGCTATTGCAATCAGGGCTGAAGTTTCAATTTTTGTTACATCAAATGTACTTTTAAGCGGAGCTGTTTCTGTGGATTCACAAAAAGATGAGGAAGAAGCCATGGAGTTTAAAAACTTTATAAAGGATATTAAACCTTCTGATTTTGAAAAAATGATAAATAAAAATTTTGAATCAGATCAATAAAATGGTTTTGCACCATTTGGACCGGTGTATGGTTTATTTCCTCAAAGGTAAATTCAAGACGCCGGATTTCCTTTAAGGTGTTATTAAGACCTATATAATCATTGTTTTTATTTATATTTGTTTTATTTGAAAATTTCATAGTATAATATTTAATGACTGACAATAAAAAGGCAAAGGAATAATGGGAAAAGTAACTAAAGATATGGGAATTATCGATATTGTACAACAATATCCTGAAAGCTTGGAAGTTTTTGCAAAATATGGTCTTGGTTGTATTGGCTGTGCAGCTGCAAGATTTGAAAACTTAGAAGCCGGCGCAAAAGTTCATGGTGTAGACCCTGAAGTTATGGTTGGCGAAATAAACGACTTGATTGAAAAAAACAGCTAATTTCAGCTTGTTTGTTTTGTTATCCGCAATACGGATGAATTAAAAGAAAAGCACTAGACAGTCAATCTTTTTATAATAAAATTTATATATGACGTGTCCTGCTCCAGTGGTGGAATCGGTAGACACGTTGGACTTAAAATCCAATGAGGGTCAAACCTCGTACCAGTTCAAGTCTGGTCTGGAGCATACTTTGAAGGGTTCAGTTGCTGGACCCTTTTTTCATGGGCAAATTGTGGGTAAAAATGTTTTTTTATGAAAATTTTATTTGACTGGCATGAAATTTTAATTAAACAAGATGTATTGATGATATGTTTTGAAAACCGTTTTTATGATGCACCTTTAAAAGCTTTATATTATAGGGTTTTAGTAAAATATTAAAATATGTAAAGACAATAAAAGAAAAAGCTTGCAATTTAAAATTGATTTGTAATAATGGAGTTCCAGTCTGAGGTTTAGAGAAATATTTAAAAGACACGAGTGACTGTTTAGAAAGATAGTTTAAGGAAACAATAATCAAAAGCCTGTCGGCTTAGATAAAATTTTCACCCTTTTTGACCTTAAGGTCCTGTATAATCCTTTATACAGGGCTTTATTTTATTTGTTGTTAATAAATGGTATATTAGGGCTAAAATTGCAGCATTTAAATGTGTAATTATGCAGTTTTCTCTGTCTTTTTGAATACCATTAGCATAAGAGAATTAGAGATATTTAGTGAATGTATAAAGCGAAATGTGTTTGAGACCCTGCCTCCTTAGCTTGAGGCAGGGTTGAGTTCGTGAGCAATAAAAGATGAGTTTAATAGCTCTATGAAACGTTGCAAGCTGGTATGAAAAAAGATACAGAAAACCAAATAGACGTATTATTATCCTACTCATATCTCAATGCATCAATCGGATTTAACAATGATGCTTTGTATGCGGGGTAATATCCGAATGCAACACCGATAACTCCCGAAAACCCGAGTGACAACACAATTGAAAACGTGCTTATATAAACTGTCATTGAGCCAAAGAATTCAATTAATTTTGCCCCGAAAACTCCCGTAATAAGCCCTATAATGCCGCCGATGATTGATAATAAGAGGCTTTCAATTAAAAACTGTATCCGTATATCGTTTGATTTTGCCCCTATAGCCATTCTGATACCTATTTCTTTGGTTCTTTCTGTTACAGAAACAAGCATGATATTCATAATGCCTATTCCGCCGACAAGCAGTGAAACGCTTGCAATTGAGCCTAAAAGCAAAGACATTGTTTTAACGGCGCTTTGCATAGTTTCCATCATTTGGGTTAAATTTCTTACCTGAAAATCATCTTCCTGCTTTTTACCTATTTTGTGGCGTATTTTTAAAAGTTCGGTTATTTCTTCCTCGGCTTTATATATTGAATCTGCATTTTTTGCTTTTATATTTATCATTTTTATGGTGCCGGGGAAAGTTGTTCCAAAAACCTTCTTTTGTCCTGTGGTAATTGGTATTATGACAAAATCATCCTGGTCTTGCCCCATAGAGCTTTGCCCTTTGCTCTCCAAAAGTCCTATGACTTTAAAAGGAACGCCCCCAATCCTTATAGTTTTTCCTATAGGGTTAAGATCTCCAAAAAGTTCATTTGAAACAGTATTTCCTATTATTGCAACCTTGGACATATTTAAAATGTCTTCTTCTGATAAATTACGTCCGAGATTTATATTCCAGTCCCGTATTTTCATATATTCCGCAGTAGTTCCTGCAATGCTTGTAGACCAGTTTTGGTTGCCGTATGTTATTTGTTTTGCTTCGCTTGAATATGGTGCAACATATCCTACCGAAGGGCAATTTTTTCTTATAGCATAAGCATCCTTCAAAGTGAGGCTCGGGCGTGTTCCCTGTCCCATTCTGACCCCGCCGGATGTAACAGATGCGGATGACACCATTAAAAGATTACTTCCCATTGAAGCCATATCTTTTTGTATTTTGACGCTTGCACCCTGTCCTACAGCCAGCATTATTATTACGGCGCTGACACCTATAATTATTCCAAGGCTTGTTAAAATTGAGCGCATTTTATTTACTTTTAAAGATACAAGCGCCATTTTAAATGTGGATGAAAAATCTATCATAATGCACCTCCCCGGGTTTTTGCATCTTCGGAGTGTGTTTTTTGGGGATTTAGGCTGTCATCTATAATGTTTCCGTCTTTAAATCTGATTATCCGTTTGCAATATTTTGCTATATCGTCTTCATGGGTCACAAGGACAATGGTTTTACCCATTCTTTCATTTAAATTTACAAAAAAATCCATAATTTCATAGCTTGTTTTAGTGTCCAGGTTTCCTGTAGGTTCATCTGCCAGAATTACCGGTGCATCATTTACTATGGCTCTTGCAATTGCCACCCTTTGCTGCTGTCCGCCTGAAAGCTGGTTTGGCATATTTTGTTCTTTGCCTGTGAGACCGACAATTTTTAAAGCCTCCATTGCTCTTTCCCGACGCTCTTTTGGTGGAATTCCTTTATAAATCATAGGAAGTTCCACATTTTCAAGGGCGGACGTTCTTGAAATGAGGTTAAAGCCCTGAAAAACAAACCCGAGCTTTGAATTTCTTACTTCTGAAAGTTTGTCAAGTCTTGTGTCTACAATATTTTCGCCATCAAGAAAATATTTACCGGATGTTGGCTTATCAAGGCAGCCTATAATATTCATAAAGGTTGATTTACCGGAGCCTGAAGCTCCCATAATGGCTGCAAATTCACCTTTTTCAATCTTTAGTGATACACCTTTAAGGGCGTAAAATGTGCAGTCTTCGCCTGTTCCTGTAGTATATGTCTTAATAATATTTTCTGCATCAATTAATGCCATTTTATATCCTTTTTAAAACATTCTCGGGGGCATTTTTCTTTTGCTGTTTGCCTTATTTTTACCCTTTTCTTCTGCTTCTGTGATGATTAAATCGCCATCCTTTAGTTTGTCTGAAATAATTTCGGTATATGATTCATCGCTCACACCGGTTTCCACTTCAACTCTTTTTGGCGTATTGTCTGAAAGCATCCAGATTCCCTGTTTTTCGTATTTTGGTCCTTTGCCATCCGTGTTTGGGGTAAATTTTAATGCCGCATTTTGTGCGCATAAAATATTTTCTTTTCTGGATGTGATTATTGAAACATTTGCAGTCATGCCGGGAATTAGTTTTAAATCGTCATTTTCTACATCTATAATCACACTGTATGTTACAACATTTGAAACGGTTGTAGGTGAAATTCTTACCTGACTTACTTTTCCTCTGAATGTTTCATCGGGGTAGCCGTCAAGTGTGTATTCAACTTCCTGTTCCTTTTTAACTTTCCCTATATCTGCTTCTGAAACACTTGCCTCAATTTGCATCTGGGTTAAATCCTGCGCCACGGAAAATAACTCAGGAGTCTGAAAGCTTGCTGCAACGGTTTGTCCTACATCTACGGCACGCGAAATTACAACTCCGTCCACGGGTGATGTTATCTTTGTATACCGAAGGTTTGACTCTGCTGTTGAATAAGATGCAAGTGCCTGGTTTATCTGTGCCTGTGCGGCACGAATTTGTGCAACATCTGAAGCATAGGTGCTTTCTGCAAGGTCAAGCTCGCTTTTTGCAATAAAACCTCTTTTGTAGAGGTTCTTATACCTGTTCAGGGTTAATCTGTCGTTTGCAGCCGTTGCCTGAATTTTGGCTAAATTTGCTCTTGCATTGTCTATAGTAGCTTTTGCCTGGTTTACTTGTGCTTCAAAAAGGGAAGTGTCGATTTCTGCAAGAAGCTGCCCTTTTTTAACCTCTGAATTGTAATCAACATATATTGCGCTTATTTGTCCTGACACCTGGGAGCCTATGCTTACTGTCTGTACAGGGTTTATGGTGCCAGATGCTTCAACAATCTGTGTTATTGTCCTTTTTTCTAATGGCTTTGTAATGTAGCTTGTTTTGTCTTTTTTTCCTTTAAAAATAAAACCTAAAAAAGCAAGTGCTGCAAGGCATATTAGTATTATTATGATTATTTTTTTCTTCATCTTTCCCCCATTGCAATTTCAAGCTTTGTTTTTGCAATATTGTAGTTGTAAATAGTCTGCACATATTCCTGTTGTGCGTTTAAATACTGGCTTCTTGCATCCTGAAGCTCTATAAAGTTTGATAATCCCACACCATATCTGCCGTCAGCAAGCTCAAAATTTTCGAGTGCCTGATAAACCCTGTTTTTATAAAGAGGCACCTGTTTTTCAAATTGAACCATATTTATATAAGCATCCTGTACCTCAAAGAATATATTTTTTTCAATCAAATTAAGATTCTCTTTTGCAATTTCAAGCTGTGCTTTTGCTTCATCTACCTTATATTTTGTTTTGACCGGGTTAAGGGATGCTATATCAATTGTGGCCCCGTAATTAAAACTGCTTGTCATTGGGGCATTTGATTCTCTCCAGGTGTATCCGGCTTGTGCGCTTAAATCCGGAAGATATTCTTTTTTTGCATATTTTAAGGCTTCGGACATAGCGTCTTTTGTTGCAATGTAAGACTTAAAATCCGGACGTTTTTCCTTTGCTATATCAAGCGCTTCTTCAAAGCTTATTCCAAGTGGTTTAAAAGAATAATCTTTCAATATATCTGTTTTTTCCACTTTGGATGTCAAAGTTGCAGTTGTTAAATTCAGGGGGTCGACATCTTTTATATCACTGCTTGCATTTATTTCCGCTTCAAGTTTTTTATAATTTCCTATGTTTAAAAATTTAACATCTGCCCAGTCTTCTTTTAAATTGAAGGTTTCAGTGTTTTTTATGGAATAATTTGGTGTGTATGCTACATACATTGCGTTGTTTAGTTTTACCAGATTATTTTCATAGTCTGTTTCTGCTGCTATCAGCTCAATTTTGGAGTTGCTTAAATTTACTTCTGCGTTTACAAAATCTATCCTTGATTTTATTCCTTCTTCAAAAAACGCTTTAATTTGAGCGTACTGTCTTTTATTTATTTCAAGGTTTGATTTTGCAATATCTATCTTTGCACGGGAAGCTAAAACGCCGTAGTATGCATTCTTTACATTGTATACGGTTTGCAATGTAACATAGTCTAAATCAAATTCTGATGCTATTTTATTAAACTTTTGCATCTTTATATTTGTATTTGTTTTGCCAAAGTTAAAAATCAGCTGACGAAGACTTACTCCCGCATTGTAATAATAATCTCCGCCGTTTGTATTGTGTCCTATATCAATTGTGTTTCCTGTGTATCCTCCGCTAATGCCGAGACTTGGAAAGAAATCCGATTTTGCTTGTCCTACCCTGCTTTCAACAAGTTTTACGTTATTTTTTGAAATTTGGATATTGGGGTTATTTTTAACTGCAATTTCAACGCACTCTTCTATCCCTAAAATATCTCCTTCTTTTATATCTTCAATGCAAAAGCCAGGTGCTGAAACCATCACAAATAAAGCTATAGAAAATAATTTATATAATATTTTATGCAAACTAAAATATTCCTGTTTTTCTGTGTTTGATTTTGTTATGTAATTTATAACGATTTAAAATTCAAATTGTTCAAATTCTATCCCGAATAATATTAATAATATATTACCCTAAACGGGTATTACAGGCTAATTTTTTACAATCGCAAAAAATATCTTTCAGGAATTTTATTGTATGTGTACCATAGTTGTGGTATAAAAATCTAAAACAAGGAAATAAGGTGAGAATCCTTAGCTGGGCCGCAGCCGTATAGCCGGAATGCTTCATATTTAACTCTTGCGGATTTTCTAAGAGTTAGATTAAAAGATGTTTGGTATCTGCTGCGGCTTTTTGCTTAAAGATTAAGAGAAAGTAACGGCAGATTTTTAATGGCAAGCATTACCCCTATATCTCCAAATATTGTGCAAACCTGTCCCCATGGGCTTCCTGCGGGGGCATGCCCTGTTTGCAGCGGTATGGGCGGAGGCGGCAGTGCTAAAAAAGCTGACCCAGCTCCTAAGAATGAAATGTCTTACGCAGAATGTTATGCAATCTGGATGAGAATGAAGGCAGATGACAGAAGAAAACTTGAGGCTGAAAATAATCTTCAAAGACAGGCTCAATTTCTTCAAAATTCAAAACAAATGCTTGCTAATATGGCAGAGAGGCTTTTAAGTATTTTAAATAAAATGGAGACTATTCTTCCAAAGCCTGTCGCCGCCGTTTTTAATGCTGCTGTTAATAGTATTTTGAAACCAATTATGACTATAATCCAAAATTTTCCGGATTTTGTGAATAATATAAACAAATTTATCCAAAATATTCAAAGAGAAATTTATATTGTTGCAGAAAAGCTTGCAAGTGTTTTTGGGGAAATTAAAAACTTTATACAAAAACAAGTTTCAGAAACTTTTAAAAAGTTCACTAAAAAAGTTTATAAAATTTTAAATATTTTTGGTTTAAGAAGCGATGATGACTTTGAGGAAGATGAAAAAGTTAGTGCTGAAATTGCCGCTTTTAAAGCCAAAGATGTTGTCTCCATTAAAGAATTTTTAATAAGTTTGATAAGAACGGAAAGAAAACCAAAAGATGACAATAACAATAACAGAAAAGCAAAGTAATTTTGCATTTGGAAATAACAAAGCCCCAAAAAACGCCAAGGGCAGCAAAACAAACTACGGAACAGAAACTTCTTCCGTAAATAATACATATTTAAAATCTTCTGATCTTGTACGACAAAATAAGAATGAAACCCAGAGCCAGCAAAGAAGAATGTATAAGACTCTTGAGGGAGTTGTTGTAAATAATTTTATTAAGGATGATAGAAACCCTGCTTTAAATATGGATGATATATGCAATTCTCTTGTAATACCTGATACTTTTAATAAAAGTGCATATAATAAGCCTGCTACAAAAGAAGAAATAAAGAATGAGAAAAAATCTTCAATGTTAAGAAGTGTCTTTCCGCTTGCGGCTTTTTCCCTCATTGCAGCAGGAGGAATTTTGGGGCTTACTGCATTGATGAAAAAATCTGCCATATCCTTAAACGATCCAAATGTACTGAGGCAGGAAAGACTTCCAAATCTCGGTATGAACATGAATATTAAGCAGGAGCATGAATTTGGCGCTTATATGGCGCTTCGAAACCCGAACAAAAAGACTATTCTTGCAATGATTGGGATATTTATAATGAGCGGGCTCACTCTTCTTGGCAAAAACCTTGTGGATGGCATTCAGGAAATCTGGGTGAAGAAAAAGGAAGCTGATGCCAATAAAAAATTGCAGGAAGGACTTATAGATATTGAAACCCGTACTTTTGCGGGCAAATTGGATGTAATAAATGAAGAACTTGTGGATAAAGCAAATTATTTTAAAAATATTTTAAATTCTATACCGGAAAATTCTGCGTCATCTAATTTTTCCCAATCTGCCGCCGAGTTAACCAGCACCGGTGCTGTTGAAGCCCAAAAACCTAATCCTTTCTTGAATTTCTTTGGTTTTGGAAATAATGCTTTCAAAGGTGCGTCCGGTACCATATTCTTTAAGGGTGGTCAAATTGCTGATGATTCCAAAAATATAACCTTTGCTGATGAGCAAAACAAATCTGATGAAGCAAAAGACATTAAAAATTCCCCGCTTCTCATTGGTGCAATTGCTATCGGAACTCTTGCTGCAGGAATTTTAATGGGTAAAAAAATGTTTAAAAACTTTGTGGATGCAGATGCTGAAATAAGAAAGTTTGTAAAAAACGGAACAAATGAAATTGAGGCACAAATTGGCAAACTGGTTGAAAAATTAAAGAATACAGATAATAAAGAAGATGCAAATGTTGAATTTACAAGGCTGAAAGAACTTTTACAGATAAAAAGAGCAGATTCTTTTGAAGTACAAAATGCACTGAAAGATATTCCTTTTTTAAATGAGGAAGACGTTGCACAAAATACTTTAGATATTATGACAGGGATAAAATCTATATATGGCGATGCGCCTGAAACGCTGGGGGGTAAAGTGGGGCAGATTCAATATTACTGCTATCTGGATGAAGCGAGAGGACATATCTATAACTGGATTATGAATCCTGAAAATCCTTTTGCAAAATACCTTTTCTTAACCCTGACCACGGTAAATGCTGCAGGATATTCAATCAGAAAAGCAATTGAGGGTGTAAAAGAAGCAGCTGTTATTCAGGAAAACAAAAATACGGAAAAAAATCTGCAGGAAAGACTTATAGATACCGAAATAAGAAACTTTAAATCCAAAAAACAAAGTGCCATTGAGCCTATGATGAATGAGTTTAATACAAAGTTGAATTCAGGCGCCTCCAAACAGGAGCTAAAAGTTATGGCGGATAACATTCTTCTTGAAATCAAAAATGGTCCTCCGTTTGTGTATGCGTAATATTTTGGTATGGGATATTTTAATATGTGCATAAACTTTAACCCGCAAATAGCTGTAAATATTAAAACTCTTGGCTCCGGTATAAAAAGAGCTGATGAAACAAGAAACTATTGCATATATAACGATAAAAGAGTGGAAGCTCTTGTAAAATCTGGTATGGAGACTATTCCTTATTTGAAAGAATATCTTAAAACATCAACAAATGAAAATGGCATTCTGGAGGTGCTTGCTGTTATTGACAGGATGGCTGATAACAACCCGGGAGAACTCACTGATATCTATCCTTATCTTGCCAAATTTAATGATACTGATTCTCCTGATATCCAGGTGATGCTTTCGGGTATTTACAGAAAGATTCTTGTGCCTGATGCATTTGGACCGCTGTGCGGGATGCTTTACAAACAAATTACCGCTCCGAATTCAAAATATTTTGACCCTAAGGAAGAGACAGGCGGGGCGATTTTAGAATATCTTCGTGCTTACGGTGCTAAAAACATCTATCCTTCTGATTTTCAGGGCTGAAAAAATAACACTTGTTTTAAAGATTTTTTGCGCTAATATTTTATTGTACTGAATTAATTTATGGATTTTTTATGAAGAAGAATAACGCATTTACTATGTTAGAAGTTATGATGGCGCTTGTCGTTGTCTCTATTATGCTTGCTGTTATGGCACCGGTTATAACTGCTGCAAAACCAAGTGAGGCTGCAAATATTCAGGTGAACCAACAGCCGCAGATAATTGATACAACGCCTGTGGGTGTTATAGTTGCCTGGTATGGCTCAAATTATCCCGAAGGCTGGATACCTGTCAGCGGACAAACTATTGACCCTGCCCAATATCCGCTTTTAAGAAATGCTTTAGGCAGAGATGTGCTTCCTGATTTGAATGCAGGAATTGACCCTGAAAATGCTGCAACCTGGATAATCAAAGCACAAAAACAGGATTAGTTTTTAGTTTAATGCAATAACATTTATGGCAGAATAAGTACAGCAGTTTGGTCAATTTTTATTTACAGGCTATTTCTTGCTTTCTATCTCTCGCAAGGCTTCTTTGCCTGCAATATTTTCAAGAATAACCCGGCTCAGATTGTATTCTGCCTGCGCTTTTTTCACAGTGTTTTGTGCATTTCTGTAGTATGTATCTGCTACAATGAGTTCTTCTCTTGAAGCTTTCTTTTCGCCGTTTTGCATGGCGTTATAAACCTTTCTTCTGTTTTCAAGGTTTTGCATGGATAGCTGCAGGAGCTCTTTTTGGGTGATGTAGTTTATGTAATTATTTAAAAGATTTTTCTGCAGTTCATCAATTTTTCGAACCAGAAGCACCATATCGGCGTCGTTTACCTTTGTGAATTTATAATTTGCTTCTTTATCATTTCCTGCGAAGGCATTCATTAATCCGCCTCCTATTAGGGCTCCGCTTGCCATATAAGGATTTGCGGAAAGTGCTGTCCCCGCAATGGTTGAGAAACTTGCAATTGGTCTTAAAAGTCTTTTTATAGCACTTTCATCGGGCTTATTTTCTTCTGGGTTTGAAAGTTTATAAATTGCATATTTTATAGTTTCGCTTCGCTGAACCGCGCTATTATAGAGTATACTTAAATCGGCAAGGATTTCAGGTGATTCAATATCCATCTCTTCTATGACATCTTTTGAAATTTGTTTTAGGCTTAAATCGGCGTAGGTCAAACCTTTTGCATTCTCTGTGCTGTTTATGGTTTCAATCTTTTTCTCTTCTTTTTTAGCTGAAGCTTGTATGTCCTTTTTTCTTTCTATGTCTTCACCAACGCCCATTCTGTTTGAAAAAGCAGCCGGAGCAAAATTTTCATAATTTATCGCCGCCTCGGATTTTCCGGCAAAAAACAAGATGCAAAGAAGCAATAGTATATTATATTTTACAAGCTTTTTTTTCATGGTGTTTTTGTTTTGATTTCCTTCTTTGAAAAATCTATATCATTCGGGTCAACATTTAATGTGCTCAAATCATACATTGCAACATTTAAATTATCCACAGTATCTTTTCCTGCAAGCCTCTGCAGCATCAGGTAATACCTTTTTGCCTCCTGTTTCAGGCGGTATTCTTCAATCTGTTTTTCTTCCCATCTTGCGCTTGAAACGGCTATTTCAAGGCTGTCTCCGCTTTTTAGTGCGGTGTTATAATTTTTATTTAGCAAAATAAGCTCTGCTCTTGTGTCTTTCAGGCTTTGCAGCACATGTTTGTAGCAATAATATGTAGTTACAATTTCACTTTGTAAATCTTCAATCAACCCTGCGAGTTCTATCACCTCTGTATCTGTCAGCGGTGTTTCCTGCAATACTTTGGAATTTTTCTTGTTTAAAAGATTATTTGCAAGTCTGGCGGATGCAAAAGAGGCAGACTGTATTCCGTAGTTCATTCCCATAAATGACGGCAGCATCGAAGCGCCGCTTATAATGGCACTCATACTTCGCGCAAGAAGGGATGAGTGGATTCTTCTTTCTTCTTCAGGGATTGCAAGCTTTTGCAAGGTGAATTTTATAAGAGGGTTAGTGTTCACCGTGCCTGTCCAAATGTCTTCCAAATCCTGCATATCAGCTTCCTGCTGCTTGCCCACAATAATCTGTGCGCTTTCAGAATCATTCACAAAAAGGCTGCCCTTCAGGGTTTTAATCTGGTTATCCAGCTCAATTTCGTGTTTTTGTGTATTTTGCAGAAGTATTTCATCTGCAAACGCTGTATCTGGTAAAAATACCCCCATCAAAAGTATTATTACCGCAAGTCTTTTAAACATAATAATGTTATAGCACAAAAGAAACTTTACGCCCAGTTTATTTGAAAAACTTTGATAAGCTTATATTTTAAGGTATTAATATTCAAAATTATCGTTTGAACCGGATTCTTCATCATCCTGCAAAGAAGAAAGGTCGTAATTATAAGTGGAGTCGAAATCTTCAGGCAGTTTATCGGTATCAGGCCAGATTGTTCCCTCATCAAAACGGCAGGCGCTTAAATTTTCACTTGTTGCAAAGTCAGAATCAGTTAATTCAGCTTCGTTTAAAACGCATCCCGCCATATCTGCCTCATTAAAATTGCAAAAATTCAATGTGGCATAGCTGAAATTTGTACCGTTTAAAATACAGTTTGAAAAATCGCATTCTTCAAGTTTGCACCTTGAAAAATCTGCACTTGTGAGATCGCAGTTTGAAAAATTTATATTTGCAAGTGAGGACTCGGCAAAATTTGCGCCTGAAAAATCTATGTCAGATAAATTAGTGTCAGAAAGATAGTTTCCCGGAAATTCAGTTTCGCTTAAATCGATTAAATCCCCAGCCTCTGCTTTCTTTGCAAGAAAAGCTTCTTTATCATTTAAAAGTAATTCAATCCATTCTTCTTTAGAAGTCCTCATTTATTTTTCCTTATTTAAATTCTAGACGTAATTTATAATGGGTACATCTCATTTTGCCATATTTTTATACTCTTGTGAAGTGTAGTTTTGAAAATTATTTTACAATTTCTGTCTCAATAGCTAAAAGTACTGCCTGCACTCTGTTTTCAACGTTAAGTTTTTTATAGATATTGTTCAGATGGGTTTTTATTGTAACTTCTTTTACAAATAATTTTTCTGCAATATCTGCGTTTGATGCCCCTTTGCTTACCATCTTTAAAATTTCCAATTCTCTTTGCGTGAGCCTGGAGATATTCTCCATAGATTCTTTTGAGACCGGTTTTTTATTTTGCCGGAATTTATTCCAGTTTGAGCGTCTGATTAGTGCTTCAATTCTTGCTAAAAGGTTTGGCAGCACATAGGGCTTTACAATATAATCATCAGCCCCGGTTTTTAGCCCTGAAATCTGCTTATAATCTTCATCTACAGCAGTAAGCATTATGACAGGTATTGTATTAAAATTTTTACTTTCACGGATTCTTTTTAATGTTTCCCAGCCATCCATTTTTGGCATCATTATATCCAGAAGCACTAAATCCGTATTTCTATAGTTTTTTTCAAGGTATTCAAGTCCTAAAACCCCGTCTGTTGCTGTATCTGTATGGTATCCGTACATCGGAAGCGCGTCTTTTAGAAGTTTCGGATTATCATCAATTAATAAAATATTTCCAAGTGAAGGTGCTGCCATATTTTTTCCTTATCCTGTAATATTTTCCTTTAAAGCTTTTACTGCAGCCTGGGTTCTGTCATCAACTGAAAGTTTTTGTAAAATGCTGCACACATGGACTTTTGTTGTATTTACTGAAATATTTAATTTCTTTGCGATTTCAAGGTTTGAATTTCCCTCTGCAAGAAGGTTTAATACCATCATTTCCTTGCTTGTGAGGTTATAGACAGTTTCTTTCTTTATTTCTTCCGGTGCATCTTTTGTCATATTTAAAATATATTTTGAAATACTTGAATCAAACCATATGGCGCCCATTATAACATCTTTAATAAGAACAATCAGTTTGTCAGGCTTAATGTCTTTTGAACAATAAGCATTAATTCCTGCTTGCATACATTTTTGCACCTCTTTTTCTTCATTGTGGGATGTTATAATAATAATCTTTGCATCAGGGTACTTTTTTCGAATTTCTTTTGTGGCTGAGATTCCGTCTATCCCGGGAAGTCCCAAATCCATCAGAATAACATCTATGCAATTTTTTGATAAGATTTCATAACATTCATATGCATCTTTAGCCTCAAAGATTTGATTTATAAAATCCTCATCCTTTAATGATGCAACAAGCGCAAAACGTGTCAGGGCGTGGTCTTCAACTATCAGAATATTCTTTTTTTCCATTCTTTTATTATAGCTTAATTTTTACTTATTTATTTATTCTTTACATTCTATTTACAATTTTTTCGGTTTTTTGTTTAATTGTATTTAAAGGACAAAAGGATTGTAGCTTTATGATTGAGATTAAAGATGTTGAGCATGTTGCAAAGCTTGCAAGGCTTGAGATAGAAGAAGATGAAAAGCCAAAGTTTGCACGCCAGCTTGGTGATATTTTAAAATATGTCGAGATGATGAATGAGGTTGACACTACTGGGGTTGAGCCTATGAGTCATTCGATAGATTTTTCAAACGTTATGAGGGAGGACATCGAACATTACGAGGCGACGCGTGAGGAGTTGATGTCGAATGCTCCGGATGTTGAAGGCGAATTTTTTAAAGTCCCCAAAATCAATTAATTTGGGGACT
>CAJULH010000012.1:8266-47751 GCA_910587175.1 Candidatus Gastranaerophilales bacterium | reverse complement strand
AAACACAAAAAAAATAATCAACATCTTTTTTTAAAAATTTTTAAATTGTCTAACATTGGATTTTTGCTATGTAATTACAAGACTAATAAAACCTGAATTTTTAAAACACTGCAAACAAAAACAATTGTCTCGGTATCTATCGCATGAGGCAGTTTTTGAATACCGTAAAGGAGAATTTACTATTTTAAAAGATATATGAATACTAAATAAAACAGTCTTAAAAATGAGGTTATATCGGTGTTTGTGCAAAATGGTCAAAAAAAATCAGAAAATAAAAAAACAATACTTATAATTGGTGCCGATGGGTTTTTAGGGCTGAATACCGTAAAAGCTTTTATAGAAAATGGTTACTTTGTTTATGCGGTTGTGAATGATGGAATTCCAAAATACCTTGTGGATTCTATAAATGTTGAAATTTTGGATACGAATTTTAAGGACAAAAATTCTTACAAATGTCTTAAAACACTTAATCTTGACAGTGTAATACATATTCCGCCGGATGAATTTGAACCAAAGGACGATGAAGAAACTGAAAAAGCACATTTTAAAAGTTTGAAAAAGTTCTCAAAAGTGCCTTTTAAAAATAAAATTATACATATTTCATCAGTTGATGTTTGCGGGATAAAAGATTTTATAAATGAATATGAAAATTGTCCATATGAAAAAAAACCTGTAAATTTACACCAAAAGTACAAAATAAAGGCTGAAAAGTATATAAGAAAAAAGCTTGAAAATCATATTATTCTAAGAACAGGAATTCTTCGGAATAAAAATTATTCAACTATTGAACAAAAGGTTAAAAAATTTTTAAAATTGTCCCCTTATATAATGCATTTTGGCAAGTGGAATGGTGCAAACAGACTTTTGTTCTCTGATGTAAAAAATGTTTCAGATGTCATACTGGCTTGTGTGTTATCTGATGAGATAAAAAATAAAGTTATAAACGTTTCAGATAAGAAATTTACGAGTGTTGATGAGTATTATAGTGAAATTGCCCTCAAATATTTTCCTAAAAAACGTTTTAAAAGAATATTTTTGCCGTTATTTGCAGGAAAATTAGCAGGATGGGTATCAACTTTTATAAGCAAATGTTTGGATTTAAGGCATCCGCTTTTTGAACCTACATTGTATTTTCTTTATTTTATGTCTTCAAGTATGGATTTTTCAAATAAAAAGTGTGATGAAATATTGAATAATTTTAAACTGCAAAAAGAAGTCTCTTTATAGATAATATTCTAATTCAAATTATAATTGCCGGATATTACCTGAAATGCTAATGAAAGAACTAGCTCTGTTGGTTATTATAATATTGTCAGGTTCTGGAATTTTTAAGCTGACTAAGGAAAAATATCTTATCCGATGCCCTTAAACTGTTTTATGGTTAAAAGAAAGGAATCAAAATGCACGAAGATGATAAACTGATGGACAAGGTAAAAGATGGTTTAGAGAAAACTGGTGATATGATGAAAGAAGGCTTTGAAAAAGCAAAAGATTTTGCCCATGAAGGTATGGAAAATGTCAAAGAAAAATTTAAAGAAGGGGCGCATAAGCTTTCTGAGATGAAAGATGATGCGTTCAATGCCACCAAAAATGCCGGCGAAAGTCTTAATGAGCAGTTATGTGAAAGTCTGGATGGAACAGATGATGACAATAAAATGAAAATTCAGGAAGAATTTTGCAAAAGAAAAATTGACGATACAGATGAAGAAAATATAATCGTTGAAGAAGAATGCGAAGAATATAACGAAATTCTGCCTGAAGGTGACAGAGAAGTTGCGTAAAAAGCAACATAAGATTTACTTTCCTCCTTTTGATAATTTTGAAGAGCCCGCAGTTACAATGCGGGCTCTTTTTTGAAAACTTTTTGCAAATTTACCCATAATATGATATTGTAGGTTTATAAATGCTTTAAAATAATAGAAATGCTGAATTGAACTATGGAAAAATTATCTTCAAGGGAAAGATTTCTTCCCTTAAAAAAACTTGCTGAATTGTGGCTTTTTGATTTTATGCAAAATGAGGATATATACCTCAAAACCTTAATTCCAACAATAATTTCCGGTGATTTTTCAAATTTTACAAAAAAAGAATCAGATTTGTTGAATGAAATTAAAACGAACTTTAAAAAAAGCGAGTGGAAAAATTTCAAAACACTATTTTTAAATGCAATAAAATCACTCCAAAAAGAAACATATAATAAAGAAACTATAAAACAGGCAGAAAATTATATTTTAAATGACGATTTTTTAATGTTTGAAAAATTGTATTCAGAAAACAAAAATCTTTTGTCTGATATTCAAAAAAAATATACCCAAAATCTGGAAAATTATGTTAAAAAGCTGAGAACCAATATTATAAACCTTAGCGTTAAAGATTTTAAGGCTGCATCATCATTTTTTTATAAAGAAGCAAAAAAACTTCCAGATAAAGAAAAAGAAATGCTTGGCTTATATTTGGAAGATGTTCAGGATTTAACCGCTCTTTTGGCAGAGTTCAGATTTATGGAGGCTGACTCGTTTTTCTATACAAAAAAGATAATAAGAAAAGAAGAATATGAACATCTAAAGAAAGAATATGTACTCAGGTATTTTAATTTTGGAAATATTGATGAAGAAAAGGCTTTTGCAATTTCTTCTTTAAGTTCAAATGTTTTATTAAGGGCAAGGGCAGGCAGTGGAAAGACAAGTACTATTTGCCTTAAAACACTGTTTTTAATAGAAAAATACAACGCAAATCCGGATGAGATTTTAATTCTTGCATTTAATAAAGAAGCAAAGGTAAAAATCAGAAAAGATTTAGGAGAAAAGTATGGATTAAACAATTATCTTAGTTATAAAAACACGACAGGTTTTGAAAACGCTAAAACATTTCACAGTTTTGCAAAAAGCTTAACAGATGAAAATAATAAAAAAATAGCTGATGATAAAAAACGAAAGGTTCTTATAAATAGTGCAATTGAAGCTATTTTAAATGCCGATAAAAATAAAGATGTTTTCTACGATTTTTATAAATCTTCCCTAAATGTGCCCCAAAAAAACGAGGTCAATCTTTCGGATGATTCAAGTGTAAGGTTTGTAAAAGATTTATCCCAGGTAACACTTCGGGGTGAAATTGTAAAATCCCATGGTGAAAAATACATAGCAGACTTTCTTTTTGAAAACGGAATTGATTATGAATACGAAAGGAGCATAATTTTTTCCAAAGAAGAGAAAGAGGCTTTAAATATTGATGATGCCTGGAATGTCTACAGACCGGATTTTTATATAAATTATGACGGGAAAGAATTTTATCTTGAACATTGGGGTGTAGATAGAAATGCGCTTGAGCCCGGGAGTAATAAAAACAAAGTCATAGGTGATGTTTCAAAGTATGTAAAAAATATGCATATAAAAAGAAGGTATTTCAGAAGAAAAAATATTCCTCTGATTGAAACCTGGACGGCTGATTCCCAGATTCGTGAAAATTTTGAAATAACGCTTTCAAAGACTTTGGAAAAATACGGTATTCGCCTTGTAAAACAAAGCAGGGAGGAACTCTTTAACAAAGTAAAAGAATTAAATATTAAAAGCTTCTATAAAACAATTGAAGGTTTTATATCCACTATAAAGAAATCAAAATCAGATATTTTTTCGATTGAAAGAAAAATTAACAGTTTACTTTCAGGTTCAATATCAGACAGGACAAAGAAATTTCTTGAACTTGGATATAAAGTATATTCAGAATACCAAAGGCTTTTATCTGAAGAAAATCTTATCGATTTTGATGATTTAATCATTAATGCAACAGAAAAGATTATGCAAACAAGGGGTGAGTGCGAATTTCGGATATTTCAGAATGAAAAGATGAAAGTGAAGAACCTTAAATATATTCTTATAGATGAATATCAGGATTTTTCAAAACTTTTCTTTGATTTGATTCTTGCAATAAAATGTTTTAATCCTAAGGTTCAAATTTTTGCAACCGGAGATGACTGGCAGGCTATAAACGGTTTTGCCGGGTCGAATCTTTACTATTTTAGAAATTTTAAAAGACTTTTTAATAATTCCGAAGTTTATAACCTTACTTCAAATTACCGTTCCTGTATAAAAATAATAGAGACCTCAAATACTCTTATGGCACTTGACGGTATTCCTTCGATGCCAACAAAGTCTGAGTCTGGTGAAATATGCAGGATAAATGTTGATAAAACATTTATAAACAAAGAAAGTACGTCAGATTTAATTTATTCTTTTAAAAAAGATTCAGGTAAAATCAAGGCAAAGTATCTAAAGACTGTTCACAGGCTTATAAGACTAAATCCGGATAAAACTTTTTTAATATTATCCAGGCTGAATAAAATTTCAGGGTCCAATCTTGAATCTGAGTTTTCTTATAAACTTTTCAGGATGAAAACCATTGATAAAAACAGGGTAAAAGTTATGACAATTCATAAGTCAAAGGGATTAGAGGCTGATATTGTAATAATTCTAAGGGCAATAAACGGTGTTATTCCTTTTATTCATCCTGATTATGAAATTGCAGCGGCGTTAGATAAGAGCTATGATGAAATTTTGGATGAAGAAAAGAGGCTTTTTTATGTTGCGCTGACCCGCGCAAAGGAAAAAGTTTATATCCTGACCGAGACCAAACTCGAGAGTGTTTATTTGAAAGAATTAAATTTAAATGAAATACATTTCAGGGATTTAAATTTTGAAAATCAAACCGTAAGTATTGAATCTTGAATATTACTGATACAAGATGCTTTTGGGATTTTAAATCCGAATGTGTTTTTATTGTTTTTATCACTGTATGCTATTATGGAGCCATTATGTGCAGTGATTATTTTTTCCGAAAGATAAAGCCCGAGACCGGTTCCTGTCTTATTGTATTTTGCATCAGATGAATTTGATACATATTTTTTGAAAAGCCTGCCCATAGTATCCGGTGGAATATAAGGGCTTGAATTTATTGTGTAAAACGAGAGCATTTTTTCATCTTCTTTTATCATAATTTCAATTTCTGTATCTTTATAAGCGTATGAAACAGAATTTGCAATCATATTTACAAGAACTCTTTTCAGCTGGATTCTGTCTCCGTAAACGATTTTATCTTTAGCCGAGACTTTTACTTTGAGTTTCAGATTTTTTTCATCTGCAAGATTAATAAGCTCAGGGAGGCATTCTTCTGTAAGTTTCACCAAATCGAGTTTTTCACATGTAAGCTTTGCCTGACCATATTCAAATTTATAAGTGTTTAATACCTGGGATATCATACTGAGCATATATTTGCAGGATTTTAACATTTGCTCAAGCATATCTTTTTGTTCGTCTGAAATTTTGCCGCAGGTGTCGTTTAAAAGCAATTCTATTATTCTTATTTGCGCAATGGTGGGAGTTTTGAGGTCATGGGTTAAAGTGGCAACAAAGGTTTCCTTTTTTGCCTCGATTTTTCTTTCGCTGTCGATATTACCCAGAAAAACTGTAATTCCTGTAACTTCTTTTTTGTCATTCAATATGGGGGATTTAATCACCCTGTACCATTCTTTTTCTCTGTCTGCAAGTTTTAATTTTCTTTCATATATTATTGTTTTCTTGTTTTCAACAATGTATTCATCTTCTTTTATTATTGTTTCATATTCAAACGGTTCAAAGATGGATGACAAAATAAGCCCTGCCATTTTTTCCTGTGGTATACCGCAATATTTGGATAATTTTGAATTTCCTTCAATAATTTTACCGTTTAAATCTTTTAAATACGCAATAAACGGTAGATTATCCAAAATGGTTTTTTGGTAATCATTCTGATTTTCTATCATATTTATTCGCCCTTTTAAATTTATGGCAAATGTTTATTTGTAACCTTAAGATATAAAACGAAAAACAACTTTTATATTTTAAAAGGCATTAAACATTTAACCGTTTTGATGACCTTTTATTAATTTTTACAACCTATTTTTTCTGATAAACGATGTCCAATGGGATTAATATTTAAAATAAATTAGCCTTCACCGCCATAACCGCAGCTTGTACTCTGTCTGTTACTGATAATTTACTTAAAATGCTTCCGACATGAGCTTTTGCAGTATTTTTACTTACCATCATAATTTCTGCAATTTCAACATTGGATTTACCTTCTGAAACAAGTTTTAGGGTTTCAAGTTCTCTGACTGTTAAAATAGACTTAATATCACTTGTATCATAAAGATTATCAAAGTCTGTTGAATTTGGTTTTGGTATAACAGATTTCGTAACATCTGCAATCTGAGGGTCAAACCACAATGCTCCGAAATTTACTGCTCTGATTACTTTTCTTAAAGGCTCGACCTCTAAATCTTTAAGTACATAACCTGATGCGCCGGATGCCGTGCAGGCAAGAACCTCTTCATCTGTTTCATGGGATGTTAAGATGATGACTTTTGTATTCGGGTATTCACTGCTTATTATTCTTGTTGCTTCAATACCATTCATATATGGAAGTCCCAAGTCCATAAGAACCACATCTGCAGGATTTTCTTTCATCGCTTCAAGGCATTCTTCCGCACTTTCAAAATCTCCCAATAATTCAAAATCTTCGGTTTTGCCCAATGTGTGTCTATATGACACTCTTGTTAAGAAATAATCTTCTACAATGTAAATTTTGATTTTTTCCATTAAGTTCTTTCTCCCAAACTAATTATTATGTATTAACTAAATATTCAAATATTAATTCAAATATTTAACTGTATTTGAAAATATACCAAGGGAAATTAAATGTGTATTACCTCATCGGGTAATAAATTTTGACCTTATGAATTTTGACCCGATTTAGTCCGTACATTAAAAACACGTGCATATAAAAATTTGCTAGAATTTTATTTATTTGACAAGGCAATTTTTTCTTATTTTTGGGTTTGATTCAATTATCAGAAGGGAATAAAAAATGAGATTAAATTGCGTACCTAGCGTTGGTAATTATTTAGTACAAAATATTGCAAGCAAAGGCAATACAACTTCGATAAATGCTGCATCTGATATTAAAAAGAGTTCTTCTGCTCTTTATCCTATGAATTATTCTAAAAATTATTATCTTTCATTTGGTGCCCGGGGGATGAATCTTGAAAGATTTTACAATTTAAACAAAGAAAGAATGCCATTTTCAGTAAAAGAACATATTGAAAATTTGGAAGATATCAATAGTGAAACTCCGCTTGAAGCACATGTTGACGCTTTTTCTTTTCTTGCTGATCCGGATATTAAAACAGTAGAAGATATCAAATTTATATTTGATAATGAACCATTATTTGATAAATTAAAAAGCGTTAATGAAACAAAAGCCACCAGAGGTTTTTTGTATGAAGCAAGAATTATGGAAGATGCGCTTGATGAATCAAATGAAGGAATTCTGGATTCCGGTGAGGATTTAACCGTATATCTTGTTAAGAAAATATTTCTTGAAACAAAATCTTTAAATGAAATAAACGAAGCTTTGGATAAAGACTTAAATCCTGTATTTAAAAGAGACGATAAAACCTATATTTCTTATTCAACGCTTGATGCTCTTGGGATAGAACTGCCCGCGCTTCAATATTTGACATCCTTAAGGACAACAGATGATAATTATTCTAAAAAGCTAGGAGATTTAATATCGAAAGCTTTGAAAGAACGCACTTCTGCAGAAGCAGTCAAAAACGGGCAGGCATTGCCTGCGGAGGAGAAAACTCCAAGAGAAGTATCTGATGAAACAAGGAAAAAGCAAAGCAAGTCTCAAATTGAAAGGTGGGACAAGCTAAACGATGCCGAGCGTGCTGAACTTATTAGCAAAATGCAGGCAGGAAATAAGTTCCAAAGGGTTGTGATGATGGATGCGTGGAATCAGTGTCCTGAAATCAGGAAAAGTTTGTCTGAATTTTTAATTGAGCACAATATGCACAAACCTGAGAATATAATATATAAAACGAGTGAATATAGCGAGTATCAGGCAAGAATAATGACAGAATTTTGGGAAAAACATCATAGCGATGATGAAAGTAAAGATTATGCCAAAATTTTGGGCAGGGCTATAAAAGATGCAAGAGTAAGAGCAGAATTTGCAGAAGAAAACGGAACATTTGAAGAGTATATAAAAGAAACCGGCAAAAAAAGTGAACAAATAAAGGCTGAAATAAAAAAATCAAGAAAGCCCATAGTATCTGCTGAAAGAAGTTTGGAGCTTGCACAGGAAAGACTTTGCCAAACCTATAAAAATGCATATTCTTTTTTGCCGCGTGCATTTGTTGATTTTTATATGAAAGATGCTGCCGGTTTAGATATTAATGCTATTAATGCCTGGTGCGATATTTTAAATGGTAAAAAAATTGAATCTTCAAGAATGGAACATCTTACAGACCAAATGCAGACAATAAAACCGGATACGTTTTCAAGAGAAAAAAATGCTATTGAGCTTGCAATGAAAACAATTTTATATGAATCAACAAAAAATCCCGAAGTTTATACGTACGATTATAAAGATTTAATTTCTTCGCTTCAGACAGCGAAAGCCGCAAAACATTTTCCTTTGAATGTTGCGATTAAAAATGAGCACGGAAGAAAAGATGTATACTTCATAAAAAGACCGGAATTTAACAATATTGCATTACTTTATAATCATCTCGCCGGGGATATTGACGATGAAAAAGCAAATAATATCTCTGCAGAGTTAATTGGCAGGATTGCCGCTTATTTAAGATTGGATGCAAAAAGCGCAGATGAAGAAAAAGAAACAATGACGCTTGCTACCGCTATATATCTGCAACACCGAGAAGAATTTTTACAGGAAGTAAAGAGGATGGGCAATATTTCAAGCTTTATTATGAAAAAAGATTTGCCACGCGAAGGTGCCCTTTTTTACATTGAAAGATTTATAGAAAATTTAGGTTTGGAAGAAGAAGCGGAAGCTTTGAAGGTAATGGATTTTAATAAGTAAAATTGAATAATATTAATTTCTTTATTTAAAGCCTTGTTTATGATAGAATTTTTTTAACTTTTATCAAAAATTTGATGTAGTTTACGTGCATAAAAAACTAAGGAGAAAATTCTATTATGGCTAATGAAAAGCGTGTATGGCTTTTTCGCGAAGGAAATGCTGATATGAGAAACCTTCTGGGCGGAAAAGGCGCAAACCTTGCAGAGATGACAAATGCCGGTCTTCCTGTTCCCCCGGGACTTACTATTACAACAGAAACCTGTATGGATTATATAAATAACGGAAATAAAATGCCTGAAGGGCTTATGGATGAAGTTAAAACAGCCTTGGCTGACGTTGAAAAACAGGCAGGCAAAAAGTTTGGCGATGCACAAAACCCGCTTTTAGTATCAGTTCGCTCAGGCGCAAGGCTTTCAATGCCCGGTATGATGGAAACTATTCTAAACCTTGGTTTGAATGATGAAACTGTCGAAGCTATGGTAAAATTAACCAATAATCCGCGTTTTTGTTACGATTCATACCGCCGCTTTTTAACTATGTTTGGCTCTGTTGCTTGGGATATGGACAGACAAAAATATTTTGAATCCGAAGTTGAAAAGATAAAAGCAAAAGAAGGCGTCAAAGAAGATACCCAAATTTCAGCAGAGGGCTGGAAATCTTTAATTCCCGTTTATAAAAAAGTTATTAAAGAAGTTACAGGAAAAGAATTTCCGCAAGATCCCTATGTTCAGCTTCAGGAAGCAATTGAGGCGGTGTTTAGAAGCTGGAACATCCCCCGTGCTGTTGCATATAGAAATATGAACAAAATTGACCACAACTTCGGGACTGCAGTAAATGTCCAGACAATGGTATTCGGGAATATGGGTGATGATTGTGCTACGGGTGTTTCATTTACAAGAAACCCTGCAACAGGCGAAAACTCTTTCTACGGCGAATATTTAACAAACGCACAAGGGGAAGACGTTGTAGCAGGCATTAGAACGCCGAAACCAATTTCCGAGCTTGAAACAGAAATGCCTGATTTATACCGCCAGTATGTTGACATTGCAAAAAAACTCGAACTCAGATACAAAGATGTTCAGGATATGGAATTTACCATTGAAAAAGGCAAACTCTGGATTTTGCAGACAAGAAACGGTAAAAGAACCGCTGCAGCTGCAATTAGAATTGCGGTTGAGATGGAAAAAGAAGGAATTATTACAAAGGAAAGAGCGATTGAGCTTGTTGATCCGTATTCAGTTAACCAGATTCTTCTTCCATGTTTTGATAATAAAGCACTTGAAGCTGCCCATAAAATTTGCACCGGTGTAAATGCTTCTCCGGGTGCTGCTGTAGGCAAAATTGTATTTGATACGGAAGAAGCAGCTAAAAGAGGCGAAGCAGGTGAAAAAGTTATATTAGTCAGAATTGAAACCTGCCCTGATGATATTCATGGTATGGCTGTGTCTCAGGGTGTTTTGACCCTCAGAGGCGGCGCAACAAGCCACGCAGCTGTTGTTGCAAAAGGTATGGGAAAACCTTGTGTTTCAGGTTGTGAAGATTTAAAAATCGATCTTGCGAATGAAACCCTTATAGGTTCTGATGGTACTGTTTATCATAAGAATGACATAATTTCGCTTGATGGCGGCAAAGGCGTTGTTATGGAAGGTGCTGTTCAGCTTGTAGAAGCAAAAATTGATGATAACTGGAATACTTTCTTCTCCTGGGTTGATGAAATCAGGACAATGAAGGTTGAATCCAACGCTGATACACCAAAAGATATTGAAAATTCTTTAAAATTTGGTGCTGAAGGAGTTGGGCTTTGCAGAACGGAACATATGTTTATGGACCCTGACCGTTTACCCTGGGTTCAAAAGATGATTATTGCAGGAACCCCTGAAGCAAGAAAAGAAGCACTTTCGAAGCTTCTTCCGATGCAATATTCAGATTTTTATGCAATGTTTAAAGCATTGGGAGATAAGCCTTTAACTGTAAGGCTTTTAGACCCGCCACTCCATGAATTCCTTCCTTCAAAAGAAGAATTAATCAAAGAAGTTGCAACCCTTAAAGCCCTTGGTAAAGATGCAAAAGAAAAAGAAGAATTGCTTCATATCGTTGAAGGGTTGTCTGAATCTAACCCGATGATGGGACTCAGGGGCTGCCGTCTTGGTTTAACATATCCTGAAATTAATGTTATGCAGGTTAGGGCAATTTTTGAAGCTTGCTGCGATCTTAAAAAAGAAGGTGTTGCGGTAAAACCATGGGTGATGGTGCCTCTAATCGGGCATGTGAATGAGCTCAAGGTTGTAAAAGAAATACTTGTGAAGACCGCAAAAGAAGTTATGGCGCAAAAAGGAGTTGAGGTTGAGTATAAATTTGGTACTATGATTGAAATTCCGCGTGCCGCCTTAACTGCAGATGAAATTGCAGAATATGCGGAATTCTTCTCATTCGGTACAAACGACCTCACGCAGATGACATTTGGGTATTCAAGGGATGATGCTGAAGGTAAATTCTTAAATAAATATGTTGAAGATAAAATTTTGCCGAGAAATCCATTTGAAAGCCTTGATGTTAAAGGCGTAGGACAGTTAATCGAAATGTCTATGGAAAAAGGCAAGAAAGTCAATCCGGCGCTTGTTGGCGGTGTTTGCGGTGAACACGGCGGAGACCCGGACAGCGTTAAATTCTGTCACAAAATCGGTTTGAATTACGTTTCCTGCTCACCGTTCAGAATTCCGCAGGCAAAACTCGCCGCAGCTCAGGCTGTTATTGAAAGTGCAAGCCGGTGCGGATAGCACTACGATAGCGACGTAGGATGTGAACAAAATTTGTGACAACGCAAGTGAAACAAATTTTTGTGAAACACCCACAGGAACCAAATGAAAAAGTAAACAGCGAGTTTTGCTTTAATTGCAGTCAAGCTGCGTTTCCGCCAAAAGGCAGAAAGCACCGCAGCCCAGGCTGTTATTGAAACAAGGAAGTTAACAGTAAAAGTATGGTTAAAATATTGCGGCTCATTTGTAAAAAATGAGCCGCAATTATTTGTAAATATTTTAGAGAACTACCACTCTATCCATCTTTTAAAGAATTCAATTCCTGCATTGGAGCTTTTTTCAGGATGGAATTGTACTGCGGTTATATTTTTATGTTCAATACTTGCGCAAAAATCAATATGATAATTGGCATATGAGCTTATAATATCTTTATTTTCGGGGCAAACGTGGTAAGAATTCACAAAATAGAAATAATCGTTACTTAAATAGCTGTTATTTTCGGTTGTTTTTATTCTGTTCCAGCCTATCTGCGGGGTTTTTCCAATTTCAAATTTTTTAACACAGCCCTTAAAAATCCCTAAACCATTTGTGCCGGGCGCTTCTTCTGATGTTTCAAATAAAACCTGCAGACCAAGACAAATTCCAAGAAAAGTTTTTCCATCCGATACGACATCCTGCACAAATGACACCATATCATTTGTGCCAAGCTTCTCCATAGCCTGTGCAAAATGCCCCTGCCCCGGAAAAATCACCTTGTCCGCATTTTTAATTTTTGTCTTGTCACTTGTTATTTCATATGGAATATCAAGGTGTGTGAGCATATTGCCAAGGCTTCTCACGTTTCCTGCGCCGTAATCTATTATTGCAACTTTTGGCTTTTTTTCCATAAATCTTACCTGAATTTGTCGCGGACCTGTTCTATAATTTAGCTAAAAGTGTGCCCGTCCTGTTTCATTCTGCCAATTACAGCATCAAGACTTTCTTCGGCAGCAACTATTGAAAGTCTTACATAACCTTTTCCCATGGTGCCGAATGCATTCCCGGGCACTGCTACAATACCTGATTTTTCAAGCAAATCATCACAGAATTTTTTAGCATCCATATTATATTTTGGCGGGATTGAAATCCAAAGGTAGAATGTTGCTTTTGGTGTTTCGATATCTTTCCAGCCAAGCTCTTTTAGCCCGTGCACAAAATTATCAATTTTTCTTTTGAGCTTTCTGTTTGCATTTTGGATGTATTCATCGCCTTCTTTTGAATCCAGAAGTTTTGCACCGGTCAATTGCATTGCCTTAAAAATGCCTGTATCTATTGTAGATTTTAATTTGCCGAACATTGAAACAATTTGGCTGTTTCCGCAAACCCATCCCATACGCCAACCTGTCATTGCATACGGTTTTGAAAAGCTGTGAAATTCAACTGCAACATCCTTTGCACCCTTTAATTCAAGGATGCTCATGGGCTTATCGTTTTCATCAAAATAAATTTCAGAGTATGCATTGTCTGAAATCAGCATTATGTGGTGTTTTATACAAAAATCAACACAGGATTGAAGATACTCTTTTGTTGCAGTTGCACCAAGAGGGTTATTCGGGTAATTAATCACAAGCGCTTTAATTCTTTCAGGGTTCAGCCCGTCTTTTTTAATTTGTTCTAAAACCAGCTCCAAATCAGGCATATAGTTGTTTTCTTTTGTTAGAGGAAGACCATAACCCAAGCCGCCTGAAACCTTTATCATTTCGCCGTATGAAGCATACCCCGGGTCCGGGACAAGGATTATGTCTTTTTCTTTAATATCTGTTGTCGGATTTATAAGTTCTCTTATAAGGTTTGCAATACCTTCTTTTGAACCAATTAAAGAAAAAACTTCCGTATTCGGGTCAACATCTACATTAAATCTCTTTTTCATTCTTCTTGAAACGGCTTCAAGGAAGTATTTTTCACCCTTTGGTGTAGAGTATGTATGAATTGACGGGTCATTGAGACAATTTTTTAATGTTTCTACCGCAAACTCCGGAACCATATCAACGGGTGCACCCATTGAAAGAGAGATTGGCTTTCTTCCTTTTTTGGTTAGTTCATCTGTTAATTCAAGAGTTCTTTGTTTTATCTGAAACATAATATATGTTTCAAGATTTTGAACGTAGTTATTAAAATGGTTTTTAAAATCAATCGCGGTATTTTCCATTGTTGTTAATTCCTCAAAAATTTAAGATACACTTTACCAGAAAGATTATACCACACATATTTTTGGGGACAAGAAAGGTGAATATTATAGGAGCTGCTTTCTTTTGCAAAAGACGACTCTTGTTTTGTTATATTTTCGCTATTTTAAACAACTTTAGACTATAAAACACTATCCCATAGTTTTAAATTTGTCAAATTGTCTTTTACAATTGTAAAAATGGGCAATAAAACGTTTAAATACGATAAAATATTAACTAGAAAATTTGAGAAAAAGATTGCCTCATTGCGGAAAAATGCAAATCTAACCCAGGATGAACTTGCATTTACAGCTGGTATATCAGCAAGTTACTTAAGTGCAATTGAGCGCGGAATTACTGATACTACTATATCTACAGCAAAAAGACTTGCAAAAGCTCTTGAAACAAGGCTTAATGAACTGTTCATATTTGATTAATTTTAATGTAATTTTTTCTTGCGTGGTATATAATATATAAAACGTTGATTTAAAGTTTATTTCAGCCTGCTTACTGTCTTTTGGGGAAGAAAAATTGAAGTTAAAAACCGAAGAGCATAATAATACCGCAAATGTGTCTGCAGCAAGTGCAGGTGCTGGTTTCGAGGGTTTTAGAGATGCTGCTTTTGAAACAATAAGCGGATACAATTTTTCAAACCCGAAAAAACTGCTCCAAATCTTGCTTTCAGAGCTTATATCCTATGATGAAATTATGGATATTGCAAGGGCTTTGGTGAATGAAATTGAAGAAAAGCATACAACATTTTCAGGCAGAAAGTTTGCATCGGTTTCACAATGCATTTTGGAATGTTACAAAATTATTTATGGCTTTACATCTGTAAGGTGGGCATCAGATGAAAACCTTAAGTATAAAATAAAAGAAGGCGAAAAACCTATAGCGTTTGAAAGGCAGATTGCAAGCGGGGAATACATTCCATATAAAATTTATAATGAAGATCAGCTTGTAATTTCAGATAATGCTGATGATGCCGAATTTGCGGTTAAAAAGCCTCTAAAAGCCGGTGCAGATATTAAAAAAGGCGATATTTTATTAAGTAATATAATTCACCTTATAAAATCCGGTGAAAATCTTTTTATAACAGGTCATGCCGGAACAGGTAAAAGCTATATATTAGAAAGACTGAAAGAAAAATTTAAAAAACTTGTTGTAACATCTACAACCGGGATTGCAGCAGTGAATATAAAGGGACAGACAATCCATTCCTGGGCGGGTGTCGGTATATGCAGATATCCTGTAGAATATACAATAAAAAATATTTTAAATAAGCCTGCTGTAAAAAGCCAGATTTTAAAATGCAATATGCTTGCAATTGATGAAATTTCAATGCTAAACATTAAAACCTTTGAATATATAGATAAGGTTTTAAGGGCAATAAGAGAGAATGATTCGCCTTTTGGCGGTATTCAGGTGATATTTTTCGGTGATTTTTTTCAACTGCCTCCTGTTGAAAAAGAAGAAGAGATGCACTATTGTTTTGAATCGCCCGTGTGGACGGAATTAAATCTTAAAAATATTTTGCTCAAGGATAATCACCGGCAAAGTGAGGAAAATTTCATAAAAGCATTGTCTAACATGCGCACAAATTCTTTAACGGAAGGAGACATAAAACTTTTTAATGCAAGAGAACTTCCGTTTGATTCTGATAATTCAAACATTCTGCATATTTTTTCAACTAATGAGGAGGCAGATAATTATAACCAAAGGATGTTTAATGCACTTGAGGCTCCTGTTGTTGAATTTATGGCGCAAGACAGTGTATTAAGAGGCAAAAGTTATGTCTCATCCGGGCTTACTCAAAGAGAAGAAACTATTTTGGAGATTTTCAATAAAAGTTGCAGAGCAGAAAAACTGATTCAACTGAAGCTTGGCGCGAGAGTTATGCTTCTTGTGAATTCAGATTTTAAAACAGGACTCATAAATGGCTCCTGCGGGGTGATAAAAGCATTTAATGAAGACTCAATTACAGTAGAATTTGAAAATGGCATTATAAAAGATATTGAACCTGAAAGGTTTGAATATTATTACAATGATAAAGTGATGGCAACAAGAGAGCAGTACCCATTAAGACTTGCCTGGGCTGTAACAATACATAAATCGCAAGGGATGACCTTGGATTCTTTGTATGTAGATTGTAAAAGAATTTTTGAAAGAGGACAGGCATATGTTGCTATGAGCAGAGTAAAAACCTTATCAGGATTGTATTTAGAGAATTTTTCAAAGGAAAGAGTTCTTGCGGATGATAATGTTGTAGAATTTTATAAAAAATTAGATGCTGAAAATATGGAAAAATTGTTTTCAGGAGCAGAGATTATAACATCCGAGGCTGCGCCTGTGAAAAGACAAAATACAACTTATTCTCCGGATGACAGCAAAACGGCGCTTTTAGATGCAGCAGACAAGGTGGCGCAGATACTTGAAGCCCTAAACAGGTGGGCAAAAATTTCTGAAATTGCCGAAATTATGGGCGTAAAAAGGTATCAAAAGCTTGTGGAAGGCGAAAAAAGTTCCACAATCGCACATCTTATAAACAGATTTTTGAAGAAAAAAGGTTTTAAAACAGTTACAATTAAAAGATATATGAGCTCAATTATCTGGGCCGCAGCACCAAATATAACTGAAGGTGATATGCCGGAAGAATTAAAGATGAGTTTAAATGTGCAAAATTGATTTTTGTGCGGTTAGTGTTTTTGGCTAAATTTTGAATTTTTCAAGCAATTTTATTCCTTTTTTGTTTTTTATACAGATATATCTTTAAACAAAAATGGTCGGGAATTTTTGAATGGAAAACATTAATTTAAGTGCGCTGAATCGTGCGATTATAAATGAAAAAGCTGTAGAAATCAAGCTGCCGGATAAGGAGGCACAAATAGAAAATGCAGGAAGGGATAATAAGAAATTAAAGCTTGCTCTCACCGGTTTGGCAGTTATTGGCACTGCTGTTGCGGCTGGTGTTGCTATATATAAAGGAAAGAGTATTCTGGCTGCCTTGGGGCAAAAAACGCAGGAGCGAGCTGCAGAACAAGTGCAACAGCTTGCGCAAACTATTCAAAGAAATGAACCGTCAATTCCTGTTCCTGAAAAATTACAGAATGTTGCATTGGAGGGTGTACAGGCAGGTTTTTCAAAACCTGTAGTTGAGGCTAATGAATTAATTGCAAATTCCGGTAATGAATTTTGTGATTTAATAGCAAAAAAAGATGAATTGTCCCTCATGGAGTTTAAAAAACTGGCAGGCTTAATGCAAGATAAAACAGAAGAGCAAAAAGCAGAACTTGCAAGAATTATAACTGAAAAAACACAGACTGAAACCTTAAGAAGGACGGAATTTCTAAATGGCAAAATATCAAATTGGGATGGTCAAAATGATGAATATATAAAAACATTAATGTCTTGCAATGATGAACAGTTTGAAATTATTGAAACTATGTTGAATTCAAAAACAAGAAGACTTGGTGCTTATTACCAGGAAAATCCTGAAAAATTGATAAGTAATGCATCAGATTGGAGTGAGTCTCTACCGAAAATTGAAGACGAAACCAGACTTCAAAAGATATTGGAAATAGTTTCTAAGGATAAAGGAGTGAAACTTGAAGATGCTATTAATATTTCAACATTTGATGAAACAATGTTCAAAAGAGCATCGATGCTTACAGACAGAGGTTTATCGGAACTTGTAACATTTGAAAATGACAAGGTGGCGCTTGAAAAACTTGATGATATACAGTTTGGTCGCATTCTTGGTTTAAGTGATAAGGGATATGTTGTGTATTCTTCAGATATGCTTGCCTGTGCAAAATTAGATGACAAAGCATATGAAAGAGCGGTATTGCTTTGCGAAAAATATGGATTTACGAGCGGAATTTCAAGTGTTGCAACTTTGCCTGATGAAGAATTTCAAAAAGTTATTGAAAAATTACAGGCAGGTGTGCCAAGCTGGCTTGCAGATAAACTTACGGATGAAGAATTTAAAAATTTCCAATACCTTTTAAATGCCGGTGCAAGAAAAGATATAATCTCCAGTTCTGCAAATCTTGCAGACAGGGCGGCTTGTGAAAAGTTTTTGGAACAGCAAAATGTGATGTCATCAAAAAACGGTATGAATGTTGAAGATTTAAAAAACCCGGAAATTAAAGCAGGAATAGTTGCTGAAATCAATTCGCAGTTTGGATATGAAAAATTAAAGCCCGATTGCGATGTTAAAGACATAGCATGGTGTTGGAGACAAAAATATATTGAAGGCGGATGGCTTAATGGCGGGTATTCTGATTCTTGCATAGATGCTTTTTTGGAAAAAACTCTTCCAAGGTATGAAATTAAGGATGGCGAACAGCTTGGCAGATGGATGCGCAGAGACGATTTATGCAAATATATACAAGATTTTCCTGAAGTTGGAGAAACATATACTCCGGGCAGAATACAATCGTTTGCAAAAACCTTAAACGGCGCCGAAAGATATCGTGGCAATAATTTTTCAGATTCAAATATTGACCTGAATGTAAAAATGGTAGTTACTCCAAAGGCAAAACTGACCCAGGCTTTTGATATGGGCGAAGGCAAATATGGTTCTGATGAAGCAATTTATGGTGCAACGCAGGAATTTGAAGTTTTAAACAAAGGTTTTGAGATTGTAACAAATCCGGATGGCAGAAGACACAGGCAATATGTTATTTATTTAAAAGAAAAATAAACTTTTTTGGGATAATTAATAGTTTGAAGTATTAAAAGACGGGCTCCTTGATTTTATTTGGAGCCCGTCTTTTAATGTTAAATTTTTTACAAAAAAATTATTCTGTTTCTTCGGCTGCATTCAGCCTGATAGATTCTGCACCCACTTTTGATTTTGAATTTTTTTCTTTGAATTTTCGAACCTGACGGTCCAATTTGTCCGATACAAGGTCGATACTTGCATACATTGACTCTGCCTTTTCTTCAACCCTAACAGTGTCGCCGAGCATTTTGCAATTAATTTCGGCAATGTGGGAATCTGATACAGAGGGGTTTTTAATAACGGTTAAAACGACGTCTATACCTTGTATCTGGTCATAATGCGCTGCAACTTTTCCTACTTTTTCTTTAACGTAGGCTTTAATCGCATCTGTCACTTCAAGGTTGCGTCCGTTTACGTGGATGTGCATAAATAGTTTTCTCCGTTTCTAGACTTGTCTTCTCGTCTTAAAATTACCTCGCCTTCCTTGTTTTACGGGCTCTGATTTCATTTAAGCCCCAATTTTTAACAGCCGAAGGTAACTTTCTAATTATACATTATTTTGTTGATGATTTAAAGGGGAAAAGATATAAAACTTATTAATTTTATGGTTAATATATGTTTAGATTTATTGATTGTTTATTTAATGCTGCTAGGCTGAGACCAGACCTGTGAACCAAACAAGATTAATTTCAGCATAAAATTTAATCACACAATGTATCTGTAAAATTAACCGTATCCGTCAGGTAAACTTTGCATTGTTTATCCATATATACACCTTCGCAAAGTAAGCCTTCCATTTTGGCATCCGCCCATTCAGTATATGGTAAAAACGTATATTTATGTTCCAAATTTCTTGTTATCGCATAAGTATTGCCATTTATCTTAACCTTTGCACCGGTAAGATTGTCATTTATTTTTTCACAATATAATTCAACGCTATCAGCCTTAAATGCCCATTCGCCATTAAAGGTTGTTTTTGTTATATAATGTTTATTAATGGGTGAATTATTTGAATTGTGTAAAGTACTATTTTGTTCAGTATCCTCAGTATGATTTATATAAAGCCCGCAACCAACGAGTATAAGCATAATTGCGCAGCCTATTTTGTCTCCGAAACTAAATTTTTTCTCATTTTTTAAATCATCATGTTTTTCTTTTTTATCTGCCATTTTATAATCCCTTACTTAAATTTTTAACAAATCTGTTTTTATATTTAGAATAAGCCCTGCAGGTACAAACAAGTCTTCTCCTGCGCACAAATTATTTTCCAATGAATTAATTAAACCACAAATATGCTCAAGACCTTATTAAGTGTGAAAAATACTATAAATAAAGGGGTTGCGGAGTTTTATAAGGTATGTTACAATAGTAGTAGAGAAGATGACATCTGGAATTTAATCATTAAAACTTTGAAGGATGCGCTGAACAACCAATTTAGCTAAAAGCTGAATAACTAATCCCCAAAAGCAAAAAGCTGAACGGCAAACCAAACGGACATTTCGAGTCCAAAAAGCTGTGTTACTAAAAGCAATACGGAGAAGAAAGATGTTTCCTTTGAAAACAGCCTTCATAAGCCCTCACCCGGAGGGCGCAGCTATAGCCTTGCGGCTGAAATTGCCGCTCCGGCTATCCCCAAGGCTTCCGTATGAGTTTAATTTATCTCTCAAAGATATAATATCTATAGGTTTAACCATTTTAGGAATAACTGTAATATCGGGTGTATGCTATTTGACTTCAGGTCTGGCACACCCGATTTTTGCATATGAAGGGGACTATGTTTCATTCAGAACAAGAGCTGAAATTTTAACCAAAGAAGAAATTGAACAAAGGGAACTCGAAGAATGGACGTCCCGCACAAACTACAAATACAGAGGACAACTTGTTTCCCGCCCTGCAAAAGGTGTTGTTCACGTAAAAACGACAAAATGGATAAATAACAGACCGGTTAAGGTAAATATTGTTGAAATTAACCAGAAAGCAAATTCAAATCTTCAAATAAAGCCAAAGACAGCATCAGAGGATGTTTTAAACAGAAAGGCAACGATAAGAAATATTGCACGCACTGAAAATTCAATAGTTGCAATAAACGGCGGATACTTTAAACCGCAAACCGGTGTCCCTCTTGGTACTTTAGTTATTGATAAAAATGTTTTAACCGGACCAGTTTATAACAGGGTAGCTCTTGGAATAAATTCCGACAACAGTTTTTCAATGGATAAAAGCACTATTGATATAACCCTAAGGGCAAAAAAGCTTGAAATCAAGGCGGATAATATAAATCAGCCCAGAATGCTTTCAACCTATACGCTTGTTTATACGGAAAAATGGGGTAAAATGAGTCCGCCTGCGCCAAAATACGGAATGGCAATTTCAATTAAAGACGGGCAGATTTTGGGACACAATTTCGGCAGTATTGAAATTCCAAAAGGCGGCTATGCGGTTGTTGGACCCAGGCAAAAAATTGAGCCGCTTTTGAGTGCTAAAAATATAGCTTTAGATATAAATTTTTCTGAAACCTTTGAAAAGAGCGAACATATTATAGGCGGCGGACCATACCTTGTAAAAAACGGGCAAATGTATGTTGATATCAAAGAACAAAGGTTTGGCGCCATAAATGGCAAGAATCCGCGCACTGCAATAGGGTATACAGAAAATAACGAACTTATAATCGTAACGGTAGATGGCAGAGAAGAAACTTCCGTTGGCATGACACTTTGGGAAATTTCACGCTTGATGAAGGATTTAGGCTGCAAATATGCGATGAACCTTGACGGCGGAGGTTCCAGTGTGATTTATGTAAAGGGCAAAATTGAGAATAGACCTGCATACAAAGAAGGAATTGCAATTTCAAATGCTATTGTCGTAAATGAAATTCAGGCAGAAGCTGAAACTATTGCAGTCGGCATGAACGAAACAATGTAGAAGAATTTTTCAAGCAAACGAAAAAAGTTTAATTAAAATTGTCAGGCAATGCCTGACCTATGAACTTTATGAATTTGATTTGTCATAAGAATTATTTAGTAAAATATCAAAAAGATTCCACGCCTTGAATGAAAAAAAGTAAAAAAATTGTCATATAAATAATTTTGATATAGAATAAGGATGTTAGATTGGAGAAGCTTAAAGAATTAATAAATCCTTAATTAAGTAGTTTTACTCTCTTGAGGTATGTTTGGCTATATGTTATACTAATAAAACATTTAGCTGAGTTATTAGTTTTTTATTGCAAGAAAAGAGAATATTTATGTCTGCAAACATTAGTTGTAAAAACATCGACATGCTTGCTCTAAGGCTATTAAAAGAACATAGGGCTTTTAATGGCTATACGAGAGTTGTTGAAATTGCTAATCATCTCGGTTTGCAAGTTGTAAGTGCCGGGTTTAAAGACAATAAAATCTCTGGGATGCTGATGCTTAATAATGATGAGCAGAATATTTACGTTAATGCTACAGAACCTGTTGTAAGGCAAAGATTTACAATAGCTCATGAAATAGGTCATTATGTCTTGCATAATGATATTATTGCACACCAACAAGGCAATATATTTTATAGGGACCAATTGCATTCGCATCATCCAATGGAAAGAGAAGCCAATCGCTTTGCAGCGGCTTTGTTAATTCCACAAGATAGCGCAATATCAGACTGGAAGCATATTCACAATATAGTCGTTTTTGCTTCCTGTTATAGGGTTTCTGTTGACACTGCAAAATACAGATTACAAGAATTAGGGTTAATAAAACTATAGTTTATGACTACAACAGAAAAAAGTAATAATATAAGCATAGAACCTGAGATGCAGCCAAATGTAAATTATGTGTCAAATATTTATGACCCTGTCTCTACCGATGAAAGTCTTAGGGAAGTAAGAGAACAATATAAAAAAGATAGCGAGTCCAATAGAGAATTAAGACAGAACGTATATCGTAAAATAATCAAGATTATGATTTGTGAATTAATATTTATTGGTGTAATGTTAGTTTTAATGCTCGGTATACCCATGTTTAAAACTGCTGGGTTGACTTCTATAAATTCCGTCAAGCCATCTATTCTTATAATGGCTTGCGTATTTTTTGCTTATCTTTTTTACTCTGTTGGATTTCTTCCATCTTTTCGTATTACATATAAAAAATTTCATATCCATAAAACCTCTATAAATAGTAAACGTTTTGTGCGAGCTGTTATTATTTTGCTTTTTTGTTTGTTTTTAATTTATACTCCCAAAGAAACCATGTATTTAGATTGCACAAAGCTCAATATAGACAATAATTACACCCCAATGCTTGTTGTTATTGAAACAGTATTTGTAAAAACAACCTTATTACTTAGTTTTATAATTCAAGGGTTGTTTAAATCAAAAAGTTTGGAAACAAGTAATCAATAATTCCTGATATATTTTGCACTTTTTGCCTTCCTTGTCTATTCCTAAATAAGGAAGACGAAAGGTTTTGAGTGATGAAAATTATAATAAACTACAAAAGAAATTGCGGGCTATATAATTTCGTCGAAACCGAATAATTAATTTTTTGTTAATTATCTGTTGAAATTTTAATTTTGAATATATTATAAAACTATTCTAAGAACGTTAGTGAAATTAGGAGGATATTTTATGACACTTAAACCTTTAGGCGATAGAATCGTAATTAAAGTTATTGACGATGCTGAAAAAACCCAGGGCGGAATTTTCATCCCTGATTCAGCCAAAGAAAAACCGCAAAAAGGCGAAGTTGTTGCCGTTGGACCAGGTAAAACTTTAGATTCAGGCAACAAAGAAGATATGGAAGTAAAAATCGGTGATAAAGTTTTATATGCTAAATATTCAGGAACCGATGTAAAGGTTGAAAATGTTGAATACAAAATTCTTTCAGTAAAAGACGTTTTGGCAATCATTGAATAAAAATGCGGAAAAGTTTTATGGTGAAAGGACCGCAAAAGAGACTCGTGCAGGGACTATTTAAATTTTGAATCTTCTCAAAAAACGGGACCCGTCCTTGAGGTATAAAACTTTAAAGCAATAAGTAGAAAAGTTATAGGAGACAAAATATTATGGCAAAGAAAATTATATTTGACACAGATGCCAGGGAAGCCCTTTTCAAAGGTGTTAACGAAGTAGCAGATGCTGTTAAAGTGACCCTTGGACCCAAAGGCAGAAATGTTATTATTGGCAAAAAATATGGTTCACCGCAAATCGTAAATGATGGTGTTACTATTGCAAAAGAAATTGAACTTCAATGCCCGCTTGAAAACGCAGGTGCACAGCTTTTAAAAGACGTTTCTTCAAAAACAAATGACGTTGCAGGGGACGGCACAACAACTGCTTCTGTTCTTGCTCAGGCAATTTTCAAAGAAGGCTTGAAGAATTTAACTGCAGGTGCAAACCCTATGGGTATTAAAAAAGGTATCAACAAAGCCGTTGAAGAAGCAATTTCTGAAATTAAAAATATGTCAAAACCTGTTGATTCAAAAGAAATGAGAGCTCAGGTTGCAACAATTTCTGCAGGAAACAATGAGTTTATCGGAAACTTAATTGCAGACTGTATGGAATCTGTTGGTACAGACGGCGTTATTACTGTTGAAGAATCAAAAACTTTCGGCACAGATAAAAAAGTTGTTGAAGGTATGCAGTTTGACAAAGGTTATATCTCTCCATACTTCATCACAGACCCTGAAAGAATGGAAGCAGTTTTGGAGGATGCCTATGTTCTTTGTGTAAATAAAAAAATCAACCTTATTGCAGACTTGGTTCCGATATTGGAACAAGTTGCGCGTGACGGTAAATCACTTTTAATTATTGCAGAAGATATTGAAGGTGAAGCCCTTGCAACATTGGTTGTAAACACAATGAGAAAAGTATTAAGAGCAGTTGCAGTTAAGGCTCCCGGTTTTGGTGACAGAAGAAAGGCAATGCTTGAAGATATCGCAGTATTAACCGGCGGTCAAATGTTTACTGAAGAACTTGGCATTAAACTTGAAAATATCACTGTTCAAATGCTTGGTAAGGCAAGAAGAGTTGCTGTTACAAAGGATGAAACGACAATTGTTGTTGGTTCTGAAACAAAGGCTGCAGTTGATGAAAGAGTTAAACTTCTTAAAAAACAAATGGAGCAGTCTGATTCAGAATATGATAAAGAAAAACTTCAGGAAAGAATTGCAAAACTTTCAGGCGGGGTTGCTGTTATTGAAGTTGGTGCAGCGTCTGAAGTTGAATTAAAAGAATCAAAATTAAGAATTGAAGATGCCCTGAATGCTACACGTGCTGCTCAGGAAGAAGGTATCGTTCCCGGTGGTGGCGTTGCACTTGTAAGGGTTCAGCAGCATTTAGAAAAAGAAATTAATAATAAAAACTTCTCATCTGATGATGAAAAGATTGGCTACAAAATATTAACAGCCGCACTTGACATTCCTTTGAATTTAATTGCAAATAATGCAGGTGCAAAGGGCGATGTAATTGTTGATGCAGTTAGAAAAGAATCCGGTGCATACGGTTATGATGCATTAAATAACCAATTTGTAGATATGTTTAAGGCTGGTATTGTAGACCCTGCAAAGGTTACACGTTCAGCTTTGGAAAATGCTGCAAGCGTTGCTTCAATGTTATTAACAACAGAGGCTGCAGTTGTAGATATTCCTGAAGAATCTAAACCAGCAATGCCTGATATGTCCGGCATGGGCGGTATGGGCGGAATGATGTAAAAATCGTATAGCACTTGTGTGCTGTAGATTTTTACGAATGACCCGAAAGTGTGCAAAATGAAGCTTTGGCAAACGAGAAGTTTGGTGAAGCTTCATGGAGACCGTACCAGGGCGGAATGATGTAGTCATTTCCAAAAATGCTTTAAATTTAAAAACGGGTAATCAAGTTTATCTTTTACCCGTTTTTTATTAATTAAATTAATGGAGTTTTTATGAAAAAAGTTAAAATTACAGTCTTAAAAACAACTTTAGATAAGGAACTTGCTGAAGAGTATGGAGCAGAGGGTTTGAAAGCTTGTCCTATGTTAAAAGAAGGGCAGGTTTTTTATGCAGATTATGCAAAACCTGAAGGATTTTGTGATGAAGCCTGGAAAGCCATATATCAATATGTTTTTGCGCTTGCGCATGGAGCTGGCAAGGAACTTTTTTATTATGGAGACTGGATAAGGAAACCAAACGCCGCTATAGTAAGCTGCAATGATGGTTTAAGACCTGTAATATTTAAACTGGAAGGAACAGATGAAGTTTCCGTAATTGATTATACCCCGGTAAGGTAATTTTTTGTTTTTTGTTGTGTTTTATATCCGGAAGTAATATTTTTAGAGATAATTTTAACAGAATTTCGGTTGCAGGTTGGATTGAAATTCAATAACATCATTCAAATCCAGGACACAGCGCACAGTAAGAGCATACGTATATATGTGTCCCGGGGTACCGTTCGGGTTATAGAAACTGCCATTGGCTAAGTTAAAAACATAGTAATAGCCGTCACTTGTAGCTTTGGAGTATGACCATACAGCGTACGAGTAGCAGTTGCCGTACTGTGCGCCCGGGCAGCTGTCTGCACACTATATGCTTGTGCGTAGTTGAATATTTTGAAATAATTCAAATCCAGGACACAGCACACTGTAGCCTGGGGTGATAGGGGTGAGGTTTCATCCTGTGTCCGCCTATAGATGGTGTGATACCTGGCGAGGAGCAAGCAGCGCACAGTAAAGGCATAGGTGGTAATCCGGTAGGTATGTGTACCAGCATCAAGACTGCCGGAAACTAAGTGACCGGTATAATACTCGGAGCCACTCCTTAACTCGCCCGACCATAAGTCGTACGGGTAGCAGTAGCTATCAGCGGAGCCCGGACAGCTGCCTTTTGTCCAGTAGCACTGCAGGGTGCCGTAACCGGCATCTCTGTCACAGAGCCGGTCTGCAGGAAATGATTTTTGCATTAGTCAAAGAATGCGATCCTGCAAAAGTTAAATACAAATCCAAGGACACAGCGCACACTCATGGTCTGAGTTATAGGGTGACCGGTATCACCAATGTACTCGTAGAATCTGCCTTCGCGAAGCTCCGGAGACCAGGCTTGAGAGTTGGTCAGGAGCTTGTCTGACCATACTATGTACGGGTAGCAGTTATTATTTACGGCGCCCGGGCAGTAGCCGTTAGTGCCTGTATAGCTGCACTGCAGGGTGCCGTAACCGGAGTAGAGGTCACAGAGCATCTGCAGTAAAACGTGCAGTACCGGTGCCCTGAATAATATCCTGTCACATCATAATATCTGCAACGGCAAAATTCTACCTGACCTCTTATAAATAGAGCCCTCTTAAAGAATTTGCAAATACAAATCCAAAGGACACAGTACACCGTGGTTTCGGGTGACTGGGGTGAGGCCTCATGTCCGCCCCATAGGTGACGCGATACCTGGCGAGGAGCAAGCAGCGCACAGTAAAGGCGTGGGTTATAGCAAGCCCTCTGTCGTCGTATATCTCAAGAAAACTGCCACCACCTAACTCCGGAGACCAAACATTAGAGTCGCCTACTCTCTGACTTGACCATACTATGTACGGGTAGCAGGTACCATTGCTGGAGCCCTGGCAGTAGCCATAAGTGCTTTTATACGAACACTGCAGGGTACCATAACCGGCAGCCCCGTCACAGAGCTGTCTGCATTATTGGCTATAAATGTATAAAAGCACTGTATGCAAGTATACAAAATATCGCAATATGGTTTGCTATATAATAACCAAATCCAGGGACACAGCGCACAGTAAGAGCATACGCAGAAACGTGACCGCCAGTACCGTGCGGGTTATAGAAACTACCACCGTATAAGTCAAAAGCATAGTGAGAGTCGCTGTAAGCTGCTTCAGAACCTGACCACATCGTTAACGGGAAACAGTTACTGCCTTCAGCGGCGCCCGGGCAACTGCCCGTACCACGATAACACCGCAGGGTGCCGTAACCGGCGCTGACGTCACAGAGCCTGTCTGCAAAGTATTTATTTCACCTCCGGGTGACAAACTAAAATAATAAACCCAAATCCAGCAGACACAGCGCACTGTAAAGGCATAGGCTTGACCACCGCCTGTGACGCCAAAACTACCGCTATTCAGACTGTACTGACCACCTTCGCCTGTCCATACGTGGTTCGGGTAGCAGTAGCCATTATTGGAGCCCGGGCAGCGGCTTGTGCCAAGGTCACGATAACACTGCAGGGTGCCGTAACCGGAGTAGAGGTCACAGAGTGCTGCAAGCACTTCCTAAAGCGCTATATAAGTATACTGCGGTGCTTTCATAGTTTTTCAATGTGCAGCTGTGTCTATAACACACGGCAGGTAATTTGGCTTAACAACATAAACTTTATTAAACGATAACTGTCTTAATAATAATTAAAACAGCAAAAAATCATCAAAAGATGACCCAGCCTGACGATTTGAATTCTCCGTCTGCCAAAATCCGTAAACTCTGGCACTCTTGAGAGATTTCTTAAGCTTAATCATAGTAAACATTGCTTTTAATTACAACTTTGTAAATCGTTTATATCATTTCAACATCAAATTCTTCACTCATAGCCCTTATAACATGGGGGCTTATCAGAGAATTTGGGCACTTTGCGAAATATATCTTTTTTGGATCTGTATAAAGTGTGCTGAATAAAATATTTATGGTGTTTGGTCCGCAATGTGTAAATACTATGCTTAAATTGTCGCAATTTGCTTTATTTAGAATATATATCAAAAGCTGGATTTCAACAGGGGATTCAAGCTCAATTATGTTTTTATTTACAAATCTTTCAATTATTTCGCTTTTTTTATATGAACCTACAATGACGCAAAGTTCTTTATCTTTTGCATCATTTATGATTTTATCGATTTCTTTTGTATTGTATTCAAGAGTTACCTTGCCAAAAATTTGTTCATCTTCTTTTGTAAAGCCTTCTGAATTTATGGCATTTTGAATTAAGGGTTCAAAGTTGTAATTTTCTATCCTCACCATTTTTTCGGGAGCAATGATTTTTGTTGTGTAAATCGTACCTCGTCTAAGATAGTCTACTTTTTGAAGGAAACTTTGTGTTGCAAAGATAGGACCCTTAAATTTTGCAAAATCTTCTTCAGCATTTTCTCCGCCAAAGTGTCCTATAAGGTTTTTGTATTTTAAAAAGTGCGGATAAGAAAAAGCTGTAAAAAGGGTTGAGTTTGTATAAACATTAATGTCTTTACCATCCGTTTGTTTTAAAAGCTTATCCAATTCATCTAAATCAGAGCCTGAAACAAGTATGGATTTTCCTGTTTTTATTTCAAAATTTATATCATTTTGTGTTCTTTTGCCGTATTTTTCTTCAAGTTTGGTACAAAGTGTTTCCCAAATTGTGTATGATACTTCTGAAAATTCACATATTTTTTTCTTTAATTTATCAATTTTTACAGAAGATATATTTGTTAAATTTAAAAACTTTAATATTTTAAAATTCCACTCCGGGTTTGTATAGCCAAGCCTGCGTAGTTTTTCAATATTAATTGCTGTTGTTTTTGCAAATGTTATTATAAGTTCAATTAAATCAAGCTTTTTTGGCTCATATTCTTTTTGTTTTTCAACAACAAGGACTTCTCCTGCTTTTAAAAAACTTGTAAGTTTAGCATCCTTTGGCAGCTCGATTGCATTTTCAACAAGTTCATATTTAATTCTTTTTTCACTGCAACAGTTCAGATATATGCTTTTTGCGGATTTTTTCTCTTCTTCGAGTTTGAATAAAAGATTTTTGTAATCCTTTAACCGAAGTGCAGTATTTATAATAATTACAGAAAGTCCTTTTATTGCATCCTGCATTAATGCTTCATTTTTAATGCCAAAATCCGAAAGTTTTACAATGTAAAATGCAATTTGCTTAATTTCATTTAAAAGTAATTCCTCAAGCGCATTTGAAGACGGGTCTGTTGAACACATTCCCGAGTTTATACAGCTGCTCCTGTCTGAAAATTCACTAAAAAAGTTTGATTTATTATTTTTACCATTTAACATAACAAAAATATTTTATTATCATTAAATGAAAATAAAATTACCCTTCTGTGGAAATATGGGTGGAGGGTTTAGTTTTTTAATATTCGCCCTCAGTCTCTTTTTTAGCTTGCTTCCAAAGATTGTCCCATTCTTCGAATGATAGTTCGTTCAAAGATTTTTCTGTATCTTGTGCGATTTCTTCCATTTTTCTGAATCTTGTTTCAAATTTTTTATTTGATTTAATAAGGCATTGTTCTGCATCAAGCTTATGCCAGCGTGCTAAATTTACAAGCGCGAAGAGTATATCACCAAATTCCATCTCTTTGTCTTCATTGGTTTTTGCGTGGATGAATTCTCTGAATTCTGATTTAACGCATTCAATAAGGCTTTTTTCATCCGGCCATTCAAACCCTTGCTTTACTGCCTTTTTAGATAATTTTTCTGCTGTCATTAAAGGGGACTGCGCCTTTGAAATGCCATCTAAAACGCTTTTTCTGTGCGGTTTTTCTTCTTTTTTAAGCGCATCCCAGTTTTGTAAGATTTCATCTACGTTTTTTACTTTTACATTTGAAAAAACGTGTGGGTGTCTGTGAATGAGTTTTTCATTTATGCCGCGTGCAACATCTTCAAAATTGAAACAGCCATTATCATCTGCAATCTGTGAATGCAAAACAACCTGCAATAAAACATCTCCAAGCTCTTCTTTCAGGTGTTTTATATCGTTTGAATTTATAGCATCAACTGCTTCGTAGGCTTCTTCAAGCATATTCTGCCGGATTGTAAGATGGGTTTGTTTTCTATCCCACTCACAGCCGTTTTCACCGCGAAGAGTCTTCATTGTTTGAAGAAGTTTTTGTATTTCTTTTGTTTCAATCTCGCTCATAATTTTCTCTTTTTTGGACTGTTTTATTTTTTCCAAAGTTTTTATAGCCTTATAATAAGCAGTTGTTTTTATACTTTTAACGTACCATTTGATCAACCGTTAATATCAAAATACCTTGTCCGCCAATGGCTTTTAATTTATTAATGCTGTCATAAATTTTATCTTTATCCACAACAACATGGACAACAACATTTTTATCATCACCCCAAAGTGTTGTAACTGTCGGTGAAGAAAGCCCCGGGAGAAAAGTTTTTATTTCATCAATTTTTTCTTTTGGCACATGTACCATTAAATATTTTTTCTCTTTTGCATCTAAAACCGCATCAATTGCAAGAAGAAGACTTTTTACCTGATTTATTTTTTCTGTATCAAGACCTTTTCTTTGCACGATTACACAGCTTGAATCCATAATTTTATCAATAATCTTTAATCTGTTTGATTTTAATGTGGAACCTGTGGATGTTATATCGACAACAACATCTGATAGTCCAAGATTTGGGGTAATCTCGACTGCACCTGAGACTTCAATAATTTTTGCTTTCTTTCCTTTTGATTCAAAATATTTTTTTGCAATATTCGGGAAAGAGGTTGCAACATTGATACATTCAGGCAAGTCTTCAGTTTTTTCATATTTGTCTGTATCTTTTACTGCAACAACCATATCGCAGTATCCAAAATCAAAACGTTTGATAACATCTAAATCAACGTTTTCTTCCTGAACCACATCAAGTCCTGTAAAACCGACATCTGCAACCTTTGCATCTAAAAATCTCGGGATATCCTGTGTTCTTACAAAGATTATCTGGCATTTGCCGTCCTGCGCTTTTATTTGCAGACATCTTTCATCCTTTGATTCAAAGGAGAGCCCTGCGGAGTTTAAAAGTTCATATATTTTTGTCGAAAGTCTGCCTTTGTTTGGAATTGCAATTTTTAAGATACTGTCCATTTTATAACATCCTTTTTTGTTTTAAGCTTTTTCTGCAGACTAATTTTCCCACAGACAAAGCTAAAAAGCAAAATGAGAGCTGTTAATTATTTTGTTTGTCATTCCGATAAATCGCAAAGCGTATATTTATCAAATATAGAAGCAGCTGTCTGCTTGGATAATACTATATTTTCACCTGAATCATGAGGGTCTGTTATAATTACTTTGTTGCCATCAACTTCTTTTATGGCATATGAATGTCTGCCGTCTAAATTAATGGTGTTTCCATATATATCGGTGGTATTTCTTACCCCTTCTTGTTTTATGCTGGCAGTAAATGCAATATCATTGTTGTCATTTGCCTCAAATTCTTCCATTGCTGTACTTGCTTTTATGCTTGTATAGTATTCTTTAAGCTCTTCATCGTCAATGCTGTCAATTTCATTATCTATCCCCGTATCCTTATAATACAGTTTAGACTCTTTATCTGCAATAATCTCAAATGCCGTTATTTCATTGCCGCCGCTAATTGAATTAAAAGTTTGGTCATAAGCCTTAAAAGGCATTTGAACATCACCATTTTCAATGTCTTTGTAGGCTTTTTCCATAGCTAATTCAAATATAATCATATCATTGTCGCCCTTTGAGTATCTGTCTGACAGCCTTGCGGTCTCAAGTTCATCATCAGTAATTATATAATCCTTTGCACCTTTTAAATGCACAATTGTATAATCATTTTGATATTCAAGCGCCTCTTTAATAATCTCTCTGCCCTTTTGCGTGTAACTTAAAGAATTTATGGTGGACAAAAGCCAGCAGTCGCCTATCGTTTCACCTTGTTTTGTATCTCCTATTTCGCCATCTTTTGTGTTGCTATAGGATTTTTTTGAGCCCTCTAAAACTATTGCAAAATATTCTTCGCCATTATCATCACAAAATGTACCGCACAATTCACCAAAGCTTACATCCATACTTTCGGCTCCGGAAGTTTTTATCGCCAGGACTATTTCGCCGTTTTTATTATAGTATATATCATCTGTCAGTTTTCCATATTGCTGTATAACAATTTCGGGGATTTTTTTGTCACAGCTGGTGTCTTTTATTATATTGCTGTTAATTTCTTCTTCATTATTATTCTGAATTTTAGAATTACTTGCGTTTGTTTTATTTGTGTGCTCTTCTATGGGGGCTTTATTGTTTTCGTCTTTCTTGGAAGTTTCTTTTTTACCAAATAATCCTGTAAAGAAAGATTTAATTGCATTGCTCATATTTTCAAAGAAACCAGCCTTTTCTTCTTGCTCATCTTCTTTGGGTGCAGGCTTCATTACGCTGTTATCTTGTGATTTAAATATACTTTCATCAACAGTTTCATCTTTAATAATTTCATCTTTTTCAACATTATAATAAGCAGAATTTAATATAGTACTGCCTATATTCTCAACATATGTCATCAGTTTAAAGGCATTCTCTCTATTTTTACTCTCGTTTTATATATAAAAAAGCTATACGTCATACAATTGATAAAAATATGACGTATAGTTTACAAAAGTTAACTTTGAAAATTATTTTAGAGCCTTTTTATCTAAATTTTAAGCTTTTTCAATTGAAATTCGTTGTTAAAAAACATTGTTTGTTCTTCGTTTTCTTTTAGAAAGATTTTATTTTACAAAGAATGAAGCATCAACTGTTGCACGGAATTTGATAGTGCCTTCTTCGGTAGGCACTGCTGCTGCATCTTCCATTGCCATGGCATTTCCCGCACTCTTTAATGACATATTGTATCTTGGCTGGTGAAATTCATTTGTATTGCATTGTATATTTGCATATTTCACCCCGGTAATGCCTGTGCCCAGTGCGCTTGCTGCAGATTCAGCCTTGGTTTTGGCAAGGGCAGATGCTTGTTTTATTAATTTATTACAGGCTTCTTCGTTTGTATCAAGCGAATAGGACAGATTTGAAACAACGTTTGCACCGTTTGCAAGAGCTGCAGAAATTATTTTGCCAAGCTTTGAAACATCTTTAATCTTTACTTCGTAAGAATTTCTTGCGGTGTATTGAACAAAAATTCTTGTGCCATCTTTATATTTGTACTCCGGGTTTACATTAAATGCCAGGGTTTTAACTGTTTCGCCATTTTGCGTATTAAGAAGTTTTTTAACTGCGGCAATTGAGTTATTTGCAGCGGTCTTGTTTGCTTCTGTAGCTTTTGTTATATCTTTGTCTGATGTTTCAACGCTAAGGGTGATTTTTGCCATATTTGGCGTTGCTTCTTCTGTGGCTTCCGCCCAAACTGAAATACTTCCTCTTTCATTTTCTGCAGCCTGCACTGTAAGGTTTCCAATACCCATAGTCATTGCAAACATTGAACCTAAAATTATTGTTCCTAAGATTTTTTTCATATTTCCTCCATTTATAATAAGGTTATTGCATTATCATTTCTTTAAATTCTTCTTCGCTAAGCACCGGTATTCCAAGGCTTTTTGCTTTTTCAAGCTTTGAACCGGGGTTTTCTCCCGCTATTACAAAATCTGTATTGCGGCTCACGGCAGACGGAGTCTTTGCGCCAAGGGATTTTAAAATTTCCTGTGCCTTATCTCTTGAAAATTCTTCCAGTGTGCCTGTTATTACAAAAGATTTTCCTTTTAATTTCAGGTTGTCGCTTATAGTATATGTGTTTTCAGGTTTAATACCCAGACTGAAGCCTTTTTCAATAGTTTTCAGGTTGTCTTCATCATTAAAATATTCATAGATATTTTTTGCCATCTTTTCGCCTATGCCGTCAATTGCATTTAAATCTTCTAAGGACGCCATTTTAAGCTCATCAATGGTTTTAAAATACTGGGTTAGAATATCTGCGCTTTCTTTTCCGACAAGCCTTATTCCAAGAGCGTTTATAAATTTATTTAATTTACAGTTTTTACTGTTTTCAAGCGCTGTAATAAGGTTTGTTGCAGATTTTTCTTTTATTAAATCCAGTTGCATAAAATCTAAAAGTGACAGTGCATATAGATCTGCCCAGGTTTTTACCATATTTCTGTCAATTAATTGTGCTATCAGGCTTTCGCCAAAGCCTTCGATATCCATGGCATATTTTGAAACGAAATATTCGATTTTTCCCTTTAGAACATCCGGACAGTCTTTATTTGGGCACCAAAGTCCGACTTCATTTTCTTTTTCAATTAATGATGAGCTGCAACAAGGGCATTTATCCGGCATTTCAAAAGGTTTTGAATCTGCTGTTTTTTCTGCTTTTAATACTTTTGGGATAATTTCTGCTGCCTTTTTAACTAAAACCCTGTCGCCTTGCATTATATCGAGCCTTTTAATCTCGTCAAAATTGTAAAGACTGGCGCGCGACACAACGCTTCCGGCAAGGCTTATAGGCTCTAATATTGCAACAGGGGTGATGACACCCGTTCTTCCTACCTGGAAATCCACTCTTAAAAGTTTTGTCCAAAGAGCTTCCGGAGGGAATTTGTATGCTGTTGCCCATTTTGGCACGCGGGATGTGAATCCAAGCTCATTTTGACTATGAATATCATCTACTTTTATAACAACGCCATCTGTTGCAAAATCAAGTTTTTTTCTCTCTTCGTCAATTTTCTGGATGCATTTATAGGCGCCTTCAATTCCATCTACAACAGTGATTTTATTTGTCTTAAAGCCAAGTTCCTTTAGTTTTTTCATTGTAAGGGAGTGAGATTTCGGAGCATTTTTTCCTTCAAATATTCCGCCGTAAACCCAGATTGAGAGGTCTCTTTCGGATGTTATTTTTGGGTCCAGCTGCCGAATAGAGCCTGCAGCAGCGTTTCTTGGGTTTGCAAATGTCTTTTGTCCAAGTTCTTCCTGTTTTTTATTCAGTTTTTCAAAGGATGAAATCGGCATATAAATTTCACCGCGCACTTCAACATCAACCGGCTCAAAAAGTTTTAAAGGTATACTTTTTATTGTTTTGAGGTTATTTGTAATGTCTTCTCCTATAACCCCGTCACCCCTTGTTAATCCCTGTATAAACTTTCCGTCTTTATAGGTTAAAGCCACTGCAAGCCCGTCAATTTTATACTCGCAAGCTAAAGGAATTTTCATATCATTATTTGCGGTTTGGGTGCTAAAAAGGCTCATTTGTCCTGTGGCATTTGGGTTTAGGTCTTTCAAAACTCTTTCATACCATTTTTTTAACTCAGCTTCATCATTTGAATTTTCAAGGGAATAAAGTCTGTTTTTATGCGGTACTGCTTCAAATTTTTCACTGATACCGCCCACCCTTTGTGTTGGTGAATCCGGAGTAATTAATTCAGGGTGTTCAGCTTCAAGTGCTTCAAGTTCTCTGAATAATTTGTCGTATTCATAATCTTCAAGTTTTGGGTTATCTTCAACGTAATAAAGGTAACTGTTCAGCTCAATTTCCTTGCGTAATTTTTCGATTTTTTCTTGTATATCCATACTAAATATTCTATTATAAAAGGATGAGTTTGTTAAAATTATTAAGCAAAAAATTACCCAGGTGTCTATTCACCACCCCGACGCATGGACAAACAGCTCCATTTTTATCTGAATTAAACTCTTTTTACAAATGGGATTTTTCCGAAATCGAAGGGTATGATAATCTTTCAAATCCTACAGGCGCCATACTTATGGCAGAAGGTAAGGCATCTGATATTTACAACACTAAAAAAACGTTCTTTCTGACCCAGGGTTCTACAACAGGTATTTTAGCTGTGATGAAAGCCGTTTTGAGGCAAAATGACAGGGTTCTTATTGCAAGAAACTGTCATAAATCTGTATTTTCAGGACTTGTTTTAACAGGTGCAAGTGTTGATTGGTTTATGCCTGATACAAAGTCTGAAATGTGTATTAAATGGGGTATAATGGGAAAAATTAACCCGGAAGACTTGCGGGATACATTTAAACTAAACCAATATAAAGCTTTTATAATGACAAGTCCTACGTATGACGGCATAAACAGCGATATTGAAGAAATATCCAAAATATGCAGACAGTATGGTGTCATTTTGATTGTGGACGAAGCCCATGGTGCTTTGTATAATTTCTCTGATTTTTTTCCGAAAACTGCAATTGAGCAGGGCGCGGATTTTTCCGTTAATTCCCTTCATAAAAATGCAGGCGCTCTGAATCAGTGTGCACTTTTGCATATGTCAAAAGATTGTCCATATGATTGGCATGAAATTCAAAATTCTATAAATCTTTTTCATACATCAAGCCCTTCTTACCCGCTTTTAGCTGATATTGAAGCCAATATAAGCTTTCTTTCTTCAGATAAAGGTACGAAAGCTCTTGATGAGCTTGTTTTGAATATTTTAAGGTTTCAAAAAGAATTAAAAGAAGAAGGATTTGAATTTTTAAACGAAGAATGTGCTGATGTTACAAAGCTTCTTTTGAGACTTAACGGGGCAGATTGTTCCAAGCTTTCTGATGTTTTGTTTGATGAATATGATATTGAAGATGAAATTTCAAGCGAATTTTCCTGCCTTTATTTAACAGGCATCGGGACTACATCTAAAAAACTTGATAAATTAAAACGTGCTTTAATGGATGTAAAAAATAAAAAATTTGATAAAATATTAATAGATGGAGTTAAGACTCCTGTATTTCAACCTTATCCTCTGGTAAAACTCCAGCCATATGAAGCATTTAACAGAGAATACATATATTTTTCAAAGGAAAATGCACCTCTTATGCTCTCGTCTGAAATGATAGTACCTTACCCTCCGGGGATTGGGGTTTTGTATCCCGGAGAGGCAATACAAAAAGAACACCTTAATTATTTAGGTGATGATGTTGGGGTAATAAAGCTATGAAAAAAAACAGAGCAATTGTTATTGTAATTGATTCTATGGGAATAGGCGCACTTGAAGACGCTGAAGAGTACGGCGATTCCCTGAAATGCAACACTCTCTGTAATCTCGCCCGTGCAAACGGCGGAATCAATGTGCCGAATATGGAGGCTATGGGACTTGGTAATATAAGGAAAATTACCGGTGTGCAAAGGGTAAAAAATCCGTGTGCGCAATATGGTATTATGAAAATGAAATCGAAAGGCAAGGATACTACAACAGGACACTGGGAAATTGCCGGTCTTGTATTAGACAAGCCTTTTAAAACATATAAAAAATTTCCTGATGAATTAATCTCTGAATTTATAAGAAGAACCGGGTGCAAAAATGTTTTAGGAAATGTTCCTGCATCGGGTACTAAAATAATTGAAGAATACAATGCTGTTCATACGAAATCTAAATTTCCTATTGTTTATACAAGTGCAGACAGTGTTTTTCAGATTGCCGCAAATATCGATGTAATAAAGCTTGAAACTTTATATAGATGGTGTGAGATTGCAAGAGAAATATTGGATGAAGGTGATTACCGTGTTTCAAGGGTAATTGCAAGACCATACAGTGTTATAAACGGTAAACCGACAAGAATTGGGAAATTCAGGCATGATTATTCTGTAAAACCTCCGAAAGACACCATTTTGAATGTTATAGAACAGGGCGGAAAGTCAGTTTATGGCATAGGCAAAATCCATGATATTTTTGTAGGTTCGGGTATTACAAAATTTACTCCGACAGGTTCAAACATTGAAGGGCTTGATATCACATTTGATGCCATTAAAAATGATGATTCCGATTTAATTTTTACAAACCTTGTGGATACAGATATGCTCTATGGGCATAGGCGGGATTATAAAGGATATGCAAAAGCGATAGAGTATATAGATAAAGCTCTTGGAAAAATCATCCCTGCGCTGAAAGATGAAGATTTACTTATTATAACAGCAGACCATGGGTGCGATCCTACATATACGGGTTCTGACCATACAAGAGAGATGGTTCCGTTATTGATTTACAATAAAAAAATAAAGCCTGGAAATATAGGTATAAAGGATAGTTTTACCTATGTTTCAAAAGTGTTGAAAAAATGGCTTTTTAAAAAAATATAATTAAACAAGATTGTAATGCTTAAGAATTAAAGGTTTTCTATGACTGATTTTAACCCTATACAGATAATAACAAGGATTGCAAATAATGTGCTATCAAATCAGTCAATTCAAAACAACGGGGCAAACAGTGCGCAAAATGCTATGAATACCGGTGTGAATAGTTTTAGTCAAAATTTTCAACCGCAAACACAAAATAATACACCAATGTTTTTTAAATCTACTCCTTTGACATTGTCTGCAGCATCAGAATTAAAACTTACTACAATTGAAATTGAGCAAAAGGCAAATTATGCAAAAGATTTATTAAATCTGCCAAGAGATTTTTCGGAGCTTATAAACCAGATAACATCAAATTCTACACAGACAAGTATTATAAACCAGCAGATGTTATCGGAGCTTTCCAAGCTATTTAACAATGGAAAGATAGATTTATCCTTGCTTTCAATCCTTTTAAAGGATACATCAAAAGATGCCATGCAAAAGCTTATGATGACCATTGCAAATATTGCAAAATATGGTGCAAATGATGTTTCCGGGCTGAAAGAGTTAATGAATTTGTTTTCTGCAAATACAGCTATTGTATCAGACAGCCAGGCTCTAAAGAATCTTCTGCTGCTATACCTGCCGTGGCTTCCTTTATCCCAAAGGGCAGAGAATGATTTGGATTTTACAATTGATATATTTGATAAAATCCAGGGACCTGATCCCGATAAAGAAGAGCCTTTGGAATCTGTAAAAATTTTAATTCAGACTAATAATTTTGCAAACGTTATAGCTGTTTTGGATATGACACCTTTGGGGCAGATTGATATTGATGTTTCCGCAGGCAAGGATTTTCCCCATAAAAGAGTGATGGAACTTATTAAGGAAGAATCTTCGCTAAATAATGTAAAATCAAATGTTTCTATAGGCACAAGCAAAAATGCAGAGAGCAATTCTGAAAGTGAGAGCACAGAAGCTTATTCCGTCAGTTCCTACGGAAATGTGAAAATAACATCATCCGGTTCAATCAGTCCGAAATTAATGCTTATGGCTCAGAGTTTGATAAAAATCATAATTCAGCTTGACTATGAAGAAAATATTATTAAAAGAAATAATGAATGTTCCCAAGGAGCAGACGATGAGTCTGTGACTGGAACATAGCAAA
>CAJULH010000012.1:0-8166 GCA_910587175.1 Candidatus Gastranaerophilales bacterium | reverse complement strand
TTCCCAAGGAGCAGACGATGAGTCTGTGACTGGAACATAGCAAAGGCGACGTAGGATGCAAGCCTTGTGAGTGACAGCGCAAGCGAAACGAACAAAAGGCGAAGCACCCACAGGAGCTAATAATGAATGTTCCCAAGGAGCAGACGATGAGTCTGTGACTGGAACATAGCAAAGGCGACGTAGGCTTTATATGAAGTAAAAACTTAAGATGCTGAAAATAGAAACTAAGCCGTTTAGTGTATTTTTCAGGTAGTTTGTTAAATTTTACCCAGTTATTGCCGACGTCTTTTATAAAAATTACAAAAAGTATTGCCAAAGTAGGAAAAAAGGTATGAGAATACAAGGGTATCTTAGTGCAAGCCAAAGAGGGCTGAATCAATCTGTTGGCGCTATGCATATGCAGATGGAGCTTATGGGTATTGCCCAGGAAAATGTGAATGGATTTGATAAGGTCGGATATCAAAGAAAAGATGGCATTGTTTCTTCTTTTTCGGAACTTATCGGTATCCATGGTCTTTCTGCTGCTGTGGATGATTCTGTCGGGCGTATAGCAAGAACAGACAATCCTTTAGACTTTGCTATAGGTGAAAAGGGATATTTCCAGCTTTTGAATAATTCCGGCTCTGTGGAATTAACCAGAGACGGGCGTTTTAAACTGAATGAAAAAGGAGAACTTTTGGGGCTTGAAAACCAGAAAGTTTTAACCCAGGGCGGTACACCTATAATCCTTCCTTTTATGCCTGAAAAATATGAAGATATCCGCGTAGATACCCATGGCAGGCTGAGTATTTTCAACCCTGCAACAAGAAAGATGGAATATGTTGATACAATAGGCGTTGTGTCATCAGACGGTGCAGTTGTTCTGGAGCCAAATATGAAACAATCCTGTCTTGAATATTCAAACGTTACCTTGGCGCAGGAATTTATGGAAATGGTTCCGTTAAGAAGAAACTTTGATGCAAACAGGCAGCTTTTTATGTTACAAAATAATGCTCTTTCAAAGGCAATACAACAAATTGGAGGGTCATAATAGATGACATCAGGATATAATCTGCAGGGTCTCATAAGAAGGAATACTATAAACGCCCTGACGCAGTTTGACAAGATGGGATATTACTCTGAAAACATTGCAAACTGGTCTACAAACGGATATAAGGCAGTTCGTTTTGAAGAAATTCTTGGTGAAAAAGGCTATTCAAAGGCTGTCATCAGAACAGACCACAGAAACGGTTCCATTCAGGTGACCCAGGCGCCTTTGGATGTTGCCATTAATGGTCCCGGGTTTATTCCTGTAACATCAGAAGGTGGAGAAATTTATTATACAAGAGACGGCTCATTTTCTCTTGGAAAAGACGGTATATTGATGAATTCAAATAACGATATTGTAGGTGCCGGAATTCAAATTCCTGCGGACAGTATAAAGGTTGAAATACGGGATAACGGAGACGTTTATACATATAAAAAACTCCCGGGAGACGGTGAATTTCAGGGAACAATTCCACTTGTAATCTTCCAAAATCCCGAAGGCTTAAAGGAAGCCGGCAACAATAGATGGGAGAAAACCGAAAACTCAGGCGAAGAAACACTTGTAACAGACCACAGCAGAATTTGCCAGTATAAACTTGAACGTTCAAATGTGGATATTTTTTCGCACGTTAACGACATAATGAGAGTCAATTCAAGTCTTCTTGCATCTACAACGCTTATGAGTGCAATTGACCAGATGTATGAAAAAGCAATAAACATAAAGGATTAATAAATGAGTTATCTACCTAAAGACCCTATTTCAAGGTCACAGTTGTATTTGGATTTGATGTCAAACAGGCAGGAGGCACTGTCTTCAAACCTTGCCAATATGGATACGCCAAACTATGTAAGGCGGGATATTGAATTTTCCCAATATCTAAATACAATCAACTCGCCCCTTGAAACAAAACTCAGTCAGAAGCTTGGTCCTTCAGGAGTAATAGGACCAAGAGAGGAACAGCTGTCTGCAGCAGATGAACTTGCAATGATGCAGCAGAATTCTGTATTGTATGCAGTGGCTGCAAGGCAAATGACGGCAACCATAACTGAAATAAAAACTGCGATAAATGTAGGTAAGTAATAAAACGTAAATTGGTGTAATTAATCTCAGATAATGAATACACCTGTATACCGATCTTGCAATAGTGACGGTACAAACGAAACAAACAAAAATGAAAACACCCAAGAGAACTGCAAGCGGTAATAACCAAAGAAAGGCATAATAAAATGAGTATAATGGATTCTTTTGATATAGGAAGACAGGGTATAAATGTTCACTCTAAAAGGATTGAAACCGCTGCAAAAAACATTGCAAATATGGATACGCCAAATTATGTAAGAAAAATTCCTGTATTGAATGCAACTGAAGATATTTCATTCCATGGTCTTTTAAATACGATGAAAGAGGATGTATTTGGCGTGGGTACAATCCCCTTTCTTTCAGGCGGTGTTCAGTTTACAGGACTTGTTGAAGACCCGACCGAAGGGGAGAGGATATATCGCCCCGGACACCCTGATGCGGATGAATACGGGTATATAAGAACCTCAAACGTAAATCCTATGGTGGATATGGCGGATGCTGTGCTTGCACAAAGAGCATATGAAGCAAGTATCAGCGTACTTACCATTGCAAAAACCATGGCAAACAGAGCTCTTGAAATAGGAAAATAGTTTTTGAATATTATATTCAAAAACTATTTTTATCCTTTTCAATATTTTTTATGCTGCTAAATCCTGATATACAAATTCTGTATTTTGTCTTGCAAGTTCTGCTCTTGTTGTAACGATTTCCTGGCTTGAATTCCAAGGGTTAATAAGTGTTACATTATCTCCGCTTACTGATTTTATGCTCCATAAATGACCTGTGTATGCGTCTGCACCTGTAACTACGGCACCCGCATTAAGCGTATTCATTGAAGAGTTTGCGCCTGCACCGAAACTTACTGTAGCATAAGCAGTGCTGTTGCCATTTTCTATTTTGTTCAAAAATTCATCAACTTGTGTATTGTTTCCTACGGAAAAATCTGTTTTTCCTGTTAAAAGGTATGGTAAATCAGTTGCTCTACCGCTGTTTAGAGGATTAGCACCGCCTTCTGATGCAGTAGCGTTGATGTTTGCTGAATCTGATTGTACCTGACCGTTTCTTACCTGGGTTAAATAATTTTGCATTGCAACTTCCATTAAAAGCACATCATCATCACCGCTTGAATATTGTCCGCTGTTTCTTGCTGCTCTTAAATCTGCATCTGTGATATTGATTGCCCAGTCTGCACCATTGAATTTTACAGTGTATGTGCCATCATCGTTGATTTGAACTGCATCTTGTAATAACTTTCTGCCTTCTTCAGAGTTGCTTAGTGCCTGCAAGCTTGATAATAACCAGCAGTCACCGGTTTGACCCTGTGCAAATGCTTCAATCATTCCGTTAATGTCAAAGTTTGTATTTGCACTTGCATTCTTTTGTTGTTCAATTTCAGCTTCAACTTCGTTTAATTTTTGAATAGTATCATTAAGGTCGTTTTGTGCTTTTTGAAGTTCATTTGTTTTTGTTGTTTCAACGTTTGTTCTTGCATTTTCGTAAGCTTGAATTGCTGCTTTTGTGGCCGGGCTTGCATCTTTTAATTCTTCTGCTTCGATTTGTTCTTTATTTTGTTCAAGCTGTCCTTTTTCTGTTTCTAATTGGGTTTTTTGAGCTTCCTGTTCTTGTTTTTGAGCCTGTAGTTGTGCAAGTTCTGCTTGTTTTGCTGCTATCTGGCTTTGAAGTTCTGATTTTCTTGCAGCAAGTTTTGCATCTTTTTCTTTATCTTCTTCTTTTCCTGATGGTGAAGGAAGAGAGCTCAATGCATTTTGAAGATTTGAAATAGCACCTTCTGTTTGTGTGATAGAAGCATCTGTTTGAGCGATTTCAGCTTCTTTGGAAGAGATTTCTTGTGATTTTGCTGTTATATTTAATTGGCTTTCTTTAACCTGAGCTTTTACTTCATCGTTAATATTAGCATCATTATCAATTGCCTGGTTCATTGCTGCTTCGGCATTTTGCATATTTGCTACAACATTTTGTACTGCTTCACTTGTGCCATTTGCAATTTTAGTTATATTATCCCTGTGGGTTTGAGCTGATTGTTCTAAAATTGTCTTCTTTTCTTCGGGAGTTTTTCCTTCGAGAGGGTCTTTTTCAACCTGTTCATTAACGGGCTGTATCTGATTAAAGGTTGTATTGTCAGCAATTTGTGAAGTTGTTTGATTTTTCAGATTTACTATTCTCTGTAATCCGTCATTATTTATAACAGTTCCCTGGGTTCTGTTTTCTGTTGTACTGTTTGCTGTACTTCTTCTTGCGCTGCTTCTTTTTGCAGTTGTTCTTGCTGATGTATTATTTTGCCAGAGTCCATTGAGTCTTTCTGCATCATTAAGAAAAGAAAATTTATCTTTTCTGCCAAAGCCGAAAGGTGCAAAGTTTCTGTCATTCATCCATTCTTCGTATTTTTGTTCAAGCATTTGTGCTGCAAAGTCGAAAGTATCATCTACAAGACTTGCAATTCTTTTTTCCTGTGCGCCTGAAAGCTCAACCATGTCTCCGCCAAATTCAGCCTTTGCAATGATTTCGAATAAAGGCTCACCGTATTCCTGCATTAAACGTTCTTTTGTTTTTGAACCTGTTTCTGTTGTGAAATCATTTGAAATGATATTCATAATTTCATTGTTATAACCAAATACACCGGACATCTGAATTTCCTTCTAAACACTTTACTTATATATAAAGTATTTAAAATGTATATAAATTCAATTTTAAATAAAAATGTTACAAAACTTTACATTTATTTTAATAGATTATAAAAATTACCCGGAAAATAAGTTTTCCGGGCATGACTATTTTATTTCAAATCCAGGACACAGCGCACAGTAAAGGTCCAGGTATTAATACACTTACCATTACCACCAGTTTCATTACACACACCTGACGTGGTAAAACCTGGCGTGTATAAACAAAATCCTCTCCGGTAGGATGCGTCTTCATCCACTGTGTCAGACGACCATAGGCAGTTCGGGTTGCAGTTGCCATTGTAGGAGCCCGGGCAGCTGCCTCCAGCCCAGTTGCACTGCAGGGTGCCGTGACCGGCATATTCGTCACAGAGCTTGCTGCAGTTTTTCTTTTTTGACAAATCTTTTTACAATTAGAAGATTGTTTTGAGGTATGTACATTGTTTTTCTGGGTTTAGTTTAATGTGCATAAATTTATTATCTTTGATGTAAAAAACTGAAATTCAAAAAAGAGCCAGACAACCGCACTCCACATGTTTCATTTTTGCATTTTAACGTACACTTTAGAATGCAATAGCCTCAAATTAGTTTTAATTCAGCAATTAACCAAAAAAATTGGCAACATCAGACGATTTGAAATATGCCCGCTCTGCTAAAATCACTTGAACCTTAGCACTCAGGAGCTTTTTTCATTATCTTTAAAAACATTTGTGAAAGCAAATTTTTAATAAAACTTATACGCTTTTGTTTTTGGTTTCAATATTGTTTTTATTGCCTATAGCATTGTTGCCGTTTTTATTGTCGTTTTTGTGTTCCAGTTTATATACCATTTTGCTTGCAATTAAAGGAGTTAGAATTCTTTTTGCAAAAAGCGTTGCTATAATCATGGTTGAGATTGCACTAAAAGAAGTTTTTGCAGAGTTAAATGCACGCTTATCATTTAAAATTGGTTTGAAAAGCTTATTTGCAATATTTGTCTGAAGTTTATCGTTTGATACCAAAAAGCCTGCGCCAATTTGTACGGCTGCTGTTGTAATTCCTGTTGCCATATCCATATGTGCTGAAAATTTCTTTTTGTCTTCAGGAATTTTATCGTTTTCAAGGGTGTTTTTTACGCGAAGTCCGTATGCAAATACATCCTTTGCAACACTTGTTAAAAGCAGCGTTCTTGTTAAAAACTTCGCATCATCACATTTTTGAATATGGTTTACCATAAATTTTGAATTTGCAATGTTGGCAAGTACATTTGAAATCTTCATTGTGCTGCGCCTTTCTTTAAACTTTTAATAAAAGCATGGATTGAGATGTACTGCCATGCTTTCCCGTTTTGCATTGAACAGACTTCTTGTTTCAAGACATTTGCCTGCTGGTGTTTATTTGCATTCAGAGATTCTTTTTCATAAATTTTATCCATTACAATCGGATGGAGTTTGTTTTCAAGGGCACATATAAGAGGTGTCAGGATTATTGCTGCAGCAAAGCATAATCTGTTTTGCAGATGATATAGTTTTCTGTGCGCTGTGTTGTAATCCTGAAAAGCTTTTTTTGCAAGGTCTTTAGATTTTTCAGGCAGGGTTTCAATCAAATCTTCTGCAGATTCAGCAATTTTTTTTGTAAGTCCCTTGACATTAATATTGTTTATGAGCTCTTCAGCTCTTTTGGCGCTGGCAGAGTTCTCTTTAGCAGCATCTCTTAGGGTGGATGTAAAACTGTCTTTGAAGAATTTTTCGTTGTATTGTTTGTTTTGCCCCTTATCAAGGAGCCCCTTGTTTGCTGCTTTTTCTATAGCTTTTGAGCCAAAAAATAATATAGGTGCTTCAAGTGCCAGCTGTATTGTAGCTGCAACAGGATTTTTAAGTGCAGAATATTCTTTCTTTTCCTTTGGTTCCTTGCTTGCAAGCATTATAACCGCAGGCACAACAACAGCCTTTCCTAAAAAATCAAAAGCTATGCTTGCACCTTCACCAATGCCGTCGATATTTGCAAATGTATTTGCAAATTTGTGCTGCAAGGCTGTGCATCCTCCCTTAAATGCAGGGTTAGCATAATTTGTGTTAATCCTGTTAATTTTCATAGCTTTTTAATATAAAAACTTCTGAAAGTTATTTTTGTATAGTTTTTACCCCCTCCGGGGAACTATTTTTGAATAATCTCTATTTCGTTTCCATCGGGGTCTTTAATAAATGCTATTTTTTTGATTTTCTCGTTTCCATCTGCAGCTTTTAGTTTTAATTCATACGGCTCATATAAAAATTCATATCCCAAAGCCTTAAGATGTGATGTAAAATCATCCATATTGCTTGTTGCAAAAGCAAAATGCCCGAAACAGTTTCCATTTTCATAACCGTTTTCGGGTGTTTCAAAATTATTTGTAAGCTCAATCTCCGGAGCTCCTTCATATTCTGCAAGGAAATACAGTTCGCAGTCATCCAAAGTTTTTTTGTCTAAAATTTTCAATCCAAGAACATTCTGGTAAAAATCCAGTGATTTTTCAATATTTTTTACCCTTATCATTGAATGTAAAAATTTCATTTTAAAACCTCCTAAATTTCCTTTCTTATTTAAACCATGGAAAAAATTGCCTTGCAAGACGCTAACCGGACAAATTATTTTCCGGTTTTAAATTAAGCTTATTATTATGATTAAGGCAATGCCTGTATAATTACCACCTGCCGAAATGCATTTTTTCATCTGCGGTATATTGTATTTGTTCAACCTGAATATTGTCTCGGCATTGCAGCAGCATACATTTTTTGCTGCGGAGTACCGTCTTTTAGGGTTCTTTTTAATATTTCAAGTGTGGGTTCTACTCCTTGCCTTACGAACTGAAGGGCGTTTTCCTTATCTTCTCTGTTTTTCAGGATTACAAATTCCCAGTTTCTTAAATGGTCATGGGTCGGGGCTTGCAGTCCTGCGTTAATTATCTTTTTTAATATTTCATCGGGAATGACTGTTTCTTTAAAATTCCTTGTAACCCTTCTTCCATAAATTGCTTCGTAAATATCCATCAGTTTGTCTCCTGGTTGTAATACAAACTTATAATACAATAAAATTGCCCGTTTTATTTTTTATTTAATTTTACAATGTGTGATCTCAATATAAAAACTCCTTGAATTTTTGATATTCAAGGAGTTTTTAAAACATTTATCCGGTTTGCAGAATAAAATTATTCAATAATTTTGTCTACAACGCCGGCGCCAACTGTTCTGCCGCCTTCACGGATAGCGAATCTCATACCTTGTTCAATAGCAACAGGAGCGATAAGTTCAACGTCCATTACTACGTTATCACCAGGCATTACCATTTCGCCGTCGAATTTGATTGAACCGGTTACGTCAGTTGTTCTGATGTAGAACTGAGGACGGTATCCGGGGAAGA
>CAJULH010000011.1 GCA_910587175.1 Candidatus Gastranaerophilales bacterium | reverse complement strand
CTGCAAGCAACAATGATGCAACAAGAAGTGCCATAAGCATTTCAACTAAAGAGAAGGCAGCCATATAGCTCCTGTGGGTGTTTCGTCTCTTGCTCATTTTGCTTCGCCCAAATTCGCAAGACTCACATCCTACGTCGCCATCGTAGTGCTTCGGCTTCCGGCTCATCGCCGCCAGCCATCCGCACCGGCTTATGCTTTGCATCTCAACGAGGGAGAAAGCAAAAGCCGACCTAGCCTTACAGGGTAATAAATTTTCTACCCTTACGGATGATTTGAATTTTTCCATAAATGTTCTAAACTTAGATAAATAGCAATGCGAGAAAGAACAGGACAAATCACCCGGCTTTACAAAACTTAATTTAGAAAGACCCTTTTTGGGCACGAAAAACTTAGGGCAGAATACGCCCTTTAGAACGATGAACAAATTTAACATTTTTAGAACCTTTTATTTATATCATATTTGATATAATCATATCAAATTTAGTATAAAAAATCAACTAATGCGGGTGAATAACATCATTATTGATATATGCAGGGAGTGAGCAACAGAAATTTAAGCACAAAACATTTAGTTAAAGGAATGCTTTTAATGAGAGATGTTTCTTTGACAAAACTTGCTGACGAATTAAACAGAAATTTCGGCTATTCTTTCACGCAATCAAACCTTTCAAGAAAATTAAATACGGATACCGTAAAATGGACAGAACTTCGCGACATTGCAATGATTCTAGGATACAGTATCAGAATTTCGCCTGTAGAAAACTGGGATGGAATTGAAACAAAGAATACTCTTGAAAAAAGAGAAAATATGACAACCATCCTTTAAGCTGTATAATATTTTTGAAAGAAGATTTGAAGGAAAGAATATGGTAAAGCCGTGGAATGAATACTTTTTAGAGATTGCAAAAACCTGCGCTTCAAGGTCAAACTGCATAAGAGCGCAAGTTGGTGCTGTAATTGTAGGAGAAGACAGAAAAATAAAAGCCACTGGCTATAACGGCACGCCATCAAAAGTAACATCTTGTATGGAGCTTGGGTATTGCTACAGGGTGCAAAATAATATCCCGTCCGGCACAAGATATGAAACATGCCGGTCAATCCATGCAGAGCAAAATGCTATAATCCAAGCAGGACAAGACAGATGCCATGGCGCCACAATGTATATTTACGGACACAATTTTATCTGTATTCTCTGCAAGAGATTCATTGTTCAAGCAGGAATAAAAGATGTATATCTTCAAAAAGAAACAGGTGCGCCGATTGAATATGTGGATTGCGAACACATACGACAGGAACTGTCAGAAGATACTTTGCCGGCTATGAAATAGAAAGTTTCCAAAAGCGCCTTGAAAAAGCAATGCGAACATGTTATATTTAGGATATAGGGGGAAACCCCAAAGAACTCTTACTTCTCTGAGGTTTCACTTAGTACCCTATGATTTTACATTTTTGATGCTACTATGAATAGCGTTGCTACGATTAGTAGCATTATTGTTTTATCTAAAATCATAGTTTTAACTCTCCTTTCTAGCCATTTCTTAGTAAAATGTCTGTGCTAGAGGCAGAGTTGTACCACCCTATAAAACATATTTTATCAAAAATATTATTAAAACTACAATAAATACTTTATATTACATAAAAAGACGGGGTGCTAAAAGCGAAACCCCGTCTTTTGGCTTATACTTTGGCAATTTTTTATAAAAAACATCCCAAATTCATCTTGGTTTCCTTGTTTTAATTATAAAAAGCCAAAGGCGCCAACCGGCTCATATAGAGCCCTTATTTATTTTACCTCTATCTTTTTAACGTCCTCTTTTTTAGGCTCGTTTTTCTTTAATACAACATGAAGAATACCGTCTTTAAATTCACATTCGGAATTTTCAAGATTTACAGCTGTATCCAAAGGTATTGTCCTTGTAAATTTGCCATATCTGAATTCAGAATATTTCACATCTTTTGAATTATCGGTTTTTTCAAATTTTGATTCTGCACAAATCGTAATGCTTTCAGGAGTGAGACTTACATCTATATCTTCTTTTTTAACACCTGCAAGCTCTACATCTATTTTATACTCATCCTTTGTTTCCCTAACTTCTACTGCCGGTCTGAATGTACGTTCGAAAGGTACATTTGAAGAAGACGGTTCAATGTCACCAAATGTATCTTTTAAAAATCTTTGTAAATCCTCATGCATATTTTCAAAGAAAAAGGATGGTTCTCTTTTTATAAGGCTGAATCTCATTTTTATTCCTTTCGTTTTTGCCCGGCATACTTATAAACCGGGTGAAATTGTATTTATATTTTGCACTATTTAATACAGCTTTTTCATTGCCCACAAGGAAGATTAAAAAGGTTAATTTTTGTAACATAAAATATGAATTGTGAAATTTTTATTTTTCGGATGTTTTTATTTAATTGTAGAAGTTTAATAGCAAATAAAAAGGCATCAAATGAGCGTAAACTTTAATCCAAACTTAATGGCACAAGTAGGTCAAAATAATTTCCAAACCCAAAAAGTAAACTTTGGCGGTTTTAAAGGCGGCGAACAGCTTGGCGGCGGAAAGAAAATCGGCGGCGGAGAAAATTTCTTCGCACAACAAATGAACGAAGTAAGAGATATCGGCGCAAATAAAAAAGAAGGATATCTGAATGGTGTTGGCGGAACAAACCAGGCAACAGAAACCACGGGTAACCGCTTAATGCTTATAGGCTAAAAACCTGCAGGAGTGACATTTTTTCTGCCGGAATAAAAATATTAAATAAAAAGCCCCTTAAAATCAGGGGCAATTAATGAACAATGGAGTAAATTTATTTATCACACAGGGACACTTTAAAAGACCCTGTGTTTTAGTATTTAATTTTATAATTATCCGAAGGTCTTAAAGCTTGCTTCAACGTTTGTTTTGATTACTTTCTGAACACTTTCAATTTCCGTTTCAAGGGCTTTATGCTCGGTTTCAAGTTTTTTCAGCTGGCATTCAAGCTTTTTATCAGTCATTTGGAACTGTTCCTGTCTTTCATTGTACTTGCTTTCCGCTGCAGCATCGTCCGTTTTATCATAAGTGTCCGTTACAAACATTTGAATTGTAGAATCATTGTATGTATATTTATTCCATTCTTTCTTATCTGTCTTTGTAATTTGTCTTGAATCTTTGTCCACAAAAAGGAAATTACCTTCTCTTAGGTTCATTTCAAGAAAATCCGCATCATTTACATCCGGACAGACAAAATAATCCTCTTTGCTCATCCCTTCAGGCATAGGATCAGGAAGGGACGGCACAACGATTTTATTTGATGTGGCAGATATTAAAGACATACTCATACCGCCATCGGTTTCACTTCTTACAATATCATCATAGTGAAGTCTTGCGGCATAATTTATATTGGTAGAACCTCTTTGACCATATAGAAGTGTCTGGTTTTGCATAGCATCTTCGTATTCCATCGTCCATCTGGAAACGTTTTCAGCAAGCATAAGGCGCTCAAACGTAATATTTTGCGCTTGAAATTCATTATTGCTTTTTTGTGCCGTAAGCATCAAAAAACGACTTTGGCTTGCAGACATACCCATTGTTCAAACACTCCTTTGTTCTTTATTGTTCAAATTTAATGCCTTGTACATATTTAATATCGGCAGACATAAAGCTTAACTTAAGGATTTTAAAAGAATATGTTACATAACTTTACAAACTAAATAAGTATCCAAACTATGTTTTTATGGTTTATAAGTTTAACATATTTGCCAGTATGCAAAATTATAAGATAAAATCAGGTTAAGAAATTACCCTCCAGAGTGCCAAGGTTTACGGATTTTGGCAGACGGAGAATTCAAATCGTCAGGCAGGACCGTAATAATTACGGTTCATCATTGTATTGTTCCTTATGAAAAACACAATTTACAGGATTAATGCAATTACCATTTGATAAAGTTTATGTTATCAAATTAAATTACCTGCTTTTTATATTTTTGACACAGCTGCACATTGAAAAGTTATGAGGGTAATTTGTTTGGCAGTACAGGTTTTCTCTGTGACCAGCAGTCCGGTTACGGTGCCCTGCAGTGTTACACGCACACAGGCGGCTGTCAGGGCGCCACATATGGCAATTGCCTCCCGCAAGGGATATGGTCAAGCAAGCAGGTGAGTGACACTTTTGCCTGGTCTCCTGAGCTTCTAAGCGGTAGTTTTTACGAGTGGCGAGGCGAAGGAGGTCATGAGCTTGTCTTTGCCTTTTCTGTGCGCTGCTTGCTCCTCGCCTTATACGGGCACAGGGTGAGACCTCACCCCTATCACCCTAGGCTGCGGTGCGCTGTGTCCTGGAGTTGCGCGCCTCAGTAACTATAGTCTTCACTCTGCAGCTCCGTGACTGGCACGCAAGCTATGGTGGTTTCTACCCCGCTGTGCCGTTAAGGCTTTAACTGTCAGATGGTGCATCATAGAGCCTTACAAGTAGTGTCATCCCCGGGGGACAGGGTGCAAGTCTTGTGAAGCGGCAATGTTAGCCAAGCAGACACAAGACAATACACCCGTTAGACGCCAATGCCGGTTACGGCACCCTGCAGTGTATATGGGTTGGCAGCTGCCCGGGCGCGTATTATGGTAACTGCTACCCGTACTGCGTATGGTCTCAAGACACAGTAGATGGAGACACCTCTTATCACAGGGGGTTTTGTCTGCGCCCCGGCGGTTTGTATATGTCAGATGTATGCACCCCCACTGGAGGTAATGGCAAGTGTCTTAATACCTGGACGTTCTCTGTGCGCTGTGTCCTGGTATTGAATGCTTAGCAGATATTCCAAAGGTTTTTGGCTGTAGACATGCAATCAAAGGGTACGGCACCCTGCAGTGCTATCCTGGTTATGACAGTTGCCCGGGCTCCTACAGCAGCTACTGCGACTTATATTGTTTATGGTCTTCTGACGTAGTGGATGGAGACACATCCTATCGCAGAGGATTTTGCTTAAACAGTGGTGATTTACATACGTCAGGCGTATGCGATGGCAACGGTAAGTGCATTAATACCTGGGCATTTACTGTGCGCTGTGTCCTGGATATGTTTCCCGGGATTTCAAGGAAGTCAGTAATTTGCCATACTATCACAGTTAATAGCATTGCTCTGTAAGCACATATACTACAGACACTCTGTGACAAGTTGTCCGGTTACGGCTCTCTGCAGTGTAGTTGGGAGGCTGCAAAAGGTCAATGCCCGGGCGCTGCGGGCGGTAATTGTTTCTCATATATATTATGGTCAGGCAAGCAGATAGGCGACACCTATGCCTGGTCTCCTGAGCTTCAAGGTGGTGTTTTTTACGAGCACTACAGTGACGCAGGGCACAGTAAGCTGTTTGCCCACACTGTGCGCTGTGTCCCGGATATGGATTATTTTTAAAACAGAAATGTTATAAAAATAAATCCGCTTGAAAGACGGGTATATTGCCACAGCCGCCTATGCCGGTTATGGCACTCTGCATTGTACTCCAGGCTATGGCAGCTGCCCGGGCTCTGCAGGCGGCAACTGCTGGCCGAACTTCGTATGGTCAGGCACGCTTACAACAGCAGGTACTAACGCATACGACAGAGATCTTGAAACAGGTAACTTCATTGAGAATGCTTGGGTACCGCACGATATTACCAACGCCTTTTCTGTGCGCTGTGTCCTGGATGTGAACTTCTTTGTGTAAGATGTCAAAGACTGCAGACCTTAGCTCTGTGACAAGTTGTCCGGTTACGGCACCCTGCGGTGTTACTATGGAGAAGGCAGCTGCCCGGGCTCATACAATGGCAACTGCAACCCGCACCACGTTTGGTCAAGCACTCCGGGAGACAATTGTTACTGGTATCGCTGGCTTGATACGGGGGTATTTGGCGTTAATGAATGTCGTCCTGTTACAAATGCCAGTACTGTGCGCTGTGTCCTGGATGTGGATGCCTTTAGAGGAAGATACAAGTCTTGCAGGTTTGGGTAAAACACTTGCGAGCGAGACACAGAGCGTCGCAGGAACAATCTCCGGTTACGGCACCCTGCAGTGCAACTGGAAAAATACAAACAGCAACTGCCCGGGCGCTGCAGGCGGCAACTGCTTCCCGTACGCCATATGGTCAGGCGCACCCAGAGAGACAGATTATTATAGTGGTTTTCACTTTGTAAGCGGTTCTCTTACTATGAGCGGAGCCTGCGAAGGCACTGGTAAGTGTAGTTATACCAACGCCTTTACTGTGCGCTGTGTCCTGGTTTTGAACTATTACAAAGCAAGATACCGTAGTGCAAATGAATTATCAGAGTCGTCAGTATTCACTCACAGAACAAATTTAAAGACAAGCTCTGCGATGAACAGTCCGGTTATGGCACCCTGCGGTGCCGTACAGCAATTGGCAACTGCCCGGGCGCTTCTCCTGGTACCAATGATGCTAACAACTGCTACCCGTTCGACGTATGGTCTTCACAGCCAAGCGGCGATTCGTACCTTATAGGGCAAGTAATGAGCGGAGTTTTTGACCACCACAGATATTACGCATATACCTATGCCTTTACTGTGCGCTGTGTCCTGGTTTTGAGTTTCTTTATTATGCAAAATCCGTTGGAGAAACTTAATTAAATTGTTATGCAATGCAGACAGATTACTGCAATAGTTATACCCGGCTCGTCAAGGTATAGCTGTCTAACACCGGTGCACATAAGCTCTGTGACGGTGATCCCGGTTACGGCACCCTGCAGTGCTATCGTGAGCTTAATACCAAGCGCTGCCCGGGCTCTTATATTGGGAGCTGCTACCCACACCGCGTATGGTCAAGCACAGAGATAGAGAGTTCGTCTTTTTACAGAGCCTTCGAGTTGAGCCATGGTTCTTTCTATTATGGTTCCAGCACTTGTAGCGATACCGGAGGCAATGGTAAATGTATTAATACCTGGGCATTTACTGTGCGCTGTGTCCTGGATGCGAATTATCGTTAAGACAGTACTGCGGACAGCTCTGTGACTGGGGTTCCGGTTACGGCACCCTGCAGTGCAAGTGGGTTGACAGCTGCCCGGGTACCGCCCCTGGCACTGTAAGCACTGGTCATTGCTACCCGTATGGCTTATGGTCGGGCACAGAGCCTGAAGCAGCGTATTATTTCAGTCACAGACTGTATAGTAACCTCCTCTCAGGCACAGAGTGTTATACCGGCACCACAGGCAAGTGCAGTCATACCTTTGCCTTTTCTGTGCGCTGTGTCTCCTGGATTTATTTTGTTACGTTTCAAAGGACATTAACCAAAAGCTTGTATCAACTCGTCTTAGTTATTGTACTGTCTTACAATGATAAATTCTGCAAACACTCCGTACTAGAGCACAAACCGTTGCTCCAAAGACGCTTGTGTGAACAAACAGCTGGTACACTACGATGGCGACAAGGTATTAGCCGTTAGGCACTTTGAAGAAGAACCTTGCAGACGATGTCATCCTATTGTGGAATAGAAATCTTTGTTTTCCTCAGGAGCAGCCCGGTTGCGGCACCCTGCAGTGTATAAATGCAGGCAGCTGCCCGGGTGCGCACTGGGACAACTGCTACCCGAACGACATATGGTCAGGCTCGTTTATGGACACAGAAGAGTACCACAGAGGTTTCTATTTGGCTTCCGGCACACTACACGGTACATCATGCGACAATACTCGCGGTAAGTGTGCTAATACCTTCGCCTTTACTGTGCGCTGTGTCCTGGATTTGAATGCGCAAACCGGGTGGAGCAATTTTTGGTAATGTGATGAACATTAGCAAAAAGCGTGAAACTATCGATATTGCGTTGAGGTTTTAGCTGTGTGTGAAGAATAAGCACTACAGATAACGTCCATCCCATTGGGATAGGATATGAGTCTTGTGGAGCAGGGCGTTAGAAAAACAGACAAAGGCGATACACCCGTTCGACGCCAACTCCGGTTACGGCACTCTGAGGTGCAATGGCACAGGCGGCTGCCCGGGTGCTGCAGAAGGCGGCTCCTGCTTCCCGTACCCGTTATGGTCAGGTTCCGAAGCCGGCACAGGCTATCATATCAGCCTCAGACTGATTAACGGTTCTATGGTAGGCACAAATTGTGGGACAGACAGTTTGGGCAAGTGCGGTCAAGACTATGCCTTTTCTGTGCGCTGTGTCCTGGATGTGAGTGACATTTCTTCAAAGTAAGTCAATCCGGAAAAGTTAACCTGCAGACAAGCTCTGTGACCATACTGCCGGTTACGGCACTCTGAGGTGTTATGCAGGCACTGGCAGCTGTCCGGGCGCTGCTCTTGGTACAGATGGCGCTAACAACTGCTACCCGTACTGTATGTGGTCTCATAGTCAGGTTGACGACCCTTCATACCACAGAGCCCTTTGTTTTGCTTACAGTAACCTTAGCACCCAGAATGTATGCACTGATACCGGCAATGTAGGCAAGTGCATCACAGCCTATGCCTTTACTGTGCGCTGTGTCCTGGATACGAATTATCGTTAAGACAGTACTATAGACAACTCTGCGACTGGGGTTCCGGTTACGGCACCCTGCAGTGTTTAAGGAGCAGGTATGACTGCCCCGGCTCCTACATTGGTACTTGCGAGCCAGACGCCTTATGGTCAGGCTCTATGGTAGATGAAGGCAGCTATTACAGGGCATTTGTTTTAGATGCAGGTATATTTGCTAACTCCAAGAATTACTGTGGTACGGACATGTATGGCAAGTGCATCGTCGGTTGGGCTTTCAGTGTGCGCTGTGTCCTGGATGCGGATTTCTTTTTGCAGACAATATCTGTAACTAAAGCGCAGACCCTCCAAGAGGCTCCGACTTGCACAAAATCAGGTAGAATTTTGGCAAGCAGAGACCGGTGCCAATTTAAGTACTGTGGCAGATACAAGGCTTTAGCTGTCAGATGATACATCAGCGGGACCTTACGGATTATATTATTTCCCTGGAGGCAGGATGGAGGGTCTATACTACCCCACACCCGCAGGAGCAATTCTTGTTATAGCACCCTGCAGTGCAACCGGGGGGCAGGCAACTGTCCGGGCGCTGCAAACAGCGGCAACTGCTGGCCGTATGACATATGGTCCAGTACAAAGGAAAGTAGCACTGACAGCTATTACGACGCACACTTGGCAGATACACTCTATGTGCACGTGCGTGACCACACCTACGCCTTTACTGTGCGCTGTGTCCTGGATTTGAGTAGTATTTATCCGAAACAAATGGTCTGCAAAAAGTTAATCTGCGGACAAGCTCTGTGACAGGAATGCCGGTTACGGCACTCTGAGATGTTATCCCGACTATGACCATGGAGGCTGCCCGGGCTCCCAAAGCGGCTACTGCCACCCATACCACATATGGTCAGACGCAGAAGTGGAGAGCTCATCGTTCCACAGAGCCCTTGAGTTGATTAGCGGTTCTTTCTATTCCAATGCCACCACTTGTGGTGGTACCGGGGGTAGCGGCAGATGTGGTCCTTACGCCTTTACTGTGCGCTGTTTGCTCCTCGCCTTATATAGGCACAGGGTGAGACCTCACCCCTATCGCCCTAGGCTGCGGTGCGCTGTGTCCTGGATTTGTTCTTCTTTATGAAAAATAAAGATTAAGAATTATACTGCAGCCTGCAGCCAGGTTATGGCACCCAGCGATGCTTTGAGCACAACGGCAGCTGCCCGGGCGCAGGCGCTGGCACCAATTGGGCTAACAACTGCTACCCGCATAACGTTTGGTCAAGCGGAGAGGGAGAGACTGACAGGCGCTATAGTATCCGCCTAGAAACAGGAACTCCGAATGTTGACCCGTTTCCTGCGAGTATAGCCCTGGGTGTGCGCTGTGTCCTGGATTTGAGTTTCGACAGAGCAAAACTGCAACAAAACAAAGGATTTTGCATTTACTGTTTCCTCTTTGCAGCAACCAGTCTGCAAACAGGCTCTGTGACGGTGATCCCGGTTACGGCACCCTGCAGTGCAGCTCCGGTCCTGGGCTTTGCCCGGGCGCAGGCGGCAACTGCTGGCCGCACTTCTTATGGTCGCACACGCTTACCCCGGAAGGCACTAGTGCATATGACAGAGTTCTTGCCTATGGTAGCTTCATTGAGAATGCTTGGGTGCCGCACGATATTACCTACGCCTTTTCTGTGCGCTGTGTCCTGGATGCGAATTATCGTTAAAACAGTACTAGGACAGCTCTGCGACACGGGTTCCGGTTACGGCACCCTGCGATGCTATTGGGGCTATAGCTGCCCGGGCTCCGCTACCGGTACGGTCGACGCTAATGGTTGTCACCCTTACCACACATGGTCATCACTACCAAGCGGCAATACATATATTATAGGTCAGTTAGTATCAGGCACTTGGTCTTCTCACAGGTATTATGCCTATACTTATGCCCACTCTGTGCGCTGTGTCCTGGATTTGGATTTCTTTATAAAAAATGCAAAATGATACAGACAGCTCTGTGACGCATGGTCCGGCTATGGTACCCTGCGGTGTCATCCCAGATATGAAGACAGTCTTTGTCCGGGCGCCGCTCTTGGCACCCAGGACTCTGGTCGCTGCCACCCGTATGGAGTATGGTCGAAAGATGAGACACCGACAGGCACATATGTTTACAGAGAGTTGGGTGTCGGTGGTTTTAGCCAGTTGCTAAGACCTGTTGACTATGGTTTCAGTGTGCGCTGTGTCCTGGATTTGAGTTTCGACAGAGCAAAATGGTTAATGAGAAATGTACAGCATAAACATTTAATTCCCTCACAACAATAAGCCTGCGGACAGCTCTGTGACGGCAATTCCGGTTACGGCACCCTGCGGTGCAGTGGCACAGGCAGCTGCCCGGGCGCTCCGAATGGTAACTGCCACTCGTATCACATGTGGTCAGGCACAGATAACGGCTCGAGTTATTTTGTTCCTGCACTGGTTTCGGGCGGTTGGGTTCTTACAGGTGCTTGTGGCAATGGCTGGTGTCCTGTTACCCAGGCATTTACTGTGCGCTGTGTCCTGGATTTGGATTTTTAAGTAAAGACAGCATTCACAGTATAGAGTTTTTGTCTTTGTCAAATACAAAAACCTGCAGACAAGCTCTGTGACTGGAATGCCGGTTACGGTACCCTGCAGTGTTTGCGCAGTTTGGACGGGTGCCCGGGCGCCGCTGCAAGCTACTGCTACACAAACCACTTGTGGTCAGGCGAAGGTGGTCAGTATCACCTTGTTGGCGGCAGCTTTGTTGTTACACCAGGAGGTGCTACCTATGCCTTTTCTGTGCGCTGTGTCCTGGATATGGATTTATTTGCTCAAAGGCTGCAGACAAACTCTGTGACCAAAATGCGCAAGTCCTCCAAGGGGATCCTGCTTGCGCAAATTCTGCCTGATTTTGTGCAAGCAGAAACCGGTGCCGATTTAAGCACTATGACAGCGTCAATCTGCCGAAAGAAAACTTGACATTAGTCTACTTTTCTTGAGAGAAAGATGCAAGTCTTATGGAGCAGGGGCGTTAGAGAAACAGACAAAAAGCGATACACCCGTTGGACGCCAACTCCGGTTACGGCACCCTGCAGTGTTTGCGCGGTGCTAATAGCTGCCCGGGTTCTGATGGCGGCAGTTGCTGGTCGTATCATGTATGGTCTGGCACACCCAGAGATTCAGATTACTACAGCGATTTTATGCTAAGCCGGGGCTCTTTTGGTATGACAGGTGCCTGCGATGGCACAGGCAAGTGCATCTACACTAATGCCTTTTCTGTGCGCTGTTTGCTCCTCGCCAGGTATCCCGCCACCTATGGGGCGGGGCGGGCGCAGGGTGAGGTCTCATCCCTATCGCCCAAGGCTGCGGTGCGCTGTGTCCTTGGATTTGAAAATTTTATAGCCAATTAAACAACTTGATAAAGTTTCTTGCATCTTTTCTTGTGCGGGTATTCAAAAATACAACAGACAGAGGCTTATTAATTCTGCTTTATTGACGGCAAAAACATTAAAGAAATTCATAATCAAACCTGACTAGCCCGCATTTGCATTAAAATATTAATAAAAAGTTAATATAATTAGACATCAGATATTGATACCATATAATATTATTAACACTGATTTTTATAAGGAAAGAAAGCTATGTTTAAAAAAGAGGACGAACAACAAAATAATCCTTTTAAAGAAGAAAATTTCAATAAAGAAACAGAAGCTGAAGAAACCGTTCAGGATACAGAAGATACCCAGGATGAACCTGGAAATAAAGAAGATTCTGATAATAATACAGAAAAACTACAGGCAGAGCTTGACAGCCTAAATAATAAATATTTAAGACTTGCAGCCGATTTTGATAATTTTAGAAAACGCCAGATGACAGAAAGAGAAAGCCTTTTAAAATATGGCGCGGAAGATACGCTGAAAAAAATTATTACAGTGCTGGATACCTTTGAACGCGCAAGAAAATCCGTTGCAGATATGCAAGAGTGCGATAAAATAAAAGAAAGCTATGAAGTAGGGCTAAAGCAGCTTTATGATACTTTGGATAAAATCGGACTTAAAAAAATTGAAGCCAAGGGCGAAGAGTTTGACCCAAATTTGCATGAAGCCGTTATGCAAACACCAACAAACGATTACCCTGCAAATACAGTTATAGATGAATTACAAACAGGATATAAACTTTTTGACAAAGTTTTAAGACCTACATTTGTAAATGTTGCAACAGAAGGTGAAAACAATACATCTTCCGGAGACACCAACGAGTAAGGAATAGGAATAACCGAATAAATGTCAGATTACTACCAGATATTAGAAGTAGAAAAAAACGCATCAAAAGATGAAATAAAAAAAGCATTCAGACAAAAAGCAAGAAAACTGCACCCGGATGTAAACAAAGAACCGGATGCAGAAGAAAAGTTTAAAGAATTGGGCAGAGCCTATGAAACCCTGATGGATGATGAAAAACGGGCTCTTTATGACCAATACGGGGAAGACGGACTTAAAAACGCCGGATATTCTTCACAGGGACCATTTGATTTTGGGTTTGGGGATATTAACGACATATTTGCTTCGTTCTTTGGCGGCATGGGCGGCGGATTTGGCGGCGGATACCGCGAAAACCCGAATGCACCAAGGCGCGGTGCCGATTTAAGAATGGACATCCAGATTGATTTCATGGATGCAATGAACGGTATTGAAAGAGAGATAAAAATTGAACATACGGAACCTTGTGACGAATGCAGCGGCACAGGTTTTGATAAAAATGCAAAAGATACAGTCTGCAAAACCTGCGGCGGACATGGAAGAGTACAGCAAAATGTCCAGTCAATCATAGGAAGTTTTACATCAGTTACCACCTGCCCGAAATGTCACGGAACAGGAAAAAGCCCCGAGGCTTTCTGTAAAAAATGCAGAGGGGAAGGCGGCATAAAACAGGAAAAGAAAATTAAAATCAGAATCCCAAAAGGTGTAGATACAGGCTCTAAAATCCGTTTATCATCCGAAGGAAACGCAGGCAAAAACGGAGGAATGCCCGGAGATTTATATGTTGTACTTCATGTGAAAGAATCTGATAAATTTATAAGAGATGGGGCAGATATCCACACTATCCTTGAAATTTCGCCAGCACAGGCAGTTTTAGGGGATAAGGTTATAGTGGAAACCATTGATGGAAATGTTGAAATGAATGTGCCTCAGGGTATTCAGAACCTTGACAAGCTCCTTTTAAAGGGCAGGGGCGTTCCTTATATAGGAAGTGACACACAGCGCGGAAACCATTATGTAACAATAAAAGTGGCTATTCCAAAAAAGATTGGCAAAGAGGAAGAAAAGCTCTACCGTATGCTTTATGACCTTCAAAAGCAGCAGACAGGAACAGCCAAAGAAGGCACGAAAGAAAATATAATGGAAAAAGTAAAGACAGCCTTTGGTAAATAAAAATAAAGGAAAACGGGAAGGAAACCTTCAAGATGAAAGTAAAAGTATTATTGATTACCCTTTGTATGGTATTAATTAACCAATGCGCAATGGCATCAAGGCTTCCTGATGATTTTTGGAATTATCTGAAAAAACAATTCCCAAATTCTACCCAAAGATTTGATTCTTTGATAGTGCTTGCCGACGGCACGACATACATCCCTCTTTACCCGGCACAAACCACAGAAGAAAAGACTATAAACGTTGAATACACATATCCCGCAGGAAAAAGTCTTGCTTCAAAGCCCGAGGTTGTAATCTTTAATAACAACTATGTGCTTTTAAAGCTTTTAAAGGATAAAAACGGCAATTTTTCAATAACAAAAAATGAAGACTTGCCCTTAAAAGTAAAACTTGGCGTAATGCCGCAGGATATGCTTGTTCCCGTAGGACTGCAGGTGCCTGATAGTTTAAAACTCATTCTTGGAGACCTTGTTATACCGCAAAAAGGAGATAATTTAATCACAACATCAACAGATGCTAAAATTGACAGCATAAAAGACGAAAAAGCCCAACTTTTCCCTCTGAATGAACTAAAAAATAAAAAGACTATTATTTCAACAGATAAATCTAAATTTGTGCTTGTTTATAACGGCGAAGCAGGCAATGACGGCAAGAATTCCTTATATGAGCTGAAATTGAACGGTTTGCCTTCAAAAATTTTGGCATCAAACAAATCTAAATTTGCACTTGTTATGTATTTTGGTTCTAAAACGCTTGAAGTGGTAGATTTAACAAACGAAAGAATGGTAGCGCAGATAAATCTTGATGATATGCCAAAAGATGCCGATTTAGATACGGTAAATAACATTGCATATGTTGCATCAGCTAATGCTTCAACAGTTTACGCCATAGATTTAAATGCAGCAAAGCTTATGAAGTCAATAAAGCTGGAACAATCTCCATATAAAATAGCCGTTTCAAACGACGGAGAATCATTAGGATTTATAGACAGAAACACGCAAAAAGTGTACAGCCTGAAACCTAATAATGCAGGCGAAGGGTATATAGCAAAATATATTGCAGAAGGCAAAAACTTATCCAGGATTTTATACAAAGATGATAAAATCTATACAATTTCAAGGACAGAAAATCTGCTTTCTGTATACAACGAGCCTGACGGCGTTTTAACAGAAGAAATCAAACTTAATGAAAAACCGGTAGATGCTGTTTTTTATCACGATAAAATATATATCCTTTGCGCTAAAGACAGTATTATAAATGTATACGATACAAAAAATGGCAAGATTGTTGAAAATATAATGCTTGATAATTCAGGATTCTATTCAAAAATTACAATGATTCCAAATCAGCCAAATGCTTTAATTACAGGTATCCAAACTAAAAAATTCCTGCTTTTGAATTTAGATAAAATGATAATTTCCAAAAAACAAAATACAAACATTAATGTTTCAAATATCATAATCGTAGATAACGCCGCACCTTCAAGGGAAGAAACAAAAGAAGCCCTGTAAGGAGATTTATGAAATTTAAAGAAAATCTTGACGGAGTTGATATTATTAAAAAAAGTTCCGATGCCCTTATTTTTGACAAGTCAGCGTTTAATGTACTTGCAGAGCTTGATAAAACAAGGGAGGATTTTTGGAACCTGGATAATACAAGCGCAAATTTTTTGTCTCTCCTTATAAAAATTAAAGATGCAAAGAATGCACTTGAAATAGGAACATCAAACGGCTACAGCGGCATATGGCTTGCAAATGCACTAAAAACAACGGGCGGAAGGCTCACAACCATCGAATTTTGGGATAACAGACTAAATGTTGCAATCGAAAATTTTAAAAAAGCAGGGGTGGATGATATCATTGAAACACGCTTAGGGCAAGCAGTCATGATTTTAGAAGAAATGTTTATGGAACTTTACCCCGGCAGAAATATTAACGACAAAGAATTTTCTGACCCCACACAAAATAGCACACAAAAAGGACGGATAAAGCCGGAGGGTGAACTTTTTGATTTTGTGTTTATTGATGCCAATAAATCCGAATACATTAAATATTTTAAACTGATTCATCCTATGCTTCAAAGGGGCGGGATGATTGTTGCAGACAATATTTTATCCCATTATAAAAAGGTGGAACCATATGTTAAAGCCGTAACCACCCACCCAAATTATCAAACCCAGCTCATCCCGATAGATACAGGGATGATGATATCTTTAAAAATATAGTTTAATTGCATATACAGATGTTTATTTTTCAAACAAATCCTTGGGTTCTATGTTTAAAACTTCTGCTATTTTAAAAAGAAGCCCAAGGCTTGGATGTCTTAGTCCTGTTTCAATTTTTGCAATGTATTCCCTTGATATTCCAAGCATTATTCCAAGCTTTGTCTGTGAAAGCTTTTTTAGTTTTCTATATTTTGCAATATTCATTGCAACCATAAGAGTTTTATCATCGGCACTTGTCATAATATTTGTTCTGTAACTGCTATTATCAACAATTGTAAACTTTTGTTTATTTTATATCAATGCATATAATTTTCAGGTTTTAGAGCTGATATAAATTTAAAAAATTAAAAGAGAAAAATGAATATCAGCCCTATATATACTAAATCCTTATATTCCATAAATCAGCCTATATCATTTTGCGCTAAAAATAAGGACACAAGAAAAGCTGACAACATCATGAGAACTGCAGCAAATACTTTCCCTATGTTTAAGCCCACCTATGCTGATATTTTTTATGCCGGTCTGAAAAACGATAGAGAAAAAGAAAAATTTTACAAAGGCATAGTAAAAAGGTGGCAAGAAAACGTAAGACCGCAAAGGGACAGTGCTTTGGAGGAAAATGACTTTTTAGAGCAGATAACAGATTTAATAAAGAAACAAAAACTTGGAAATTGTGCCGAAGCATCTGATATAGCGCTTATGGCTCTGTTTGCAAACGGATATTATAATTCCTGCTGTGTTAATTTGGGGTATGAAATTTCTTATATAGATAAAATCACAAAAAAGCCGGTTTACTCTTATATGGAACCTATAGACCATACCTGCGTGCTTACCAGTATGAATAATCCAAAAAGAAAATATCTGAAAGATTTAATTGTGATTGACCCTTGGCTTGGCTGCAGTGGCAGTATATCAGAGCTTTATAGCAAATATAAAAATATATTTTTGGACGATAAAACAATAAAAAGAATTAAATACAATTTTCAGCAAAAATTTGCCTCTGAATTTAGCGGAGAAAACATAAAAAATACACCGGATTTTTCAAATTGCATACTAAGTAAAAAGTTCGTATTTCAATTTTCCCAAAAATACAGAGAAAAAGAAGCAAAAGAAATGGGAAATAAAATGGCAGAAAAATATCCGGAAATAATCATAGCGCAAAATAAATAACTTTTGTAACGTTTGCTGCTATTTTTGTAAAAATTCTGTCAATTTAAATATTTCCGAAGCTTTATAAAAATACGTTTTATTACTTAAAAATGGAAGGACAGCCAAATGAATTCAATCCAGTATTCTCCGGTAAGCTGCAAAGGTTTAGACCAGATAAAACCAGCTGTAGCAAAACAAACTACAGACAACCAAACAGAAAGCACAATACTAAACGGCGAAACGCAACTTCCCGGATATAATCTTTCATTTGGTATGGCAAAAATTGTAAGAAACCCAAATGCCACAAACCTGCAATATAAAGATAAAGAATTTATTAATGACTGTTTTGAAAAAAACGAATTGGAGCGATGGGGTAGTTATACCAATGAACAAAAATCAGCTGCAAATTACGCGATAGGAACTATTTTGGATAAATATTCAGACAATAACAAAGCCATAGAATATACTATCGGCAAGATAATAGACAGAGACAGCTGCCAAAGAGAAGCTCTATTTGATGCTTATCTTGATACAGTACAATCAAAATTCAAAGAAAGAGACCCCAAAAAAGCTGTAAAATTAACAAAATTAGCATTTGATACCAAAGATGCATCCGGAAAGACCTTTTTAGATTATGCACTAGCAGAATGTAAAAAAGTGGAAAATGGCACTACTAAAGGAAAGGTAACCCTTGCTCACTTGCTTAATAAAACCAAAGATTACCCGGATATTCAATATAAAATTTTAATGACAAAAGATAATGATGAAAATAGTTTTATCCATACTACTAATGATTCTCATACATCATCAGGAATTTTCTATAATATAGGTGCAATATTTAATGAAGATAATGAAAAAACCATAAACGACCACATCTATGAGCTCACTGCGGAAACTGAAGATATCTCTGTTGAAGATTCTATAGCCTTGCTTGAGGAATACGGTTCAATCCTGGATGACCGCAACAAAGAAACTTTGGAAATTTTAACCTCTGGATCATCAGATGATTATACTATAATAGACCGCGCAGAAATACCCGTGCAGGGAAAAGATGAAACTGATGCTGAGTATATAGGACTTCCCGGCGGCGTTAAAGAACTCCCGGGTGGTGAAGGTTTATACCTGCCTGACGGATATTCTTATCCTGCTGAATAACATCAAATCTTAAAACCAAAAGCCGGGAAGCTAAATTTTCCCGGCTTTTTAAATAATATTATTGGCATCTTAATTCTTTAAAATTCCAACGCCTTTTTAATTCTGTGAATGCATACATCTTTGCCCAAAATAGTCATTGTCTTTGCCATATCAGCCCCGCGGGTTCTGCCTGTTATTGCAGCACGCACAGCCCACATGGTTTCTTTTGGTTTCATATTGTGCTTTTCTTTAAATTCAGTCCTTAAATCTGCAAGCACTTCATGAATCACTTCGTCAGATTCAAAATCCCACCCGTCAATCAACTCCATCACTCTGTTTAAAACGGTTTTCGCATCGGGTTTTTGAAGAGTTTCCATACCTTCTGTGTAATCCACATCCTTGCCAAAGAAATAAGCACAGTCGTGCTCTAATTCTGACAATGTTGTAATGGGCTCACGGGTAATTTCTATCATCTTTTCAAGATTTTCCCGGCTCATTTTTGAAAGCCCGAAATCCCCGAATTCGGAAGAATTGTATTTTGAAAGGAACGGCAGCGCCATATCGGTAAGCTTTGAAATATCCATTTTCTTAATATACTGACCGTTCATCCAGTTTAATTTATCATATTCAAAAATTGAGTTGCTGCTTGAAACATCATGGATTCTAAAATCCTTTGCAATCTCATCCACGGGCTTGATTTCAACCCCGTCAGAAGGTGCCCACCCAAGAAGTGCAACAAAATTTATCAAAGCATCCGTTAAATACCCCTGTTTTACAAAGTCTGAAACAGCAGTAGCGCCGTGTCTTTTTGATAATTTTGACCTATCCGGTGCTAAAATCATCCCCAAATGCCCGAATTTCGGCACCTCTGCTCCAAGTGCTTCATAAATCAAAATTTGTTTCGGAGTGTTTGAAATGTGGTCTTCGCCGCGGATGATATGGGAGATTTTCATCAGCATATCATCAATTACAACAGCAAAATTGTAGGTTGGCGTACCGTTTGATTTCATTATTACAAAGTCGCCAATAAGGTTTGTATCAAACTTCAATTCGCCTTTTACAAGGTCATTAAAGATTAATTCCTTATGTTCCACCTTAAATCTTATTGAAGGTTTAATTCCCTTAGCGCGGAGTTCTGCCTTTTCTTCTTCGGTTAAATGGGTGCATTTTCTTGAATAAACGTATGCCTTGTGGTTTTTTACCGCCTCTTCTTTTTCAGCTTCAAGTTCTTCGGGCGTACAGAAGCATTCATAGGCATACCCTTTATCTACAAGAATTTGTGCGTATTTTGGGTAAATATCAAATCTTTCTGACTGGTAGTAAGGTCCGTATTTTCCTCCTACATCCGGTCCCTCATCCCATTGAAGCCCCAAAGCCTTCAGGCTGTCAAAAATATTTTGGGTATATTCCTGATTGCTTCGCTCTAAATCAGTATCTTCAATCCTTAAAACAAACTCTCCGCCTGTTTTTTTAGCATATAAATAGTTAAAAAGTGCCGTCCTTGCTGTACCAATGTGCAAATTTCCGCTGGGGGAAGGTGCAATTCTTACTCTAATATTTTCCATCTTTCTAAATTCTTCCTTTAAAAAGTCCTAAACCTCATATTAATTATATAAAAATCATACATCAAAATTATTATTTTAAAACGATTTTTATGGCGAAAAAAATTTTTATTGTATAATTCCTATATGGAAAAGAATATTTTAAAAATAGGTATGATAGGGCTTGGCACAGTGGGCTCCGGGGTTGTCAAAACCTTGGAAAATTTCAAAAATGTTGAAATCAAAACTGTGGCTGTAAGAAATTTAAACAAAAAAAGGGATGTTGAGGTTCAAAATCTGACAGATGACCCTTTTAAAATTGTAAATGACCCTGAAATTGATGTTGTGGTTGAAGTTGCAGGCGGATGCAATCCTGCATTTGAGCTTATCACAACCGCAATTAAGAATAAAAAACACATTGTAACGGCAAATAAAGAGCTTTTGGCTAAATTTGGCGCACAAATTTTTGACCTTGCAAATGAAAATAATGTATCTGTTTTATATGAGGCTGCAGTTGCAGGCGGAATCCCAATTATAGGACCCATCAAAACCACGCTTAGGGGAAACCGGTTTTCTAAAGTTGCAGGCATTTTAAACGGCACCACAAACTACATCTTGACAAAGATGGAAGAAAAAAATATTTCATATAAGGAATGTCTGAAAGACGCCCAGGACTTGGGCTATGCAGAAGCCGACCCGACAGGAGACGTTGAAGGCTTTGATGCTATGTATAAAATTGCAACCCTTGCAAACATTACATTCCACAAAAGAATTGATGTAAATAAAATATACAGGGAAGGCATTACAAAGATTTCAGCAGACGATATTAAATTTGCAAATGAGCTTGGATACAAAATAAAACTCATTGGTCTTGCACAGAAAACCGAAAATGATGAGCTGGACATCAGGGTGCATCCTATGCTTGTTCCTGTAACAAATATGATTTCGGGCATAAATAATGCAATTAATGCAGTCCTTTTAGAAGGTTTCCCTGTTGATAAAGTTATGTTCACGGGTCCCGGCGCCGGCGAATTTCCGACAGCAAGCTCCGTTGTCGGCGACATTCTTCAAATTGCAGGCGAATTCAACCATACAGATACGGTACTTCCGCTTCACCGCTGCCCGCACAAAGAACATGCAAAACAGATAGATATTAAACATACAAAAAATAAATACTATATTTCAATCAAAGCGCCAAATTCAAAGGGCACAATCGGAACAATAGGTACAGTTTGCGGAAACAATAACATAAACCTCTCAAGCATTCTTCAAAAAGGAATAAAAGAGGATAACACGGCGCAGGTTATTGTTATAACAGAAGTTGCAAATGAAATTGATATTCAAAACGCAATCAAAGAATTGAACGCACAAAATATTGAAATTAATAATTTGATAAGGGTAATGTAGATATGGCAAGATACAACGGTTTAATAGACAAATACAAAGAATACCTTCCTGTAAGCGAGAAAACTCCATTTATCACGCTTTCAGAAGGAAATACGCCTTTAATTAAGGCAGACAACCTTGCAAAGCATTTAGGACTGGACTGCGAAATTTATTTAAAATACGAAGGTTCAAACCCGACAGGAAGCTTTAAAGACCGTGGTATGACAATGGCTGTATCAAAGGCAAAAGAAGAAGGTTCAAAAGCAATTATCTGTGCCTCCACAGGAAACACATCAGCTGCTGCAGCTGCATACGGCGCAAAGGCAGGATTAAAATGCTATGTTTTAATCCCCGATGGCTACATCGCCCTTGGAAAGCTTTCCCAGGCTATGATGTATGGGGCTGAAGTTATTGCCATTAACGGTAATTTTGACGAAGCACTTGAGGCTGTAAGAGAAATTTCAGCCAATTACCCTATTACCCTTGTGAATTCTGTAAATCCGTATAGAATTGAAGGACAAAAAACCGGTGCTTTTGAAATTATTGAAGCACTTGAAGATGCGCCTGACTACCATTTTATCCCGGTTGGAAATGCAGGAAATATAACAGCATATTGGAAAGGGTATAAGGAATTTTATAACCTTAAAAAATCCTCTCATCTGCCAAAGATGATGGGTATTCAGGCAGAAGGAAGCGCCGCCATTGTTAAAAAACAAAGAATTTTACATCCTGAAACCATTGCAACAGCTATAAGAATCGGCAACCCGGCAAGCTGGAAACAGGCAGAAGCCGCAAGAGACGAGTCAAACGGCACAATTGATATGGTAAATGATGAAAAAATTATTGAAGCATACAAACTTTTAGCAGAGCTCGAAGGGGTATTCTGCGAACCTGCATCTGCCGCATCTGTTGCAGGGCTTATAAAATTAAAAGATATAATCAAGCCAAAATCAAGAATAGTATGCATTTTAACAGGAAACGGCTTAAAAGACCCTGATTGTGCTATTAAAAATGCTGTTTCACAGGTACAAAAAACAAGTACTGATATCAAAGACATTATAAAATTAATGCATCTGAATTAGTCTTCAACAATTCTTCAGAATTTTTACATTCCTTACTAATTTTTGGCAATTTTTCTTTTGTCAATGTTTTATAATATACATAAAGGAAGGAAAATCTTATTATGTCTTATGATATAGCAGGGTCAAAAGCCTTAATAAACGGAGCCGACGGACAATACGGAACAAAGGCAAAAGGTGTAAACTACGGAAAAAACGCCGCAGTCAACCATTTAGGCTATATTAAAGACTTTGAAATTCAAAGCAAACCTCTAAACCCTGATGTTTTCACAAAAAGCGGATCGGTTGAAGATATGTACAACGAGGTTATGACAAAATGTAAAGAAGACAAAATGCCGCCAATTGATTTTCTTCTAAGGTATACACCAAAAAAAGGCGCCATATCAGGCTTTTTTGCAAAACTATTTAAAGGACACAGCATAGATACAAAAGCCCTTATCGGCTTCACAAGCGAAGCAATGGGCAAAAAAGCTATGACTGTTGAAGAGGCAGATAAAGAATTAAACGAAGCGTTCGGCGACACAACAAATACAAAATTAAGCGCAAAAGCATTTGATGTTAATAATGACGGTATGATTGATGTTTCAGAAGAGGCTGTATCAACAGTTTTAGCTGATGTTTTAAGCAAAGATGATACGGATGCAATTAAGCTTTCTAAAAAAGATTTGAAAAAGGCTGATGGCAGTTATACAAACAAAGGCGAAAATAAAATGATGGCATTTTGCAACGAAGAAAATTATGAAACTGCATCAAAGGCTATAAAAGATATTCATAAAAAAATGAAACTTGATAAAGCAGCAAAAAAGCTTGCTTAAAAGCGTTTTTTTAATGCCAAAGTAAATTTGTATATTACAAAAGGAATTTATCTTTTATTCCTTGCAAAACCACGCTCTAAAATATATAGTTCAGCAGGACCCTCTGCGGCATTGATTATATAATCAATAACCTCATCTTCGGGATTTCTGATTTCAGGCTCTTTTGGTTTTTTTGGGAAAAATGTATCAAGGCTTTCTTTTAAAACAGCCGCACTCATCATAACAAACATACCAAGCGCTGCCCAAAAAAGCGCAGACCTGTTTCCTGTCTTTGCAGCCCAGCTCACTTTTGCATTTTCCAAAAATTTTGTAGTATTGCCGGAACGGTTTACCTGGTTAAATAATTCGCCCACAGCACCCTTAACGGAAGTACTCACGCTGTTGTCTGCAGCCAAATCTTTAAGTGCCTGTTTTGGATTGCTTTCAAGTAAATCTGTACTTTTTTCAAATAAATCTTTTACAAGAGGCTCAACTTTACTGTTTTTAAAGCCCTCTTTTATAGCATTTATTTCACCTTTTCTTGCCTCAACCACCTTGCTGTTTATGGCATTTTTAACAGAATCAGTAAAATAATTTGCATGTTCTTTTGTAGTCAAAGGAATTGCATAAGTACCCGCATAGCCAAGCGCAGCGCCCATCAAACCTGCCTTGGGCACGTTAAAATTTCTATTCTCTCTATTGCTTATCGGGTTGGTTCTCATTTTTTATCCTATAACACAATTAAACCACACCAATTTTGCACAAAAAAATTAGTGTGTTTTTCGTTCTATTAACTATCTAACCTAGTTTTTGAACTTTTTCTCAAATTTTTAATACTATATCACAACAAATAATACTTGTCAACACCATAATAAAATAAAATGTCATTTTCCTAAGGGCAGGCAGCATATCAGGCGCAGCAGACATAACAGATTAAAATAAAAACAATACATCTATAGAATGCGGCTAAAAGCGGCAATTACCCTGCAAGATTCATAGCACCCCACATGCAAAGCATGCCAAATGTGCTTATAATAAGCCAAAAGTGAGCCACAGGGTGAATATTATACCAAATATTAAAAATTAAATTTCTCTTTTCCATAATGGTAATATAAACTTTTTTAAGTTTCCGGGTATCCTGCAAATGCATGAACTTTTCAAAAAACAGTACTATGTGTATTTGTTCACTTTATATCAGCATTTGCACAAAAATTCTACACTCTTTGTGCAAATTCTTTTGCACAATCAAGGACATAGGGGGGCAAATTAGCCGTTTTTGCAGCGTACAAGCCGTTGCTTTCCGTACAAACACCCGTCTCCAGGCATCTTGCGCTATGTCCGTCTTTTTCTTTTTGAACGAGCCTGTAATTTTTCACATTTTCGACATCGCTTTCCAAAACATTGAGTGCCTGAAAATGAGTTGCAAGAACGGTTTTCGCGCCTATCTCTTTTGCTATGTATTTTATAATTCCGTAGGATACAGATATACCGTCCTTATACGACGTACTCACCCCTGTTTCATCAAGCAAAATCAAGCTATTTACTGTTGAATTTCTCAAAATCACAGCCACATCAAGCATTTCACACATAAACGCAGAATTATTACCCAACATATCATCATAGCTTCCCATCCTTGCAAATATTTTATCAACAAGAGAAGCTTTGAAACCCTTGCAGGGCACATACGAACCCGCCTGCGCCAAAATGATGAGTGCTGCAATCTGCCTTAAATAGGTGCTTTTGCCTACCATATTTGCACCGGTTAATATTTTAATTTTTTCCAAATCGTTAAAATCCGCATCCAAAGAATCTATACGGGTGCCCAATTCTGTTGAAAGGCGCTTTAATACAGGGTGAAGACCATCTTTTATTTGATATTTAAAATTTTTGCAAAATTTCGGTCTTGTATAATCACCCTCTATTGCGCTTATTGCATACGATACAAGCACATCTTTCAAAGCCACATCATATGAAAAATCACGAAGCGGCTGGGTTAATTCCTTTGAATACTCCCGAAGTTTCAAATAAGTATCATATTCAAGCTCAAATGATTTTAATTTCAAAGATAAAATCTTCTCTTCAAGCTGCGAAAGCCTTGGCGTTGTATACTTTTCAGACCCGGATAGCTTTTGCTTCAGGGTATATACACCAACTACCGTACAAAATGCCTTTATGCCAACAACCGGCACATCTATTGAATAGCCTGTATTTTTGGCATAATTTATCTTTAAATTTTTAACCCCTGTTTTTTGAATGAGCTCGTTTTCATATTCTGAAACTTCATCCTCCGCCATTAAAATTTCAGTTCTCAAGGCATCCAGCGTACCGTTTGCACCTTCTTTAATTATTCCTCCAACCCTGATATTTCCTGCAGGATCTTCTTTTATAGTCCTTTCTATAATATCTCTGTAACTTATCAGAATTTCATCATCATAGGAATTCCCTAAAACCGGGCTGTTAAAGCAATTTATAAGGGTATTGAATTTTTCTACAATATTCAAGGTGCTCTTTATAGCTAAAAGCTCCTTGGGGCTTACAGTCCCATTGGATAACTTGGATGAAAGACGCGAAATATCCGCTAAATTTTCCAAAAGCTCAGATAATTCTTCAAGCTTTTCTTTGTTTGCAATAAGCTCTTCTACTCCATCCAAACGTTTTTCAATTTCTTTAACATTATAAAGAGGCTCATTTAAAAAAGAGGCTAGAAGCCTTTTGCCCATAGGGGTTTTACATCTGTCTGCCGCCCAAAAAATTGAACCGTATTTTTTCTTATCGTGCGAATTTCTGTTTAATTCGAGGTTTTCTCTTGTTTTTTCATTCATTATCAAGTGGCTTGAAATGCTGTATTTTCTGATAATATCAAGCTTTGGCATAAAGCTTTTCTGGGTGTCTTTTGCATAGTTTATAATGGAATTTGCACACATAAGACCAAGCTTGTATTCCATCAGGGAATCAGTTTGAAATTCAAGAGTATAAAAATCTTTATTTATAAGCGTATACGGATATTTTTTCCATATAATTTCATCAATATCCGCTTCTTTTTCAGGCACTGCTTTAAAAGGCTCTATCTCTCTGGTTTTCATCTTTAATAAAAGCTCGCTCGGATTTATCTTTGAAAGCTCACACAAGATTTCATCCAGATTTCCTTCAGTTATAAAAAATTCTCCGGTTGAAATATCAGCATAGCTTAAACCGTATTTATAACCGTCTTTCAGGATGGATGCAATAAAATTATTTTCCTTTGAATCAAGAAAAGCTTCGTCAATAAGGGTTCCGGGCGAATAAGTCCTTATGACCTCCCTTTTTATAATATCTCCCTTTTTTACATCCTCTTTCTTTTGAACCTGCTCTACTATTGCAACTTTGTATTTTTCACCTGTCAGCTTGGATATATAAATATCCGCACTTGTATGCGGCACCCCTGCCATTAAAACATCGCCAAGTTCCGAGAATTTTCTTTTTGTTAAAAGAACACCGCAAACTTTAGAGAGCAGCATAGCATCTTCAAAATAGGTTTCATAGAAATCCCCGAGCCTGAAAAATACTATAGAATCAGTGTTTTCTCTTTTTATTGTAAGATATTGTTTTAAAATTCTGGAAGCTTTATTTATATCAACTTCAGCGGATTTGATAAAATTTTGATATTCCATATATTTTATAATAAAATAAATACATCTTACTTGGCAAAAAATTAACAATTTTTAGGAGGAATTTATGGGCTGCCTGAAAAGCATTTTTCGTTTAATCATTGTAGGTCTTGTAATATATGCATTTTTCTTCTTTAACGGACCACAGGCTGTAAAAGAAAAATTTGATAAATATGCAAACCCTCCAAGAGAAGTATTCATCCAGGAAGAAAAAGATTTCGGAAGCTTTGCCCACACAAGCACGGATTATAAATTCCAAAGGTCTGTAACAATTGGAAAATACAGAAAAATAACAGCCACATATATCCCATCCGGACAAAAAATAAGCCTTATAGATATTGCAGACACAGTAACAATCAACCAGGCAGATTTTTACAGCACAAAAATAGACCTTAAACTTTACGAACTGATGGATACTATAAAAAATTCGCCCATAGGTTTAAGAGATATAGAAATAACCCAGAGGGGCACAGTGCTTGCAAAGGGAAAAATTGTTCCTTATGTAAACTTTAAGGCAGGAATTAAAGGAATACCTTTTATAAAGGTGGCAGGCACGATTGCAGCTTATAATACCAAAAACGCTGATGATGGTATTGTAGCTAAAATTCAAAGAGCCGTAAAACAACAAACTAACGATGACACATCCACAAAAATCGTGCTCTCAACAAGGCTTTCAGGAAATTACTCACCTGATGCCACATTGAATCTGATAAAATCTATAAGTTTTATAGGAATAAACTGATTTGGTAGTTAAAATCTTAAGCGCAGCCACCATAGGGCTTGATGTCTTTAAAATTGAAGTCGAGGTTGATATCACAAATTCCCTGCCGCAGATTTCAATAATAGGGCTTGGTGATGCTGCAATATCAGAGGCAAAAGAGAGGCTGAAGCTTGCAATTAAAAACTCGGCATACTCTTTTCCGCAGACAAAGGTGGTCATAAATCTTGCTCCGGCTGACCTTAAAAAAGAAGGGGCAGCGTATGATTTGGCAATGGCTGCAGGAATTTTAACAAAAGAGGGCGTGATTTTAAATGAACCAAATAATATAGCATTCATAGGAGAATTATCCCTGGATGGCTCCATAAAACCCGTTCATGGTGTACTTCCTATCGTTTTCGGACTGAAAAACCTTGGAATTAAAAAGGTTATAATCCCTTATGAAAATTTAAAAGAGGCAAGCTTTGCAGAAAACATTGAAATTTTGGGAGCAAAAAACCTTTGTGAAGTTGTAAACCATTTAAACACAGGTGAACCCCTTCAAACCATAAAACAAAATATTGATGATTTTATCACGATGGACAAGGAATACGGTACGGATTTTAAATATATTAAGGGGCAAAAATTTGCAAAACGCGCACTTGAAATTGCAGCCGCAGGAGCTCACAATGTGCTTATGGCAGGAAGCCCAGGAAGCGGAAAAACCCTCCTTGCAAAAGCCTTTCCATCCATATTGCCTCCTTTAAGCAAGGATGAAGCTATAGAAATTACCAAAATTTATTCTATAGCCGGACTTCTGGATTATAATAATCCTTTAATTTCAGAACGTCCGATAAGAGCACCGCACCACAGTGCTTCTGCTGCAGGAATTATCGGCGGAGGCTCAAACCCAAAACCGGGTGAGATTACCCTCGCACACAGAGGGGTTCTGTTTTTGGATGAAATGCCGGAATTTCCGCGTTCCGTGCTTGAAGTTTTAAGACAACCTGTGGAAGACGGAGAAGTAACAATATCCCGTGCGCAGACAAGCATAAAATATCCTGCAAATTTTATACTGCTTGGCGCCATGAACCCTTGCCCATGCGGCTTTTTGGGTGACAAAAAAGTGGAGTGTAAATGCAGTGAATTTCAAATAAACAGATACAGAAACAAACTCTCCGGACCTCTTTTGGATAGAATAGATATACACATTGACGTGCCAAGACTTGATGAAGATGAGCTTTTAGAACAAAATACAGAAGCTGAATCTTCAATTGAGGTAAGAAAAAGAGTGACAAGAGCAAGAGAAATTCAGCTTGAAAGATATAAAAGTGAAAGAGAAAAAGGTGAAAAGATTTTCACAAATTCAGAATTAAACCCGAAATTAATAAGAAAATATTGTAATTTAAAAACGGATGCAAAAGAAATGCTGAAAAACGCCTCAAAGACTTTTAATCTTTCTGCCAGAGGATTTGACAGAATTTTAAAAATTTCAAGAACAATTGCAGACCTGGATGAAAAAGAGGATATTTTAGCATCCCACATTGCACAGGCACTGCAATTCAGGGGGTATGGCGGTGTATAAAATTTTTCCCAAAAGAATATAAGAAAACAGATTTGCGCTTTCGGGGAATAATGAAATTTTTAAAACTCCTTATAATTTTTTCGTAATTTAAAAAAGAGGTAGATGATATGAGAAATTGGATTATAGTCTTATTAATATTTGTTGTTCCCCTTGGCGTATTTGCCTGGCTTGAAACAAACTACAATAAAACAAACGCCGAAGAAGTAAAAACTGCAAGCCATATGGTGGTTCCAACAAACGGAAAACCAAAAATGATGAAATTTTCATCCCCAATGTGTTCAGACTGCAAAAAAGTTTCAAAGATAATGGTTGGTGTAATTCCTGATTATCAAGATGCTGTTACTTTTGAAGAAATCAACGTTTCAGACGGTTCAAAAGCAAGCTCTGAAGCTGTTAAAACCTACAAAGTGACAGTTGTTCCTACATTAATCTTTGTAAGCAAGGATGGAAAAATTATACAAAAGACAGAAGGAGTTCTAAGCGAAGAGGAACTTAGAACCAGCCTGAATAATATCAAATAGATTAAATAAACGTGTCCCTATTGTCTTACAGGCAAAGGGGCACCTTTTGCATTTAAAAACACCACAAAATAAAGGATTTCAAAATGGAAGAATTAATTAAAGAATTAATATTAAAAATGCAAACAGGAGAATTTTCACTCCTTTTCCTTGCTATATCCTTTCTTGGAGGTGTTATAGCATCGCTTAGCCCGTGTTCTCTCGGGGTATTACCCATAATTGTTGCATACGTCGGCGGATATGGCGCAAAGGATGATATAGAAAATGAAAACAATAAAAGCAGATTTTCAGCCAATTTCAAAACATTTATTCAGCTTTTATCCTTTGTTTTAGGGCTTTCTGCCATTTTAACCATAATAGGAATTGCCTGTGCCCTTACAGGAAGGGTCTTTATGTCCATAGGCGGACCCTACTGGATTTTAATTATCGCATCGCTATTGCTCGTAATGGGATTAAACCTTATAGGAGTTTTGGATTTAACTCTGCCTGTGATTGTAAAGAAGATGCCAAAATCTGACGGACAAAGCCTTTTTCTATACCCTTTTATTGTAGGTTCTCTTTTTGCATTGGCTGCAACGCCTTGCTCCACACCTATCTTAGCCGGTATTATGAGCTTTGCAACACTTTCTGCTAATATGTTCTATGCTGCAATGATGCTTTTCCTCTTTGCATTGGGACAGGGGCTAATAATAGTACTCATCGGCGTTTCAACATCATTTTTAAAGAATATGAAACGCTTTTCATTCGCAGGGGAAATATTACTCAAAATATCCGGGGTACTTTTAATTTTATCTTCAATATTTTTATACATCAAAATATTTTCAAGGTTTTTCTAAGGAAAATAATAAGTTTATCCATTTTTTATTTTGGTTTGGCATATATATAGGAAAATCCATTATAGGAAACATCAAAAAGATGTATACAGAAAAATATCAATTCGAAGTTTATAACTAATTTCATATAATTAAAGCTCTTTATCCAGCATTGCAGCGGTATCTGACATGCGTTTTCTTATGAGGGAGTTTTTTCAAAGAGTACATTTAACAAAGCATACATTTCTTTATTTCTGATTGGGCAATATTTAGAAAGACATTTTAGGATTCCAAATATTTTATCAGTTTCATCCAAAGTTTTTAGTGTGTTCAAACTAATTTTTTCTTTCAAATTCAGCATTGCTTTTCCTTTCGTTACTTTATACAATTTTAACAAGTATTAATGTTTTTCACAAGTATTTCTTGTATAATAAAACTTTTTTGTTCTTTGTCAATTGTGTAATATCATTTTATATATGGAACTGGATGCAAACACACAAGTCAGAGTTTTTTTAGCAAAAAGGTGTGTCACCATAACAAAACTTGCGAAACTTATGACTGAAAAAACCGGCAAAAAAATGAGCCAGCAAAACCTTTCAAACAAACTATTATCCGGCACTTTACATTACAACGAAATGCTCGTCATAGCTGACATTTTGGGTTTTAAAATTCAGGTTGAAGAAAAATAATTCAGGTGAAATTGGATGCAAACACGCAGATACGAACTCTTTTGACTATGAGAGGCTCAAACATAACAAAGCTTGCAAAGCTTCTTGCTGAAAGAACAGGAAAAAGCTATAGCAAACAAAACCTTTCCAGTAAATTAAGGGCGGGCACCATACGCTACGATGAAATGCTTGTAATAGCTGACATTCTGGGTTTTGAAATAGATTTTAAGGAAAAATAACACCCCGCAGCATCCACCAAAACATAAAATTGCGCACTATTTGCTCATAGAACCTGAAATTACTTCGGTTAGCTCCTGTGTAATGCCTTCCTGGCGCACCTTATTGTATTGAACGGTAAGATTTTTAATCATATCCTCGGCATTGTTTGTGGCAGCACTCATTGCAGTCATCCTTGAAGAAAGTTCGCTAGCCTGCGCTTCAAGCATAGTCTGAAAAATAACATTTGTAATATACATTGGCACAATTTTTTGCAAAACACATTCAGGACAAGGCAAAAACTCCATAATGGAATCAATTTTCACGTGGTGTTCGTATTCTACCTTATGTTCTTCGTCAAACTCGCTCTTATGGAATTTATTTATCTGCATTTTCTTTGCGCGTTCTTCCCCTTCATGCGGAGAAAGGGTCGGCAAAAGAGTCCATTCTTCCACCTTGTAGGTCATTGTGTTTATATATCTTGTTGTAATAAGCTCAATTTTATCCACACGCTTTTCCACATAATCTTCAGCCAAATCTTCTGCAATAATCTTTGCGGAGCTGACATTTAAATCATCCAAAATGCCCGTATAGACCTCTTTTATTTCAAACCCCAAGGTCTTTTGCGCATTTTTTAAAGGTGCAAGTGTCTTTTGCCCAACAAGATAAAGTGCAACGTTTTTATTTTCTGCCTTCAATTGTTTAATCTTATTTAAGGTATAGCGCACAATATTTGCACTGTATGCACCTGCAAGCCCCTTATTTGAAGATATTACAACAAGGGCAACCGTGTTTACCTCCCTTGAATTTAAAAGGGCAGGATAGTTATCTATAGCATACTTTGTTTTAATAGATTCAAATTCACTTTTACCCACTGCGTTGTACACCTTTATGAACATTCTGTACAATTCAAAGGTAAAAGGACGGGACATTTTAACCGCAGCCTCAGCCTTTTTCACCTTTGCTGCAGCCACCATCTTCATTGCACGTGTTATTTTCTGCGTGTTTTTTATACTTGAAATTCTGTTTTTAATGTTTCTTAAATTCGCCATATGGTTTTTCCTGATTTTAAAGCATTGTCCCGCAGGGGAACCTTGAGCCTTGGAATGTCACTATTTATTTGCAGAATTGAATATGCTGCTTGTAAAGGTTTCAAGATGTTCACATAAAAGCTTTTTATCATCGTCTTCAAGCTTTGCACCTTCATTTAGTCTTTTTTCAAGGTCTGAAAGATTTGATGAAAAATATTCAAACCATTTGTCTTTATATTCCTGAATTCTGGAGTTTTCAACATTATCAAGGAAGCCTTCATTACCGGCAAAGAGGATTGAGACCTGCTTTGCAGCGGAAAGCGGCTTATACTGCGGCTGAATCAAAATCTGGGTAAGTTTTTCACCCTTTAAAAGCTGGGCTTTTGTTGCGGCATCAAGGTCTGATGCAAACTGCGCAAAGGCTTCAAGTTCCCTGTATTGGGCTAAATCAAGCCTTAATTGTCCTGCAACCTGTTTAATACCCTTTGTCTGCGCTGCACCGCCCACACGTGAAACAGAAATACCGGCATTAATGGCTGGTCTTTGCCCCGCGTTAAAAAGATTTGTCTCAAGGAATATCTGTCCGTCGGTGATTGAAATAACATTTGTCGGAATATAGGCTGAAACATCTCCCGCCTGGGTTTCAATGATAGGAAGAGCAGTTATTGAGCCTCCGCCAAGTTCATCTGAAAGCTTGCAGGCGCGCTCCAAAAGCCTTGAATGCAGATAGAAAACATCCCCCGGGTATGCTTCACGCCCTGACGGTCTTTTTAAAAGCAAACTCATAGAACGGTATGCCTGTGCATGTTTTGTCAAATCGTCATAAATTATAAGCGCATGCCTGCCTTGGTCTAAGAATTCTTCTGCCATAGCACATCCGGCATAAGGGGCAATGTATTGAAGCGGGGCGGAATCATCAGCAGAGGCTGACACAATAATGGTATAATCCATAGCGCCAGCTTCTTCCAAAGTCTTTGCAAGCTGGGCAACGGTTGATTTTTTCTGACCAATCGCAACATATATACATATAACATCTTCATTTTTCTGGTTAATTATTGTATCAAGGGCAATTGCAGTTTTACCGGTTTGTCTGTCACCAATGATTAATTCTCTCTGTCCTCTGCCTATAGGTGTCAGCGCATCAATTGCAGTAAGACCAGTCTGAAGAGGCTGATGTACTGATTTTCTTGAGATAATCCCGGGTGCTATACGCTCAATCGGGCGGGTTTTATCTGTCTTTATTTCCCCTTTGCCATCCAAAGGTATGCCTGTGGGGTCTACTATTCTTCCAATCAGTGCATCGCCTACCGGAGTGGATGCAATTTTTCCTGTAGCTTTTACGTTCATCCCTTCTTTAATTTGGGTATAATCTCCTAAAATTACAACCCCTACATTGTCTTCTTCAAGATTCAGTGCAATTCCGAGAGTTCCTTTGCCATCATCAAACTCAACAAGTTCTGATGACATAACATTCTTTAGTCCATAGATTCTTGAAATACCGTCACCTACTTCAATTACAGTACCCGTATTTGAAACTTCCAAACCATTGTTGTAGTTTTCAATTTTAGACTTTATTATATTTGAGATTTCACTAGCTGAAATTGTCTGCATACAGTTTTACCTTTCCGCTGCCCCTGTTCTTATATTTTTTAAACTTCTTAAATTTTCAAACTTTTTTCTGATGCTTAAATCAATTACTGTATCATTAATTTTAACGACAATACCGCCTAAAATTGCCTCGTCAATTTGAAATTCCGGGTTAACTTTTATATTTCCCTTATCTGTCTTTATTTTGTTTTGCAGTTTTGAAATCAATCTTTCTTTTTGCGCATCATCCAAAGGAACGGCACTTGTTATAATCGCATCTACGGTGTTTTCCATTTTGTTAATTTCAAGCACAAAAGATGAAAAAATATCATCCAGAATATTTAGCCTGTTATTCTCACAAAGGAGAAACAAAAAATTTAAAAGCGAAGCTGAAACTTTGCCATTAAAAATCTTATCTAAAACTTCTTTTTTATCTTTCTTTGATATCACAGGATTTTGAATAAATTCTTTTAAATCCCGGTTTTCATTTACCGTATTTAAAATAAAACCAAGTTCTTTTTGAACTTCTGTATGTTTTGCATTAGCATCTAAAGCCATTTCCATTAATGCTTTAGAATACCTTTTTGCAGGTTTTAAATTTTTAGGCGAAGAAACAACTGCTGTCATCAGAATTTTATCTCCCCTAAGTTTTCAATTTCATCTATGCTCTTATCTAAAATTGCTTTTTGCATTCCTATACCGTTATCAGCGGATAAAAGACATCTTTTTACTTCTTCTTCCGATAATTTTACAATAACATCAAAAATCTCATCCGCGGTTTTGTTTTTCACCCGGTTTACATCATCATTTATTTTTTCGGCGCACTTTTCATCCAAAAGCTTTTCTTCACCTAAAAGATGTTCCTTAGCGGAATTTTCCATATTCAAAGCTGAATTTTTAGCCTTATTTAAAATTTCAGCCTTTTCAGACTCCGTATTTCTGGTACTTCTCTTAGCCTCTTTATACTCTTTCAAGGCAGCTTGTGCAGCATCAGCACTTGACATCACGGAATTTCTAATTTCATCAGCCATTTTGTCAAAGAATACTCCAAGCTTTGCTTTTTTGAAGATAAACACCAAAACTGACACCATTATAATAAAATTAATAAGGTTAGATTCCAGTATTTTTTGATAGAGAGTCATATTTTCCATTCTATCGTTCCCCCTCCATTGCATTTTGGAGTAATGAAGAATCAATATTTATATCCTGAATTTCAGAATCCAAAACCTTTGAAACAGTCATTTTTACATAGGTTTCAACCTCTTTTTTAAGGTCTTCTTTTGCTTGTTTTTTATCATTATCTAAAGCTGCATTGTTTGATTTTATTTTTGCTAAAACTTCTTCCTTTTTGTTTTTCAGAGTGTTTTCCCTGTTTTCTTTTATTTTATTTTGTGTAGTCTGCAGGATATCTGAGGCTTTAAGCTTTGCATCAAGAATTTCTTTTTCTTTGTTTTCAAGAACTTCTTCCGCTTTTCTTTTTGACTCTAAAACGGTACTTTTATTTTTATCGTAAAATTTTTGCCGCTCTTCCATAATTTTTGTTATGGGGCGGTATAAAATTACATTCATTATCAAAACAAAGACAATGAAACTTAAAGTTGCAAAAATAAACGTTCCGTCAAATTCTAAAAGCATTTTTAATCCTTATTATCCTTTAGATGACACCTACTTAATTACAAATGCAATTAAAATTACAACAAGAAGGGCATAGATTGCACATGCTTCAATAAGACCGGCACCTATATAAAAGTATTTTGAAATTTGACCTTCTGCTTCAGGCTGTCTTGCAATACTTTCAATAATTGCTTTTGTTGCAAGTGCAAGACCAATACCGGGTCCTAATACCCCAAGACCAATTGCAATACCCATTGATAATAATTTTACAGCTGCTGTTTCCATTTTTTATTTCTCCTTTATTTTGTTATTTTTTATTTATTTTGCGCTTATTTTAAAAATGCGCCTTTTTATGTTTTAGTGATTCTTTGCCGTTGCCGTTTCAATGTATGCACAGGTTAAAAGTGTAAATACAAGCGCCTGGATGAACGCTACAAACAGTTCAAAAAACATTATAGGCAAAGGCAAAAGTGAGCCAAAGAAAAGACCTATATTATACACCCAGGAACTAGGCAAAAGCCCATGGAGCACATTTTGGGTGAAACTTAAGATTGTTTCCGGCGTTAAAAGCATAAACACCAAGCCGCCTAAAACCATAATTAAAATTTCGCCTGCTAAAATATTTGCAAAAAGCCGGACTGCAAGAGTCAAAGGCCTTGTAAAATCTTCCAGAATATTAAAAGGCGTCATAAAAAGCATAGGCTTAAAATAATGTTTAAAATATGAGGGACCCTTTTCAACAATGCCTTGCATAATATAATATATAAGAACTATAACAGCAAGAGCCGCTGTTACGTTGATATCATTTGTAGGAGAAGCAAATTCGCCCTGCGGCAGATGAATTAATTTCCAGGGTAATTGCCCTATCATATTTCCAAGGATTATAAACAAGAATATGCACATTAAAAGCGTTGCATTTGCAGCTTTCATCCCGCCTAAATTTTTCGTCATCCCGACAAAAATACTTACAATGTTTTCAAAAGCTGCCTGAAATTTATTCGGAATCAATTTTAAATTCAAAACAGCAATTAAAGAAAGGATAATGATGAGCAGCATAACCGTCCACATCGTAATAAGCGTGTCCATATGGACATTTAAGCCCAAAATATTAACTACCCAATGTTCCCCAATATGAAAATCCATTAATTTCCTCTGATTTATCCTGAACCAATTATATAACAAACAAAGGAAATTTGCTAAGTTCAATTGAAAAATAGCCCTTGTTGACTAGATGAAAAGAAAAAGTTTTCGTTTATTTTCTTTTTCTCCCCTTTAAATATTATTTTCCTGTAGTGTTTATAAGTTGTATTGACATTATAAAAAAGCTTATCACATAAAGGTTTTATATGAAAAATAGATCTTAAGGTCTAGATAATCTTATCCCCCTCAAACGCACTAAATTCAACCCTTTTATTGATGAAGAACTCCTCCTGACAGGGTATTATTCAAGTGTAATCAGCCAAATAGATTACATCATTCAAATTAAAAAGTATCAAAAAATTATAAAAGCGGAGGATAAGATGAGAAGAGCTGAGTTTCAAAGAAAAACAAGAGTAATCGTTGTAGATGACAATTATGACCATGCTTCAGGCATAAGAGAATTAATCAATCTTGAAAATGATTATGAAGTAATTGCAAATGCAGGAAATGTAAATGTTGCACTTTCTTTAATTAAAAAATATCAGCCCGATATCGTTTTAATGGATATGAACATGCCGGATATTGACGGCATCACTGCAATTTCAGAAATTGAAAAATTAAACGTTAAAACAAGAGTAATAGCTCTTACAGGATATGATGATGCAGATTTAATCTTCAGAGCAATGAAAACCGGTGCAAAAGGATATATTTTAAAAACTATGGCTTCAGCGCAATTAATCCATGCACTTGATGAAGTAGCGCAGGGAAAAGTTTATCTTCCAAATGTTTTATGCTCTAAATTCTTTGATTATTTCCAAAATTTTGAAAAGAACGAAAAACAAAACGCCCAAAATGATGAAGAAAATCTTTTAAATTATCTTACAAACAGAGAAGAAGAAGTACTTGGTCTTTTAACCCAGGGAGTTACATACAAAGGGGTTGCAAAAAAATTGTTTATTTCTGAAACTACGGTTAAAACCCATGTTAATAACATTTTCCAGAAACTGCAGGTAAATGACAGAACACAAGCTGTTTTATATGCAATAAACAAAGGTTTTATGAACAGACAAAATATCAAAATTGCAGTTTAACCAAAGGCTGTTTTCAGGTTTTACGCCCGGTCTTTTAAACTTAAAGCCCGGGCTTTTATATTTAAAATGAAAGATTTTCAAATGGATAAGTTTCAAAAAAATTTAAAAAATTTAATATTGTCTGACGACAGACTGATAAAGAGTTTGTTTTCAAAAAAAAGTATCGTCTCAATAGTGCGCTGCATGTTAGAGCCCCTGGCAAATGAAAATGTTCCTTCAATGATTTTCCACAGATTTAAAAACACAGATGGACTTGACGGAATAATAAAAAGACTTGAATATTCAAGAAATATTGAAATGTATAATTTTCTTGACCCCGATATTGCAATTAGAGACGATTTAGTTGAGCTTGAATTCATACTTTTGACATCTTCTAGATACAATGCTGTTTTTATTTGGGATTATTCAGATGATCCAAAAAAAGAAAATTCACATATTTATTTTATGGTAAATTCAAAAAGCGTAAACCAGGTATTTGAACTTTTGATGGAAAATTCAAAAAAAGACTTATCTGAAAAATTTTATTCATATAAACCGGAACGTCGTGAAAACGAGCTTTTAAACGCTTGCATAGCAAACATTTTGAAAAACTTCAACGAAGCAGCATCCGAAAATGAATTTAAAGACCAGGCTCTTAGTTATGAACCAAAAGACGACTGCAGGGAGCTAAAGGATAAAATACGCCATACAAGCCATGAAATCAGAAACCAATTAAGTGTTTTAGATATTTATTCAAAGATTTTAGAGAAAAAATTTGCAGACGACAAAACGTCTTCTTTAATTAGAAAATCAATTTCTTTAATTGCAATGGAATTAAATGAATTAAAACAGTTTGAAAATTTAAACCTTAAAGAAATGCTTATAGAGGATGTCATTCCACATTCAGTTGAAATGTTTGAAGAAATTGTAAAGCAAAATAATAATAAAATAATTTTTATTAATTCCACCCTTGAAAATGACAAAAGAAAGGTTTTGATTGATGAGGGAAAATTTTTATCTGTTTTAAACAATGTAATTAAAAACGCGAATCAATTTACATCCGATGACGAGATTATTGTAGAACTTTCAAAAGATGATTCAAACGCAAAAATTTCAATTCAAAACCATGGTGAAGCAATTGATGAAGAGACAAAATCTAAAATCTTTAAAGACGGCTTCACAACAAGAGAAGAGGGATTTGGCATAGGACTTAGTGTTTGCAGAAAATACCTTGCGGAACAGCTTGGAACAATTGAGCTTACATCATCTGATGAAGAAAAAACGGAATTTTTAATAAAACTGCCATTAATAGATATTGTTTAAAGATTATATTTAGAAGTTTGAAAATTGAATACAGGCTAAAGATTTCAACAAACATTTCAACTACCATAGAAAGGAGGTTAAATGTTAGTTGAAATTACCGAAAAAGAGCTAATGCTTTTAATAACATTAGCTCTAGCACTCAAAGTCCTATTTATTTAGGATTGCAGGTGTGGGTGTAATCGGCACCCATGCCTGTATTCATATTTTAACCCATTTTCTGCATTTTTCAAGATACAAAATAGCTGTCAAATGTTATTTCTGCGCATCATCCAAATTTGTGCTTAGAGAAATTCTCTTATCATCGGGATTGAATTTCAATATCACAGTGTCTATAACATCACCCACATCTAAAATTGTGCCGTGTTCATTTTGATATTGCACAAGCTCATTTTGCGGCAATAGCGCCTCTACACAAGGATATACCTCAACAAATGCGCCAAAGTGTTTAATTCTTGTTATCTTTCCTTTGACAACGGCACCTTCCTGGATTTTACCTTTTGCTTCAATCCAGGGATCCGGTTCCAAGTTTTTAAGACTCAGGGAAACTCTTTGTTTATCAAAATCAATACCTATAATTTCAACATTGATTTTTTCCCCAACCTTTAAGATATCATTTGGATGATCAACCCATCTCCAACTGATTTGAGACAACGGTAAAAGTCCATCAACTCCGCCGATATCAATAAATGCACCAAAGTCTGCGATTCTTACAACTTCACCTTTTACAACCTGACCAACTTCAAGCTGTCCGAAAACATCTTTTTTAATGTCTTCTATAGAATCTGCATAAACTTTTCTGTTTGAAAGAATAAAATTATTTTGCGAAACATCAATGCTTAAAATTTTAAGCTCAATCGTCTGTCCTACAATATTTTCAATCTCTTTTGCCCTTAGATGGGATGACGGCACAAAGCCTCTTATTCCCATAACTTCAACAAGAACACCACCTTTAACCGTTTGAACAACAGTTCCTTCAATGACCTTATCAGCTTCTTTAATTTCTTCAAGTTGTTTCCAGTTGTATGCAGATGCAACCTTTTTATATGAAACGGTAAAGCGTCCGTCTTCATCTTCCTCTCTGACGATTAAGAATTCATAAGTTTCATCCTTTTTTAGGATATCTTCAATGTTGTCTTCCCGGTTTAATTTTGCTTCGCGTTCCGGGCAGATAGCACTTGTTTTTGCACCAATATCAACAATTACTCCCTCGGAATCATAACCGCATACAGTGCCTTTAACTAAATCACCTTTTTGAAATTTGTACTCATACTGACCCAGAAGCTGCTCATATTCAGCATCACTTAACTCTTTAGACAACATTAAAAAGATACTCCTTTTTTATTAAACCTAAGCTGTAGAATATTATAACAAAAAGTAACAATATTATAAAGTTTGACTTTACACAACTTAACATTGTATAATAAACAGGACGCTGAATTTAGTTTGAAGAAGAATATTTATGGAATTAAAACAAAAAGCTTCATCTACGGGCTTTAGAACATTAATTTTACTGGATTTACTTTTAAGGGAACCCCTGACAAAGGGCGAAATCATAGAAAGATTATCAAAAAATCCTTATATTACAAATATTTCAAAAGAAACACTCAGGCTTGATATAAACACACTTAAAGCTGCCGGGTTTGAAATTCAAAATACAGGCAAAGCCAATAAATACAGATATAAAATAAACTGGAGCCCGATACAGTTTAATCTCACAAGAAAAGAATTAAACGTTTTATTAAGAACAAAAGAAGCACTCATAAAACTTTCAAACTGGGAATATATAGTGAGGCTTTACGGGCTTTTTGAAAAAATTACACCGCTTATTAAAGATGAAAATGATATAAACGAACTTATGAATTTTCATCAATTTTCAAATATCGATTTTAAAACTTTAAAAGAATTAAACGCTCTGTCTGCAAGGAAAAAAGAGGTTATTCTCCTTTATAATTCACCAAATTCAGGAATAAAAGAAATTCAGATAAAATTAAAAGGAATAAAATATAACGGCTCAAAACTGTATATTACAGGAATATCAAAAAATTACACAGGAAGCACCATCTTGAGGGCAGATAATATTATAAAAACCATAAAAATGTTAAACACAAAAGAAAGTCTAAAAAAGCCTGCTGTGAAAAAAATAATTTGTAAAATTACACCTGAGGGCAGAAACGCTACCGGTTTTTTAGATGAAGAAAAGATTTTAAAAGAAACTAAAAACTACATAGAGATAGAATTAAAGTCTGACAATGATTTTATGGCAGTCCAAAGACTTTTAAGTTTTGGAGATGGTCTGATTTCAATAAAAAATAAGGACATAGAAAGAAAATATACAGACGCCTTAAAAGAAATACTTAAAAAATACGGAGAAACATCATGACAACAAAAGGTGCAGCATCCGCAAAGAGCCTTTCAACACCTGCAAAAATAATTAAAATTCTAAAACTTCTTGTTGAAAACCCTCTAAGCATAGATGAAATATTGGACAGATTTGAAGATGATGAAATATTTATAGAAAGGGAAACAATCTCCAAATATTTTGCAACATTAAGAAAGGCGGGCTGCGATATTCAAAAAAGAAAGAGCAAATTCTATATAAAATATCCCGTTCTTTATCTTAATGATATAGAACTTGATACACTTGCCGGATTTCAAAAAAACGCAAAAGACTTAAGCTCCAAAACAGACTATGAAGAATTTTTAAAATTTTTAGAAAAACTGTTTGCACTTTCGGGCAAGGAAGAAAATGCTGTTTACAAAAGAATTTACCAAAACATTCAAAATACGGATAATTTCCCATGTGCCAATATATCCCTGAAATACAGAGGAAAAATTGAAATGCTTTCAAAATTTTTAAACGAAACTCCACAAAGGGTAAAGATAATATATGAAGATAAAGAATATTCAATTGTGCCCGTAAAATTTCACTACTTTAAAGATTCCGTATGTTTAAAAGGATACGATATTAAAAACAACGTAAATAAAAATTTTTCGCTTGATAAAATAAGCGAAGCTAAAGAAATGCCACTAAAAGCACAAAATACAGATTTTGGAATGATAACAACATTTAAAATATCGGGAAGATTAAAAAACGCATATTCTATAAGAGAGGGAGAAATAGTAACAGAATATAATGATTACATTGTTGTCTCAAATAAGGATGAGGACAAAAACGAACTCTTTAAAAGACTTTTAAAATACGGAACATGCTGCGAAATCTTATACCCGAAAAAAGACAGGGAAGAGTTCATTAGTTTAATCAAAGAATTAATTTCAAAACATAAATAAACTATCCGCCAAAAGCAACGTTTACGCCTCGCCCGTATATTTTCCTGTTCAGCTTTAAAATCTGGTTTCTGATTTCAAGGTCATTAGGACTCACAGAATATGCCATTTCATAATAATTCAGGGCAAGTTCGTCTTTGCCAAATGCTTCAAGCATTTTTGCAATATTAAAATAAGCATCAGTACAGTATGGATTAATGCTTACAGTTGTAAGATATTCTCTTGCAGCCTCTTTAAATTTCCCCATTGCCCTTAAAATATCACCCTTTAAAAAATGTCCGAGAGCATATTCTTCATCAAAGCCCAAAGCCTTATCTATATGAAGAATCGCTGCGTCATATTTTTTTTCATCCCGGAGTTTTATGGCATAAGCATAAAGATACTCTGGACGATTTGGATTTTTTTTGACTAAATCTTCAATACCGGCTGAATTTTTTGCAAACTCCACTTCTCCGCCATTTTTAAATGAAATATTGTAAACACTCGGTATTGAAGCATTTTGGTTTAGTATAAAATTTTTCTTTTCTGTATATCTTTTTAAAACAAGCTCCCCGCTTGATAGCATATTCAAAGGTTTAAATTTAATAAAATATCCAATATCAGAATAATCCATTTTTGGAATATCTATAAAATTTACAGGTGATTTATAAATGACATTTTCATTCACATCCTTGATATAATCAACAGAAATACCTGCATTAATGGTAGGGATAGCAAAAGAGCCCTGCATACCAAAAAACATAAATAGCGGCAATACTGCATATGCAATTTTGTGTTTAAATTTAATCAATTAAACAAAACCTCTGTATCGAATACTTTTTCGAAGAATCGTTTCTTCTTGTTTAAAACCTCTACATACCCGATATTCAACATTATATTGATGCCCAAAGTTAATGTCAAAAAGTTTTCAGACTTTTCATATTTCACGCCGATATCTTCTATTATATTGAAATGATTGTAATCAAAAGCATCCACAAGTCTTACAATTGATGCAAAAACATCAGTTTTTCTTCTGTCTTTTTCATTTAACATTTCATAATATCTATGTTTTTTTATATCAGGAAGGGATTTTCTGTGGTATCTTACAATATTTGCAACTATTAAATTGCCAACTTCATCAAGACCGGTTATTTTATTTTCTAAAATTAAATCCCGCCCTATTTTATGATGACCCCGGTCAAATTTTTTTTCAAAAGCAGCCCCTATATCGTGCAGCAGAGCCCCGTATTTCAAAAGGGTGAGGTCATAGTCATTGTCATATTCTTTCAGAAACGGAAAAAAATTTAAAAGTTTTTTAAAAAACTTTACACTTAAATTTGAAACAAGTTTACTGTGCTCTAAACAAGAAGCTTGTGTCATATAGTTTTTTTTAAATCCGTTTATATCCATCTTTAAATGCGCCTGAATCTATTTCGTTTTCTTTAATTGCATTTGTATGGTTTCAAGGAATTTAGATTGTTCAAAGTTTTCTTTTTGTATAAAATCAGAAATATCGAGCTGTTCGTATAATTTTTCAAGAATGGTTTTCTTTATGGATGTCAGAACAATTACCGGTACATTGGAATATCCGTTTATAGTCTTTAAATATTTCACAAATTCAAACCCTGTCATAAAAGGCATTTCATGGTCTGTAATTATTAAATCAAATTTATTATTTTCTAAAAGCTTTATTGCTTCCTGCGGATCGCTTGCAGCTTCCACCTGATATCCGCATTTTAAAAGAATATTCTTTTCAAGTGTTCTTGTGGTCAGAGAATCATCCACAACAAGGATTTTCTTTTTAGCGTTAGCCTCTCTTTCGGATGATTTTACGGAAGGAATAATATTTGTTGCCACTTTTCTTGATATTGTTGTGTTTAGAACATCTGTCATATTTAAGATAAGACACATTTCACCGCTTGCAAGAGTTGTTATCCCTGCAATATTTTTTACCTTGAATAAAGGAGGTGATAGTTTTTTGTGTAAAATTTCCTGGTCGCCGATTAATTTTTCAATAATGATTCCAAGTCTTGAATTTTCAGACTGGACAATAACAAGAGTATATTTGTCATTTACTCTTGGTTTATTTTCAAGTTCTAAAATCTGGGATAGCGTATAAACCTGAATAACTTCGCCGTTGTGAATATACTGGTTTTTGCCATCCCTTATAAATACATCATGAGGATCAATTCTTAGAACTGTCTGGATAGATGAAGCAGGCAGTGCGTATAACTGCCCTTGTTCCATAATAATAAAAGTTCTCAATGTAGCAATGGTTGTAGGTAGTTCCATTGTAACAAGAGTACCCTTATTGAGCTCTGAATAAACATCTATTCTGCCATTCAGCTGGGATATTTTTGTGTGTACAATATCAAGACCAAGACCCCTGCCGGAAAGTTCTGTAACTGTATCTCCCGTTGAAAAACCCGGATAGAATATTAAATTTACAATCTGCTCTTCAGGAAGGTTTTCTATTTCATCAGAAGAGAGGAGTTCTTTTTCTATTGCTCTTTGTTTAATCTTTTCAACATCTATTCCCCTGCCGTCATCTTTAATGTTGATTATAATTTTACTCTCCTTCTGAATAGCCTGAATCAGAATGCTTCCCACCCTGTTTTTGCCAGCTTTTTCCCTTTCATCAGGAGTTTCTATTCCATGGTCGATTGAGTTTCTTATTATATGCATAATGGGAATCTTAATATCTTCAATAATCTTCTTATCGGCAGAAACATCAGCCCCTTCTATTTGAAAATCAATCTCTTTGCCTTTATCTTTTGCAATGTTATGCACCATCCTTGGGAAAAGACCAAATACGGTAGAAAGCGGTAAAATACGCATTTTCTTTACCATTGATTCAAGCTCTGCAGATGTTGAATAAAGTTTTGAATTATTTTCCTGAAGCTGTTTCATCAAAACATCAACGCTGTTTATAAGGGCATTCATTCTTTCTGAATTTGTGCTGTGCAAAGCCATAAGCTGCTTGTTGTATCCGATAAAAGACTGTATATTTCTTGCAGCTTCTTCCCCAAAGGGGTTTGCAAGATATTTTTTGTCAAAAAACTTCATATAGTATCCCACTTTATGATAGTTTTTTTGCCATTCCATAAATTCATTCTGAATATTTTTAGCAAGAATCATCAATTCGCGTGTTTTGATTCTTGTAACAATTAAATCCCCGATTTGATTTACAAGCTGGTCTAACCTGCTGGAATCTACTCTCAGGGTCTTAATTGCCGTCGTATCAAAATTCACAAGCCAATCATTAGAGCTCAGCTGCTGCATTTTAATTTTTGTCTTACTTTTTTTATTTTGAATTTGCGGTTTGCTGTTTATTGAAAACTGCACCATTTGTTCGATAATTATTGCTTTTTGGTTTAAAAGTTCAATATCTTCTGATGAATCTTTAAATGAATTTTTAGAAAAATTGTTTTGTATGATTTTTTCAGCAGTTTCGGCAATTTCTTTTATAACAGCAATGGTATCTTTATCAAAAGGGGTATTGTTGTTTTCATACATTGCAATAATTCTTAAGACGGTAATGAATATTTTTTTAAAATTGCCTTCTTCAATTCTTGATATTGTTTCATTGATAAGGCTTTTTATTTCAGCCAGATTAATCTTGTTCTCCAGAAGAGTCGGAACTTTTTCTGAAATATTTTTTATAAGTTCCAAAAGCTCTTTTTCTTTTAATTTATCAGACGGGGTTGTATCCTTTGCATCTTCATTTTTGAAAGCTTTTGGCTCCTTTGAAATAAGCTTGTACGCATTTTCATAGTAATTCTTTGCTTTGATGTCCTCATATTTGCATACGCCGTTAAAATATTGTACAAGTTCATTTATTTTAAGGTTTAATTCAAGAATTGACTCATCTCTTTTGTTTTCCCGACCGTCAGCCGACCCGGATACTTTTGGCAAAACAGATTTTTCAAGAAGCTCGATAATATCGCGGACAATTTTGTCCATATCACCAAGCCCGATTTCAAAAAGCACCTCGGAAAGCTGGTTTAAAACGGGAAGCATATCTCCTATCTGGCTAAAATCATTCTCCTGGGCACATTTAGAATATATAAATATTATCCCCGTCAGATAATCTTCAATATTAGAGAGGTGTTTTAAAATTTTTTTCCTCATCTCGGAAAATTTAACAGCCTCTTTTTCTGAAACAGTTTTTGCAGAGGAGTTTTCTTCAAATTCTTCTGTAATCTGTTCAAGTTTTTTTATATGAATATTGACTTCATCTGTTGTATATTCCGCTTTTTGCTCTATCGTTTTTTCAATAAGCATAGAAACGCAGGAAAGAGCATTTGATATAGTATCTGTTATATATGAAGTAGGGATAAGCTTTTCTTCTTTTACAAGACCCAGAATATCTTCAATTTTGTGTGCAATATTTTGTATGCTGTTAAATCCAAGCATTCTGGCTGAACCCTTAAGACTGTGGGCATCTCTGAATAACTGCATTGCAACATCAATATTATTTGGTTTTTTTTCAAGAATAAGAAGATTTTTATCCATAGACTGTAATATTTCCCCGCCTTCCTGCTGGAAAATATTTAAAATCTCATCAAATTCTTCCTGTAAAAATTCCATCTTATAAAATCCGGTCTTGTCCAAAATATTTCTTATTCATCTAAAATGCTTGTTTTAAAGGATTTTGTTAAAGAATGAAGATTTTCAATATTTTTATAATTTTCTTCATTTATTTTAAAATTAACTTCAAGCATATCTGTAAGTTCTTTTATGTATCCGCCGGTATTTTGCGTATCTTTGTTCAGCTTATCGGAAGATGCTATTATTTCATTTACACTGACAGAGATTTCATTCATAAAACCTATAAGCTGTTCAATATTACTTCCGATACTGTGCGCCAAATCAATACCGGATTCAATTTCTTTAGTACCTTCTTCTGTTGCCATAACTGTAGAATTTGTAGTTTGCTGAATATCTGTAATTAAAGATGTAATCTTTGTTGTAGCCTGTTTTGATTCGTCGGCAAGTTTTCTAATTTCACCCGCAACAACAGCAAAACCCTTACCGTGCTCCCCTGCTCTTGCAGCCTCAACTGCAGCATTTAGGGCAAGAAGGTTTGTCTGTTCCGCAATATCTTCTACAACGCCGATTGTAGATGAAATAGACTGGATAAATTCGGATAATTCCAAAATAAGTTCTGCAATGGTCTGAATTTTATGCCTTATTGCAAACATCTTTTCAATATTGGCTTTTACAGCCAGATGTTCTGTGTTTGTAAAATCGAGAGAATGATGGGTTTTTTCTCTTGTCACATTTATAACATCATTCATCGATGTAATATATTCTTTTAAATTTTCAAGAAGGGAAACAATATTTGTAAGTTTCACAAAGGAGAGGTTAATATTTTCTTTTTGGCTGTTTGTAATGCTTTCTATCTTTTTAGTTTCATCATTAGTCTGGTCGATTACATCATATACAACATTATCAATACTTTTTTTTACCTGTTTTTTTGTAAATTCAAAAACAAAAACTGCAAGGATAAAAAGAAGAACAATAATTGCGGTAATTAAGATAGGCTCAAGTTCCGTATGTTCTACAACAACATATAAAACCAAAAATATAAAGAATAATACAACCGTATCTACTGTGCTTTTTTGTGCAAGCTCATTAGAGAGTGTATTTCTTTTCTTTTCATCTTTAAACATATTTCCCCTTTTTCAAAAAATAATGTATA
>CAJULH010000010.1 GCA_910587175.1 Candidatus Gastranaerophilales bacterium | reverse complement strand
ACAACATCTACAGCTTTATCCATTCTGCTTGCCACAAGCACTGTTTTGCCGTTTGCAATAAGGTGGGAAACAAGATTTACAATGGTTTGGGATTTTCCCGTGCCCGGAGGTCCGTATACTGCAAGGAAATCATTCTCTTCAATTTTTCTTATCACGTCTTCCTGGGAATCGCTCAAAGAAAGCGGAGTTACAGGGAAGAAATCTTTAATTTCAGGCTCTTTTACGGGTACCTGCTTGCCTTTTGATGTTAAATATTCTTCCTGAATAATGTTTAGGGCGGTTTCTTTTATTGTTCCGAAAGGTTTTTCACCTATTTGTAAAAGTTCATGAAGCACCCCCGCTGTGACTGATGGTCTTTTGGTTAATATAACAGCCTGTTTTCTTTGCAGACATAGCTTTTCCACCTTTACTTTCGGCTTTTGCTTCATTGTTTCAATGGCGTCATAGTCTATTTCTTCAAGTTCATCAAGGCTTTCAATTGTGTTTGAATAAAATTCATCAGCATCTGCATGGTAATCAAGGGAATCATCTTCCGTAAATGCACTTGCTGTGCTTATTTCCACATCTGGTACGACAGATTTCAGTGTGGTTAAAAATATTTCAAGTGCATCCTCATTTAAAGGCAGCTCGGGTACTACTTCTAAAAGTCCTGATAGCAAAGCATCCACCTCTTCTTCCTCGTCTTTTTTAATAAGCTGCGCCAAGGCACCTGTATTTAAAGAGAGGATGTCATCTTCAGCTGTTAATTTTATATTTTTCCCTGTGCGCTCCAGTTTGCAGGGTACATACAAAAGAGGGGTCAAAAATTCATTGTTTTTACGGCTTTTACCGTTTTTTCCGACCAAAAACATAAAACCGTAAATTAAATATTTTTCTTTCTGGCTCATATCGGATTGAACCATAAGTTCTGTTAAAAAACTGTTAGCACCATCCAGCATCAAAGGCGTATCAAAGGCGGTGAAAAGTTTTTCTTCCCCGTCTAAAAACACCCATTTATTATCCTTATCTCCTTTTAAGTTGCGGAATGTGGATGATTTTACTTCTTCTCTTATACAATCGTGGAGATATTGCGAGATTTTTTTTATAAAACTACCCGTAAATGCCTGGGTTATTACTTTTGGTACGGCTTGAAGCATATTTTTTCCTTTTGGATACAGTTTCTAACCAGTCAATTGTATCATTTTTTCAATCGTGCTGGGTCGTTTAAAAAGGGTAAAAGTTTTCAGATATATTTTTCAACATTTTTGATGTTTTTATTCACATATTCAATAATTTTTTGTCCGATTTCTGATTTATATCCAAATTTTTCATCCACTTCTTTTGTTGAATCTGCAAGGGCTTGCGGCAGTATTTCAATCTGTCTTTTGATATCATCAGGCACAACTTTTGGCTTTATATTTTATTTCCGTACGGGAATAAGTTTTTCTTTTTTATTTTCTCTTGAAATAAGACAGGATTTGTTGTATAAAATAAGGGTAGCGGTTTTTATGCTATTTTGACAACTTAATAATTAATAGCATCGGGTATGGTGCAGGTTGTCTGTCAGACTTTACACACCAAATGCCTGTTTGAAATTTTTAACGGAAAGCAAATTTCTTAAAAATTTCATCGTTAAGTGTGGACGTAACTCATTTTACCAAAGGTAAATGTGGCTTGACCGCAAACTCCAATTGAGTTACAGAAAGCAGAAACATTGAAAACTTAATATTTGCGGACGTAACTCAATTGGTAGAGTCCTTGCCTTCCAAGCAAGTTGTTGCGAGTTCGAGCCTCGTCGTCCGCTCCACTTTTAAAACATTGGGGTTAGAGATTTTGCCGGATAAGGTTTCGATTTTGTCAGGTTTTGCATATGCAAGCTGAAACTTATGTAAATTTTGCTCCATTAAATGCAAAGCCCAAAATCAGGGCTTTTTTAGTTTAAAATTTTTTGCGGGGGTAATTCAGTGGTAGAATGCAACCTTCCCAAGGTTGACGTCGCGGGTTCGAGCCCCGTTCCCCGCTCCATTAAGTTTTAAGATGTCTAAAATTTTACTCAGGGATAGATAACAAGCCCGTATTTGTGTGGGTTTGGCGGGTTTTGTGATGTGCGACAGGCAAGGCTGAATGCATATTGTAAACAGATTGATCTGGAATCTGCGGGTCTGTAATAGTCTAAGTTTTCCTGTTTTTTACAACTAAACATCGGTAATTTTGGCGCCTGTGGCTATTGTCAGGTCTATTTTTTATTCAGGCTTTTTGTAAGGTTGTATATAATTTCAAGTTTTTCAGAATTATTGCCAATTTCTGTTATATTTTTATTAATCATCTTCAAAAGTTCATCAGGGTCTTTAAGATAATTTGTTGCAAATAATTCTTCGGGTGTAATATTAAACGCAGCAAGGATTTTATCCAAAGTTTCAGCCGTTGCGAAGTTTTTACCGAGCTCTATGCTGCTCAATGCGCGTTGGGAAATATCAATCATTTCTGATAGTTTTTCCTGCGTATAACCGTTTGCTGTGCGCAGTTTTTTTATTTGTCTTCCAAATTCTTTCTTTATACTCATAGTATTACAATTTTAATTTCTTTTTAATTCCAAGTTTAGTACTTACAGGTATTTTATATTAAGTTATATGAAGCTGAAATGTATTGTAAATAGTAATATTTAAATATTTAGTATTTTAAATTGTAAAATTTGAACAATTTCTAAATTTTCTTTGTTTTTATAATGGCAAGAGAATTAAAGAAAGGAAAAAGATTATGAACAAACTTACAAACGTACAATTGGGTTATACGGATAACGGGAACCAATACAAGAAAACAAATGCCGGCAAGAAAGCAGGCACACTTACCGGAGCCGTTGCGGGCGGTGCTTGCATGGCAGATGTTCGAAGGGCGCTGGCTAACAGGGCAGACAAAATTACAGAGAGTAAACTTGCCGCGGCTTTTAACAGTTTTACTAAATTTGACAAAGCGGCCGGCAAAGTGACAGTGGATACGTTTACAACAGGAGGCAAAAAGACGCTCAAGACCGTTGCAGAAAAAGTTGTAACATCAAAATACGGCAGAGCAGCTTTGGTTGCAGGGGCAGTTGCCGGAGTAATTCTTGCAGGCAAGGCGCTTGGAAGTATGGTTGATGCTGCAGTGAATAAATTTAAAGCACACAAGACCGATAAATCAATTGAGCAAAAAGAAGCAATTATTTCTGAATATGAAGCATCAAAAGCGGATGAAAAGTAAGTTTTAAGGTTAAAAGTTGTAAAACAAAAACACTGCAGAATTTTTTCTGCAGTGTTTTTGATATTGGTATAATGTTGTTATTTCGTTATAAGTTATAAATATTGTTTTTTCAATTATAAGTCTTAAAATTTACATTTATGTTATAATTATGATAGGAATAGTGAATATGATTGAAAATTTAACAAATTTAATAATTGCTTTTAGTAATGTTAATATCAATAATAAAATGATTGTTTTTGCAGCTTTGTTTGTTGTTGGAACTTTGTTATACAAATTTATGGATGATTGGAAGTTTAGCAAATACTATAATGATATGAAAAAACAGAAGGATAAAGAAATAGAACGATTGGCTGATGACAACAGGCGTTTTTTGGAAATATATTTAAATCGTTTTGGCGTTGATCAAAAACAAATAGAAAAAATGTCTGTTACAAATGCGAAAGGAGAATAATAATGCTTATAGATACAATATCATATTTTCTTTTAGCAAGTGTTATTTTTTTTATACTATATGAATATAATTTGCATAAACAATATAAAAAAGATTTAGATAGTGAAAAGTTTATCTCGTTCTTTTTCGATGCCAGAATGCAGGTAGTAAAGATGCTGCATATAAACGAAATTTCTATCAGCTCTGCTTTTTTTAATTTTATGATGAGAGCAACAAGTTATTCTATAAAAACCATCAATCTTTACCGGGACAAAAAGCTGTCATATTGTAGTATGGCAGAACTAAAGGAAGTTTTGTCATTTGTGCTTGGTAATGACATGAAAAAAGAATTTAAAACTTTAAATAGAGAACAAAAAGAATTGTTTGTAAGAACAATTATAAGCATTGTTATTCTATATGTTGATAAAAATTTTGTTGAAAAAGCTTTCTTAACCCTATATCTTCAAGCAATAAAAGAAAGTGTTTATTCTGCTGTGTTTAATGCCTTAGGCAAATTTAGCGGAAAAAGTGGACAAAAAAAGTTTTCATATATTAATGAAATTAATGAAAATTATAATTTGAGCGAGTATGCTGCTGCATAAATTATAAAGTCTATTACCTTGAATAAATTTCTTCCTTTGTAACTGCAAGGTCGCGTTCCACATAGGTTTGCAGGTATTGAATGGCATCCTTGGGTGTATTTGCAATGTAATACAGCTCTCTTGCTTTTTTGTTTGCAAAATTCTGTTCCAAAATATTATCAAAAAATTTAAAAAGATTATCATAAAAGCCATTTGTGTTCAAAAATACAACTGGCTTTTTATTATATCCAAGTTGTTTTTGCACAATCATTTCGCTTACTTCTTCCAGCGTTCCAAAGCCGCCTGGCAGTGCTATTATGGCATCACTCATTTCATCCATTTTGGCTTTTCTTTCACGCATTCCCTTTGTTACGTAAAATTCGTCGCAGGATTCTGAGTTTTCAGCCATATCTTTCAATTTTTCCGGCATAATGCCTATTATCTTTTTACCGCCGGCTTTTACATATTTTGCGCATGCCCACATAAGCCCGAGAGAACTTCCGCCATAGACCATATTATAGCCTGCTTCAGCCATCATCTGTCCCAAAATTTCTGCTTCTTTATAATAGCTTTTTTCTAAAAAATTACACGAAGATGCAAACACGCATACATTTTTTATCATAGATAAAAAGGTTCCTTTTAAAATTTCTAATATAAAAATACCATAATAAAAACAATGCGTCTTATTTTGCTTGAAAAATTTGTATTTTTGTAATATAAATGACCTGTTAGTTTTATATAGAAGGAGAGACCAAATATGGCAAAGAAAGTTGCGATTAACGGTTTTGGAAGAATCGGCAGAAACACATTGCGTGCTGCCATCAGAGAAGGTATTTTTGATAAAATTGATTATGTTGCAATCAATGACCCCGGTTTAACACCTGCAAACGCTGCTCATGTTTTCAAATATGACTCAGTTATGGGTAAATTCTGCGGTACTGTTGAAGTTGTTGAAGACGGTCTGGTAATTAACGGCAAGAAAATTAAATTCTTTGCTGAAAAAGATCCTGCAAATCTTCCTTGGGCTGAACTTGGTGTTGAAGTTGTTGTTGAATCAACAGGCTTCTACACAGATGCTACAAAAGCTGCTGCACACATTCAAGCCGGCGCTAAAAAAGTTATCATTTCAGCTCCTGCTAAAAACGAAGACAAAACAATCGTTCTTGGCGTTAACGAAAATGAATATGACCCTGCTAAACACAATGTAATTTCTATGGCATCTTGCACAACAAACTGCTTGGCTCCTGTTGCAAAAGTTATTGCTGAAAAATTTGGCATTGTTAAAGGTTTGATGACAACAGTTCACAGCTACACAGGCGACCAAAGAATTTTAGACGCAGGTCACAAAGACCCTCGTCGTGCAAGAGCTGGTGCTTTAAACATTGTTCCTACAACTACAGGTGCTGCTAAGGCTGTTGCTTTAGTTCTTCCTGAATTAAAAGGAAAATTAAACGGCTTTGCTATGAGAGTTCCTACACCTGACGTTTCAGTGGTTGATGTTGTATTTGAAACTGAAAAACCTGTAACTGCTGAATCTGTAAATGCTGCTCTTAAAGCTGCAGCTGATGGTCATGTACTTTGCTACTCTGAAGAACCGCTTGTATCTTCTGACTTCATTGGTTCAAGCCAATCTTCAACTGTTGACGCTGCATTAACAATGACAATGGGCGACAATATGGTTAAAGTGGTTTCTTGGTACGATAACGAAATGGGTTATTCAACAAGACTTGCTGAAACTACATTAATGGTAGCTTCAAAGCTATAGTTTGGAGAATTTAGGGGACTTCTTTATGAAGTCCCCATTTTCAACTAATTTTTAACATTTTAAAAAAAATAAAAATATGTTATACTTAAAATATGGAATTATTGCTGAATTATTTATTTATTGTTGAATTTTTCCTGCTGAATTAGATTTAAAAAGAAGTATCCGTCTTGAAAAATGTTTTAAAATCTGAAAAAATTATATTTGTCTTTTCGGGTAACTTCAAAAATTACACTAATGGGTAATATCAGAAACAAAACTTAACCTGTAGTATTGATTTAACAATAAATAAGTTCATTGAAAGGTATTTAATATGACGACAAAAACTAACAGTCAAACAAAAGTAAACCCGATAAAAGTAATCATAGTGGAGGATTATAAACTGACACGTGTGGGACTTCGTTATGCATTGAATGAATTTGAGCACATAAATGTGATAGGTGAAGCTGAATCGGGTGAAGCCGGTCTTGAATTTATTAAAAAAGAAAAACCCGATGTAATTTTGATGGATTTGGGTCTGCCGGGAATGAATGGTCTTGAGGCTACTATGAAGGCAAAGGAAATTCACCCGGATGTTAAGGTAATCATTCTGACATCTCACGAAAGAGAAGAAGAAGTGCTTGCAGCACTTGGCTCAGGGGCTATAGCATACTGCCTCAAAGATATTGACCCGACAGCGCTTTCTGAAGTTATAAGGTCTGTAGCGCAAGGCGCCTGCTGGATAGACCCAAACGTTGCAAAGCTTGCCCTGAAGCTTTTCCCAAAGCCTGAAAATGTAAAACTATTAAACGAACATGAGCCGATTGATCCCAAGGGACATTTGACAGATAGGGAAACAGAGGTTTTGAAACTTCTTGTAAAGGGAAAAAGCAACACAGAAATTGCAAAGGAACTCATTGTATCAGTTCATACGGCAAAAGCCCATGTGTGCAGCATTTTACAAAAATTATGCGTGGATGACCGTGTGCAGGCTGCAGTAAAAGCCATTAAAGAAGGTATCGTGCAAGGATAAAAAGAGGAAAATTTCATTGTTAAACAAAATGTGCCTCAGGGTTTTTCCGGGGGCGCATTTTGTTTATTTTTGTGAATATTTTTTGTCAGCAAGTTTTATTATAACATTTTTGAATTTTTCGGTCTGATATTTTTCCCGGGCTAATATTTAAAAAATGCAAAACAAGAGGCAAATACTAAACTAAAATACCCCGCAAATCTTACAACCTGCGGGGTAAATTTAAAATATTGTGTTAGAAATCTCTAACTATGCTCTGCGGGTGTTTCGCCTTTTGTTCATTTTGCTTGCGCTGTCACTTGTAAGGCTTACATCTCCTTCTCAAAAATGTGACATTAAGCCACCTTTTTTTGGCAGAGTATCACTATCGTATGGTTCTACACACGGCTTAAGCTTTCTGCCTGTTTAACAACATTTTGAAGGGCTTCAAGAGCATCAGCAGGAAGTTTATCAATACCTGCTTTTTCTGTTTCTCTTGATTTAACAAATTCAATTCTATCCTGCATACGTTTAACGAATTGTTCTTTGTATTCAGCATTAGAGAAACTTGCATCAAAGCCTTCAACATCCATAATTTCGATATCTGAGAAGCCTTCCCATTTGTGGAATTTAGCGGAACCTTCAACGATTGCTTCAATAACACCAAGAGTGTGTTTAGGCTGAACTTTTGTACCCATAAATTCGCCTGTGTTCAGGATGTAGCAATCAACGCCGTCAGCAATTAACTGTTTAAATCTTGTGTAATCCATTTCAAGAGGATAAACTCTGAACGGGTTAGCATAAGGTTCAACAACAAGAGCATTCGGGTCAACGCCTTTTGCAAGTCTTTCAGCTGAAGATCTTTTTGTAGCAAGAGTTGCACCCATTGCAGATCCTAAAGATGCACCTGAAAGTTTTAATACAGGAGGAATAGTCGGGTCTTTCATAAGCCAGAAAATAGCATTGATAGGTTCGTTGATTCTATCGACCCTGTTTGGTGACCATAATTTTGATTTAACAGCACGACCGTTACCGTTTCTGATGTCTTCTGTGATTGAAACAAGTTTTCCGTCAGCTGTTTGGATAACACCTGCGTTTTGCTGGGTTAAAATATATTTGTTATCGTTGCAGCCAATCGGATAGTCTGCAGTTTTATCAAAATATGCAGGTTCCAAAGCAATTGTGTATTTGTCATGAACGTTGATGATAAATGCATCATCGTGAAGAACGGTAATATCGTATTTATTATTGTGTTTTGCGTGTGTAATTGTTGATTTACCTGAGCCTGAAAGACCAAACACTGCAACCTGGAATGATTTGTTTTCACCAAGGTTATATCTTTTCATACCGCCATGGCATGATGCATAACCGTTTCTTGCAGCTGCACCCCAGGCAAGAGTTAATGTACCTTTTTTGTGTTCACCGAAGTATCTCATACCAAGGATAGCGGCACAGTTATGTTCAGGGTCAAAGAATGTCAAACCGTACGGAAAATCAGGGTGTGACCAATCAGGGTCTGAGAATATAAAGAGGTCGCCTTCTGAGATGTTTCTTGAATTAGCATACATATTTGAATAGTATTCATTGATGTATTGGAAGTTTAGCATCCAGGAATACATAATGTTTTCAAAACCTTCCGGGATTAGAAGATGTGCTTTAACCATAAAGTCTTCTTCCAAACCAACAACAACTTCGGTTTTATACATTAATCTGTCGCGTGTACCGTAAATTGCTTCACGAATAATAGGAAGCAAATATCCAAGGTCGCATCCCGGTTCGCCAACAATTTTTCTTGCAGCAGCGCAACGACCAACAACAGTACCATCGTTGAATAACAACTGGTTAGCACCCGCAGGAAGACCGATTTTTTCGGGTTCATAAACAGGCATACCTGTTAATTCAACTGTTCCGGGGCTGTTTAGAGCAAGTTTATATGCTTCTGAAACAGATTGAACATGCTCTACATTGTTTCCAAAGAAAGGTGCCGTAATAGTTGCACGTGCAGCCGAATAAAGCTTTTTAAGCTCTTCTGAATTTGTAAAAAATTCTACTGTAGACATAAAATATCTCCTTTTAAATTGTACGCAATACATTTAATGGTTCATAGCAATATTAGCATAAAAATATTTTTTGTGGTAACATTTTGGTGAAAAATAAGAGCTCATATATGAAGTCCGGGGAGGTATAAAAACTATGACCGCATCAACAATTTCTTATGAAATTAAGGATATAAATCTGGCTGAACAGGGAAAGAAAAACATTGAATGGGCACAAAAAGATATGCCCGTTTTAGCTAATATTACGGAAAGATTCAAAAAAGAAAGACCCTTTGAAGGTTTAAGGCTTACAGCCTGTGTACATGTTACAAAAGAAACTGCAGCACTTTGTATTGCGATGAAAGAAGGCGGTGCAGATGCTGTTCTTGCGGCTTCAAACCCTCTATCCACCCAGGATGATGTGGCTGCGGCACTTGTTAAGTATTGGAATATTCCAGTATATGCGATTGCAGGAGAAAACAAAGAAACCTATGCAAGGCATGTACAGATTGCTTTAGACCATAAGCCGCATTTAATAATTGATGACGGGTGCGATTTGGTTGCAACGGTACACAAAACAAGAAGAGACCTGATTCCGAATATCATAGGTTCAACCGAAGAAACCACAACGGGGATTATTCGTTTGGAGGCTATGGAAAAAGACGGTTCGCTTGAATTTCCGGCACTCGGGGTAAATTCAAGTCTTACAAAACATTTATATGACAATCGTTATGGCACGGGTCAAAGCGCTTTGGACGGTATCATCAGAGCCACAAACATTTTAATTTCAGGAAAAACTTTTGTTGTTGCTGGTTATGGCTGGTGCGGCAAGGGCGCTGCAATGAGGGCTCGCGGTATGGGTGCAAATGTTATTGTAACTGAAGTTGACCCGTTAAAAGCTCTGGAAGCTGTTATGGATGGTTTCAGGGTGATGCCCATCAGAGAAGCTGCCAAAGAAGGAGATATTTTCCTTACCGTGACAGGAGATAAAAATGTAATTGACGTTGAACATATTTTAACTATGAAAGACGGCGCTTTTGTTTCAAATGCGGGGCATTTTGATGTTGAAGTGAATGTAAACGGTTTGAGAGAGCATGTCAGAGAATATAAAAACATTCGTCCTGCCCTTGATGAGTGGGTTTTAGACAACGGAAAATCGGTTTATGTTCTTGCCGAAGGACGTTTGGTAAATCTTGTGGGCGCAGAAGGACACCCTGCGAGTGTTATGGATATGAGCTTTGCAAATCAGGCTCTTGGCATTGAATTTGTACTTAAAAACAAAGGTAAACTTCAAAATAAACTATATACCCTGCCGCATGAAGTAGATGTCCAAATTGCAAAGATAAAACTTGAATCTATGGGTGTTGAAATTGACACACTGACAGATGAACAATTTGAATACTTGAATTCCTGGAAATCCGGAACATAGATTATCTGCAAAACAAAAACACTCGTAAATTCTCTGTCTTGCGATAATCAAATAAAATTATTTTAATTTTTATATTCACCATAAAGTCCGTCAACAAGGATGAAACGTCCCAACGAAACAACTTCGCAGTGTTTTTCAAGAGACTTTATAAAGCATTTATTTTCGCAAAAGCCCCCTGAAATGCAGAGTTTATCCGGGTTTTTGGTAAAATTCCAAGCGTTTTGGGCAATTCCCCCGATAAATTTTGAAATTGCAAATGCAGGCGGTGTGCCTTTTGCAACATCATCCATAATTTTTTCCAAACCAAAAATGCCGCAAGTGACAGCGTATCTTTCATCAACCGCTTCAAGTTCTTTAACATCCACATTGTAAAACTTTAAAAGCATCTCGATAGTGGCTCCCGTGGCGCTTGCACAGTTTGTGTTCCAATCCATATCAGAAAATTTGCCATTTTTGAATTTTACCCATTTTATATCTCTTGAGCCCAAATCAAGCACGATATCGCCATGGTTTAGCTGTTCTTTTGCCCCATGGGCAAGTGCTACAACTTCATTTTCGTATTTTTTAACGTTTTTAAGCCCTGCAGAATGCCCTGTTCCTGATTCAAATTCTATATTCAAATCTTTTAATCCGGCTGTGGCGATTATTCTATATGCCTTTTTGCCGTCTTCCACGGTTAAAATTTTGCTCCAGGTAGTTCCTGCATCTAAAAAATGTATCTTGCCGGTATTATTCATATTGTCCCTACCTCAACCTCAAAAATGCTTCAATTTTAGCCTTAACCGAATTTGTCGGTGTGCCGTCGATATCTATATAAAGCCCATTGTGTTTACCTGCAAGGTATTTTGCAAGCTGGTTTTTAGCACAAAATGTCTGGGCAAAAAATACTGTTGGCAAGTTTTCATCCACCATCATCTCTAATTCAATATTTGCAGGGTTTTTTGCTTCCACACAGCGGCTCCAGCCAAAAACGTGTGTAGAGTCGGGAAAAATTTCCAAAATACTTAAATCATTCGGAGGTACTCCCCAAAAGCCAAACTGTGCTTTGGATTCAGGTAAATATGAATAATCTTTTTCTTCAACTATATTGGCTGTTATTTTTTCAATCTTTTCTCTTAAGGGTAAACTGCTTTTTGAAACCGGTGTATTTGGGAGTTTATCAAGAGATAAAACATCTTCAAAATAAGAAGTTTCAATATTAAACCCCGCCTCTTTTAAAATTTGAACGGCAAAAAAAGCAGAATCACACTTGTCTTTCCCGACAGGGGCTAAAATCGTGATAAACTTTTCTTTCAGGTAAAATGCGTTGTTGAAAATATTTTTTATGATAGAACAATAGGCATCAGGCAAAACGTTTGTCTTTGGATAATTAAAATCAATATCCAAATCCACCCAGCAAGCATTTGGGTAAAGGTTTTTATACTTTTCAATTAAAGAGGGTTCAGGATATCCCCAAAAACCAATTATGTCTTTCATAGAATGATTATATTTAAAAAGAGCTGCAGTTGCAATTTTGGTGGAATTATTAAAATATTTTGTTTATTTTTTCGTATTTTTCATCAATACATTCTATTAATGGCATTAATTCAATACAGTTTTCAGATGCATATGTTTTCAAAACCTTATGCAGGTTTTGAAGTTCAATTATTTCAAGCTCTATGTCTGAAAGTTTATCGTTCATTTATGACTCCTAAGGGTGAACTGTGTTTTCACTTATTTTCAATATATTATCATTATTATGACTATATGGCAAGCACGAAAGAAGAAAATCTCAGACTGAATTTAGGAAAGAATATCAGGCATCACAGAAAGCTAAAGCAATTAACTCAGTATGAGCTTAGTATACAGGTTGATGTTAGCGAAAGATATATTAAAATGCTTGAAAAGGGAGCAAACTCTCCAAGTATGGCTGTACTTTGTATGTTATCTGAAACGCTTGGTGTCGAACCGTATGAGCTTTTAAAATAAGTTTCTTAAGCCAGAGAGAAAATTTCATAAATTTCATCATCCGAAAGTTCAGTGATGATTTTTTCGCCCGTAAATACCGCAGCATCGGCCAGTTCACGCTTGTCTTTAATTATTTTGTCAATCTTTTCTTCAAAGGTTGAAAGTGTTATAAACCTGTGTACCATAACGTTTTTATCCTGTCCGATACGGTAAGTTCTGTCTGTTGCCTGGTCTTCAACCGCAGGGTTCCACCAAAGGTCATAATGGATAACATTGCTTGCTGATGTCAGGTTTAACCCTAAACCTCCGGCCTTCAGGGAAAGTATCATTATCTTTTTATTTATTTCTTCGGAAAATTCTCTAATCATCTCTTCCCTTGCCTTAACGTTTAATGAACCATGGAAGAAAAGAGGGTCAGTATTGAATTCTTCTGCAATGATTTTCTCTAAAATGGCACCCATTTCCTTATACTGTGTAAATATCAGCACTTTTTCATCGTTGTCTAAAATATTTGACAAGATTGAAATCAGCTTTTCGGTTTTGCCGGATGCGCTTCTTGACATATCTCCGTGTTTTAAATAGTGATAAGGATGGTTGCACACCTGTTTTAGGGATGTAATGAGTTTAAAAATTGCGCCGCGTCTGTTTATGCCGGCTCCAGCCGCCTGCACTTCCTGCATGGATTGGTTTAATACCCTCTCATACAATGCAGCCTGTGGTTTTGTAAGATAACAAAAATCATCCAGCACAACCTTTTCAGGCAGGTCGGATATAATCATCTTATCTGTCTTTAAGCGTCTTAGCATAAAGGGAGATATAGCTTTCTGCAGCTTTTGTGCCCTTTGGGTTTCTTTAAATCTTTCAATCGGGATAGAATAATTTTTCCCAAAATCGCTGATTGAGCCCAAATATCCTTTGTTTATGAAGTCAAAAATGCTCCAAAGCTCTGACAGCCTGTTTTCAACAGGGGTACCTGTCATAGCTATTTTCATATCAGCTTTAATTGATTTTACAGCCTGTGTTTGGGATGTAGACGGGTTTTTAATATTCTGGGCTTCATCAATTACAATTAAATCCCAGTTGTGTTTTTTGAATTCTTCAATATCAATTCTAAGGATTGCATATGTTGTAAGAACAACATCGCAATCTGTTGTAAATTCACGGTTGAACCCGTGGTATGTATGGACATCCAAACCGGGCGCAAAGGTTTCAAACTCTCTTTCCCAGTTTCCAAGGAGAGTTGTCGGGCATATAACAACAACAGGTTTTTTAAGCTTTTTCTCTTCTTTGAGTTTTAAAATAAGGCTTATTACCTGAATTGTCTTACCAAGACCCATATCATCCGCTATACAACATCCAAAACCCTTTTGAACATTTGTATACAGCCATCTGAAGCCTATTTGCTGATATGGTCTTAATGTTCCATGGAGGGTTTTTGGCAATTCAATTTCTTCAACCTTTGTAAAGTTGCTTATAACTTTTGCAAAGGCTTCGTCGTAATCAAAATCATATTCGTCAATTTTGCCTGATAAGCTGTGGTGCAAAAGTTCCATCTTATTCATCACAAAATCAGGCTTTTTCTTTAGTCTTTCTAAAAGTTTTTCGGTTTCTTCTTTGTCTATAAGAATATATTTATCCTTATATTGGATAAGCCCGTTTGTATCTTTCGCAAGCTTTTGGAATTCTTCAGCTGAAATTTTTTCATTATCGCCCAGTGCAACTTCAATTGAAAATTCCATAATTTCATCAAGAGAAATTGTAGAGGAATTAGACATATTTAAAAATTCAGTCAAATCCCCTGTTCTTTTCTGCTTTACTCTGGCGTTTATTGATGCTCTTGGTATTATGATATTATCCATGCCTTTTGGAAGGTTTACTTCCATATCAGCCTGCGCCAGATAATATGTTATCTGGGTAATCATTTTATACACGCCTGAAAGGTCAAGTTCCAGGGTTGTATCTTCCAAATCTTCAATATATTTTGTTGCCCAGTTTATTTGCTTTTCAATAATTGTTTTATTAGCATCATCTAAATCTTCAAGCTCAAATACTTCGCCTGTTTTTTTGTTTTTAGCGGTAATTTTTAAAAGAAATCTGTCGTCTTCTTTATCTTCAAGTTTTTCAATGTTGAAAACGGGAACCACATCATAACTGCCAAGGCTCATTTCATCAAGCCAGGTCTGGATATCAGCCCCAAGGTCATTTCCTTTGAACATTCTTTTATGAATGGATGATTTTACAAAATACAAGGCAGATTTCAAATCTTTAAATTTAAAATGCTTAACATTCAGAAAGTTGAATATCAGGTGGTTTAAGTATCTTTCTATCAGTTTTTTTGTTGTATCTGCATCCAGAAAGTCGTTGTTTATGATTTCAAGGTATGCATTTAAATAGTCCTTGTTTTTAAAATACGGTTCCCAAATGATTGAAAATGTATCTTTTTTAAACTTAACGGATGGTATAAAATTCAGCTTCTCAACAGTTTTCTTTACAAAGTTTGTAAGGTAGAAGTAAAATTTATAATTTTCAGATAAATCATCCGTAATTTCTATATTCTCAGAAAGTCCTGTAAAATATTCAAAAAATAAATCCAAAGGAATATTATAGCCGTATTTATCACCCTTGTATTCCGCCTTCAGCCTGTAGAGAGAACCTTTGGATTTTAGATAGTAATCGAAATTATAAGGAGGGGTGATAAAAATTTCTGCAGAATTGTTATTATTTTCAAATAATATATCAGTTGTTCTTAGAATGGGGTTTTTGGTATCAAATGTGTCTGCAAACTCTTCTTCAATAAGTTCATATATCAAAGATAATGTGTATCTGAAATCTTTATTTTTTTGCGAATATGGGTTTGAATCCAAATTCAAAAGAAGTTTTTCTACATCATTTTTCTTGAATGTTAAGTTCTCATACTTCATGGTTTTCTTATTTTATTATAAAAACAATTTGTTGTATAATAGTTTTAGAGGATTTTTTATAAATTTTGGTTTTATTAGCAATAAACTTTATTGTAATGTTTTCAATAAATTATGAATCCTGTAAATTTCAGACCAATTTATAATAATATAAATTTTTGCATCCAAAACAGACAAAGCCCTGTTTCTTTTACAGCAAACAAAGACAGCTGTAAATTTACCCTTATAAAAAAGCTTTCAAATGACAGAGAATTGAACAAACTGCTTTTAAGGTGCGGCAACAATACAGAAGAGATTATAAAAAAATCTTTAAAAAACTATATAAATGGCGGCTATACTGCGGATTTTTACGACCTTAAAGACAGGTATGGCGAAGAGACGGGATATGTAATTTCAATACCAAAATCTCTGTTGCAAAGTATAAAAATCGATAAGACATATGTTTGGGGAAGCAAGTTTAAAAGCACGAAAGATGAATATCCGGGTTTTAATTTTGGTCAATGCATAGCGCAGTCAAACGGAATTAGAATACATAAAAAAATAGAAGGCACTCCTTCAGGAATTACTTACGATACAGGGGGTATGTTTCCCGAAGCAAGGTCTCATTGTATTTCAAATGCCATATTTGACGAGAAACAGAATATGGAATATGAAGAACACATTAAAAGATTGGAAAAACTGTCAGAAAATCAACAGTGCTTCGATGATTTTGCTTCAAACATTATGAAGATGTCTGAAATATATATGTTTGACCCGTTTCCTAATAATGTACTTGTAGATGTTGACAACGGAAGACTGAATATAATAGATCCCACCACAAAAGAAAATTCAATTAAATTTCAATGCCATGGAAACCATTTGAGCGGAATGCTGCTTTCTTTGTTTGATCCAAGATATGTTAAAAAACAAAGATTTCAGGTAAGAAAGCCGGATGGTATACCGAGCGAGACCAACCCGGAACATGTTGCAACAAGGAAAAAGGTTTTGAAAAATTGTCTTATTGCGGCAAAAAAATGCGGTATGAGTTTTGAAAAAAATCCCTATGAACCCACTTCAGCTAATTATCACTATGCTGATTTAGAATATTTATTTAAAATTGCGGGTATTTCTGAATCTGATACTGCTAAAATTTTAGAGTTGGCAAAAGGTGAAAATAACGACGCTTTTTTTGAGTTTGTCAAAAGTCTTTAATTATTAATTCTTAAACTTTTTATACTCCTGATAATTTGTTGTATAATAGTTTTAGAGGATTTTATTGATGAAATTTGCTGTAAGGATTATTAAAAACCAGTTTTATCCCCTGAAAATAAGCGACGGGGCAAACCTTCGCCATGGGCAGATGGTGCTTGTCCGCACCGAAAAAGGAGAAGAGGCGCATAAAGTTTTTCTTGTAAACTCTGAAATTCAAAAACAATGGGAAAAATTTAAACCGGAGCCGATTCCTTTTGTCAGAACCATGAATGAAAGAGACCTTGCAGAGCTGGATGAAATTAAAAAGCTTGAAATCCAGGCACTTTATAAATGCCGTGAACTTGCTGAAAAAAGAAAACTCGGAATGAATCTTGTGCAGACCAGGTATACGTTTGATAAGAAAAAAATTACTTTTTATTATACAGCACCGGAGCGCGTAGATTTTCGTGAACTTTTAAAGGATTTAACCCAGGAATTTAAAAGGGTAAGAATAGATTTAAGACATATAGGCGTCAGGGATGAGACCAGCATCCTGCAAGGGATTGGGGTTTGCGGACAGAGCTATTGCTGCTGCTCGTTTCTAAAGAAATTTGAATCTGTTAATACAAAACTTGCGAAAGACCAGGGAATTCCAATGACACCGGGTAAAATTACAGGTTCCTGCGGTAGGCTTTTATGCTGTCTGAATTATGAATATTCAAATTATCTGGAGGCTGCAAAAACTCTTCCGCCTGTAGGTTCCGGGGTTATGACACCTGATGGCATAGGTAAAGTTGCAGTTTTGAATTTCTTAAAAGGTTCAGTAGGCGTTAAGCTTGAAGATGGCAAAATTAAGGATTATTTGAAAAAAGATATTGAGATGATAGATGGTGAAGTAAATATTGAAATTGAAGGGGAGGATAACCGTCTTAATTATTCTGAAGGCGATGAAGTTATAGACATTAAATCTTTAGATAATGATAAAAATTCATCTACGGGAAATATTTAAATTTAGGGGATTTATGACAGAGGAAGTTTCAAGCAAAAAGTTATCAAGCATAATAGCAAGGGTTTTAGATGATAAAAAAGCGGTCGATATTTCTGTATTGAATGTAGCAAATGTTTGCGTGTTGTCCGATTATTTTGTTATAGCATCAGCCACATCTACAACCCAGGTAAAAGGGCTTACATCCTCCCTTAGGGAAAAAATCAAGGAACTTTTTGGAAGAATTCCAAACGGAGATGAGAACGACCTCAAAAACAGATGGAATCTTTTAGATTACGGCGATGTCATTGTTCATATAATGCACACCGAGGTCAGGGAAAGTTATGCGCTTGAGAAATTTTGGAACCATGCCCTTAAAATTTCGAGGGAAGAATGGGAAGAAGAATCAAAAGAATATTCAAGGTATGCATAAAATGTATCCTTTAAGATTTCCAATGATTTCTTGCAAAATTGTTTAGATGTGGATATAATTAAAATTAAGCGTGGCGCAAGATTGGGGAGTGATAAACCAATATTGCCTGCTTAATATAACAAAGATTTAGTTTAATTCAGCATGCAAGGGTTTTTTGTCGTTTTAGTTCAAAAAATTCTTGCTTTTTTTATTCTTAAAAATCCTATCTTGCATAGATTTAACAAGGATTTTGGAAGCGCAGAAGGTATGAAATAAGAACACTGTTGCAAAGCATGTTGCTTTAATCTCTCTAATTACAGGTTGATGTGCAACAGACCGCCCTGTCTTGAATTGTTGCGGGCTCACAGGTTTTGGGGTTAATCTGTTCGCAAATGACGTTTCGTGTCTTGCAAAATTTGCTGTGTTTGTTTTCAAGCCTTTGGAGCGAACAAAATCGACAATGTATAAATCTGTGACAGGATTTTCGGTGTTCAACAAATGAAACCCTTGCAATGCAAGGGTTTTGGTTAGTTTACACTAAAAAACGTCTGCAATTTGTTGTGCAGACGTTTTAAATTCTATTGAAAAACCTTTATTATGCTTCTTTAGTTTCAGCTTCTTCTTCAACAATAGCTTCCTTGATTGTTTCAGAAGCACTAACAGTAACTCTCAACTGAGCCTTAACTTTTGAAGATAATTTAACAGTCATTGTGAAATCGCCAATGTGGTTAATCGGGTTGTCAAGAGTGATGGTTTTTCTGTCCACTTCAATTCCTGTTTTTGCAAGTAATTCTTCAGCAAGTTTTTTTGTTGTAATTGTACCGAATAATTTGCCTGATTCGCCGGCTTTTGCAGAAAGTTCAATAACTTCAGCTGCCTGAATCTTTTCAGCCTGGCTAAGAGCTTCCTGATGAAGTTTTTCAGCCTTGGCTTTAATTCTTGCCATATCTCTTTCTCTGGCTTCAAGTGAACCCTTTGTAGCTTTTTCAGCAAGGTTATTCGGAATTAAATAATTTCTTGCATATCCGTCTTTAACGTTTACTATATCGCCCACTTCGCCAATATTTTGAACATCTTTTTTAAGTATAAGTTGCATTGTTTTCTCCTTGTTTATTTTTATTAAGTAAGGCTATCTTAAATAAAACATTACCGTTTTTCAAGTCCCTTGCTTAAAAATTGCTTAAAGAATCGTTATTTTTTCTTCCTTGTTTTCTTTGAAGTATCAGGAACTTCTTCTGCTTCCTTTTCTTCTATGCTGTTATCAGCTTCTTTGGATTCTTCTTTTTCTTTGGTATTTTCTTCTGTGGTTTCTTCGTCTTTTTCTTCTATATTTTTTTGTGCCTTTTCGATGAGTTCACTGTCAATCTCTTCACCGTCTGCAAGAGCCATAGCCTTTTCTTTAATTAAACCTTCAAGTTCTTTTACAATCTCTTCCGCTTTTTTCTGGTTTTTAAGACTCTGTTCTTTGATTGCTTCATCAATTTCATCGTCAGTTTTCGGACGTGTTACAGGGATGCTTAAGTTTAATACTGTTTTATTTTCAAGTGCATCAATCTGAAGCTGGAAATTCTCATCATCAATTTCCATATACTTTGATACAACAGATACAAGCTCCTCTTTCATCATCTGAATAGCGCGTTCTGAAAAACCGGCTCTGTCCTGCAAAAGAACAGTCTTTAATCTGTTAATCGCAACACCCTTTGTGGGGTCGGCTTCTTCAGTAGATGTAAAAAAGCTTAAAACCTTATTATATAAATCATGAAAAATATCTTTCATTATTCAGCCTTCGCTTTCTTTGATATGAGTTTTTTGGTGAATTTTTTGATTTTTTCAATGATATTTTTCGGCTGGTCAATATCTAAAAATGGTACGTCTTCTCCCTGGATTCTTCTTGCAACATTTAAATATGCCTGTCCTGCAAGAGATTTTTCGTCATTTACAATAGGCTCACCCTTGTTTGTAGATGTAATAACGCCTGTGTCTTCGGGAATTACACCGATAAGCTCTGCTGAAAGTATTTCTACAACATCTTCTACACTCATCATGTCGTTTGTTTTAATTAAATTCGGGCGTACTCTGTTTACAAGAAGTCTGTATTTTTTCACATCTTCTTTAGATTCTAAAAGCCCTATGATTCTATCTGCATCACGTATTGCAGACATCTCCGGAGTTGTTACAACAATTGCTTCATTTGCACCTGCAACAGCATTCTGGAACCCTTGTTCAATGCCTGCCGGGCAATCAACAAGAATATAGTCAAATTCTTTTTTAAGGGTTTCGCAAATTTCTTTAAGCTGGTCAGCATTTACCGCAGATTTGTCTCTTGTTTGTGCAGCTGCTAAAAGGCAAAGATTCGGATTTTTTTTATCCTTTACAAGTGCCTGTTTCAGTTTGCATCTTTCTTCAACAACATCAACAATTGTGTAGACAATGCGGTTTTCAAGACCAAGCAGCAAATCCAGGTTTCTAAGACCGATATCCGTATCAATTAAAACTACCTTATTTCCGCCTTTTGCAAGGGCTGTACCTATATTTGCGGAAGTCGTGGTTTTGCCTACCCCGCCCTTTCCTGATGTGATTACAATAACAGAACCTGTCATATATCTTTACTCCTATTGATTAGCCATTTTAAACAACACAATATTATCTTCCACAATCCTCGCCTCTTCGGGTGTAAAGATTGCAGATTTTACAATGTATGGAATATTACCGCCGTCCGGACGTCTTGAATAACAGTTTGCAATTCTAAGCTGAACAGCATTCATTTTCAATGCCCTTATTCTTGCTTCTCTGTTTCCTTTTGAACCGGCATGGGCAATTGAACCTAAAACGCCCCAAACCGTTATATCGCCTGTTGCCTTAATTTCAGAACCCGGATGACAGTCTCCTATTATTACAATATTGCCGTCAAATTCAAGGGTTTGACCACTTCTTAATGTCTGGTTAACATAAATTGTCTGTTTGTTATCTATTACAACAGGCTCGTCTGTGGGCGGCATATAAAAATCTACTTCTTCAAGGTCTGAATCATCCTGAAGGTTTTCATCACTTGCCTTTTTATAAACTGTAATAGTCTGCCTTTGAAGTCCTTCAAACTCTTCTTTGGTATTTTGCACCGGAGCCTGCTGTGCAGGGGCTTTTGGTGCTTCATTTACTGCCTGCTTCTGTGCTTTGACAGGTTTTGGAGGCTCTGCGATTGCTTCTTTCGGAAGTTCTGTCTTTAGTTCGTCAAATTTATTTGTTACCATAGAAGGCAAACCGGGCTGTTCTGTTAAAATTTCCGGTAAAGATGTTTCCATCTTTGGCTCGGGCGCATTGTGCGTTTCATTCAGGGTATTTTTCTGTACAGGCTCATTTGCTCCTGAAACCAGCATATCCTCTTCCTGCATAGCCTTTGCAGCTTTTTTGAGTTTCATCACTTTTGCCTGTGTTACTTTTATTCCCATGCTTTCGCAGGCATTCTGGGTAATCAAAGAGGTTGTTTCAACACATACAAGCTGTGAATTGTAACTTTCAATCAAAGATTTTATGCTCAAAATCTGGGATTGGTTTAAAACATTGTCTTTTAGTTTCAAAGAAATCCCTCTGCCGGATGCATTTGGGATTTCAAGCGCAAGTGAAACATTGTTTATGATTTCACCAGTATTTGTACATTCGCTCAAGTCTATAACAAAAAGTCCGATATCTTCCATAAAATTTCATACCTCACTTCTTAGCTTATTATCTACCTTATCCTAAAATGAATATAAAAACAATTAATTATAAAGAAAAATTGCGCCCAAAATTCATGGGGGAGATAGTTTTCCATAATTTAGGAAATTTTTAAATTTTATGCGTTTTAATTGTATGTGTAAAATCGTTATTCGATTTAAAAAGGCAAATATGCAGATTTCGTCATTAAAGGTAAAAATGTTTAATCTAAAATCCTGTTATCGCATCTTGCATAAAGATTGTCTTTATTGTCCTGCATATGTTTAACAAACAAGTCTTTGGCGTTTAAATCCATAGCTTCGGCTTTTTGTGCCAATTCTTCCGAAATCAGTGGATTTTTGGATTTTACAAAATATTTTTTAACATTTGTAATAGTATAATTTTTATCAGGGTCCAGAGGTTTTCCTGTTTTTTGGATTGTTACATATTTCATAAGTTCTTCAGGTTTCTTGCCTGAATGATATTCTGCAAGGATTGCTTTTTTATCAATAATTAATCCTGAATAATGTATCAAAGGACATCTTTCGGGGGAAGGTTCGTTGAAAAGGAGGTTGTCTAAAACTAAATCCATTAATACTTTGCCGGAAACTTTATTTTTGTAAAGTTTTGCATCCTGATGCGTAATGCCGTTTAATACTCCTAAAGCCTGCAGATTATTAGTGCCGCCGGCTGTTTCTGTTTCAAGCGAGCCGCGTATTGCAGAAGCGTTTATTCCAAAAATCTGAACATCGGGATGCTGGGATTGAATTTCAGAAAGGATTGAATCTGTTATAAAGTTTGCAAGATAGCTGTTTTTTGTTCTTACATTTTCAATACCTAAAACTTCAATGTTTGGTATTTCTGTCTTTATTTGGTAATCCTTTTTCAAATCGTTTATGAATATTCCTTTTAAAAACCCGCGGAAGAATCCTCCGGTTTTCGGGTTTTTAAAAGGATAGTAGGATGTTAATTTAACGTCGTCTTTTAAATCGCCGTTATCATCCAATAAAAACTTTGCATTGACATATTTTTTGAAATTCTGTGAAAGACTTACAACGGGAACGCCGTTTATATCTCTGATTTCATCCTTGTGCTCATGACCATCAAAGATAAGGCTTATGTTTTCACCTGTTTTTTCTGCAAGATTTTTTGCAAAGTTTGCTCCTGTGTGACAATTTACAATTACAAGCCCTTTGGGGTTTTCTTTTTTAAATTCTTCTATTAAACTTACGGTTTTTGCCAAAGTCTTTTCGTAATCTTTCGGCTCTACGAATTTTTCAGCTTTAAAGTGCTGGTCTATAAATTTTATTCCTGTTAAATTTTTGGAATAATACGGCATGTTTATGGGGCTTATACCTAATGACAGCACTTTGTGTTTAAGATTTGGGTTTTTATCATCCTCTATTTCAATAATTTCTTTTTGCACAATCTTGTTACTGTCAATTTCATCTTTAAGTGTTGGAGAATTTTCAAAATCAAGATTGGTCATAATTATCTTTGCATCTATGCTGTCTGCAACCCTTTTAAATTCATCTTCTCCGGCATCAAATTCGTGATTTCCCGGTATAAAAAATGTTTTCAAATTTCCACACATTTCTTGTATTTTGTATATAAATGTGTTAAAGAATTTAATCTGGAAAAAATGCGAGTTAACTTTTTTATCGTTCTGCTCATTTGGCATATATCCGGTCGTATTTCCTGATATAAACCAGTCTCCAGCTATTGTTAAAAGATTTTGATTACCCTTTTTGTTTTCAAGAAACAGTTTATCCCTGTTTGTTTTTATATCTTCATAAAATATATCCAGATTTTCAAGGCTCCCATGGGAATCTGAAAAACCGTTTACACACAGTGCTGCTCCTTTGAAATTTAAATTTTTTTGTATATTATAAAAATTTTGGGCAGGTGTAATTTTCATAGTTAAAATTAAAACACGCAAAAATGAAAAAATTTGATAGAATTTTATTATTTTGCTAATATCTTTGTTATGAAAAAGATGTTATTTTTATTCGCCGCATTTTTGCTGGCTGTACATATTTTGATCTCACCTGTCTTTGCTGAAAATGCTTGGGAAGAAGATGACGGACTAAGGTATTTTGTTTTAAAGACAACTTTTGACCGCACGCCGCTTCGCGAGGCACCAAGTGCCAATGCACCAAGGTATACGCACCTGAGAAAGGGTGTAACTATTTTTGCTGAAGAATATGATTCTGATTTTTACATAGTAAACTTTGGAACAAGCAAAAGATATTGGGTGGAAAAGAAATATGTATCTTTTGAAGACAAGGTGCTTGAAAAAAGAGGCACAAAAATTTCAAAGATAAAACTTTATAACAACAAGAGAAATTATGTTGTTAAAATAAAGACCAAGACTGATATACAAACACCGTATAAGATTGAACAATCCGGGAAAAATCTTGCATTCAGGCTTTACGATGTTGATATCAAAAAAAATAAAAAACGAAGCAAAAACAAAGATTTGCACAAATTTTCCAAAAGAACCGAAAATTTTAATATTGCCCTTATGAAACCTGACATAAAAACGGGAGTTTTAGCAGTGGATTACAGAAGCGGGGCGCCTGTTTTCGGGTACGATGTTAAGAGGAGAAATAATGCATTAATTCTTGAAATAAGAAAACCTCTGGATATAAAATCTCGAAAATCACTTAAGGGCGTAAAAATTGCTCTTGATGCAGGTCATGGCGGAAGTGAGCCCGGATGTATTTCCCGGGGTATCAAAGAGAAAGATATAAACCTCCAGATTACAAAAAAATTAAATAAAGAGCTTAAAAAGCGCGGTGCAAAAACAATTCTTACCCGTAAAAAAGATATGGATACGGGACTTTATAAAAGGATAGATATAGCTTCAAAAGCAAAAGCTGATTTTTTAATCAGCATACATCAAAATTCCCTTCCAAATCCTTCAGAGTATGAGAAAAAACACGGAAGCGGTGTATATTATTACAATGAAAATGCAAAAAGCCTGGCATACAGTGTTCAAAACAGTCTTGTTCGCGCAACAGGATTTAAAGATGACGGTGTTTTTAATTCATCCCTTGCAATTACAAGGGCTACAAATCCTGTGAGCATTCTTGTGGAATGCGGATACTTAATTCATCCATATGAGAGAGCAAAATTAACCGATGAAGAATTTCAAAATACTGTGGCAGAAGGTATTGCAAACGGTGTTGAAAAACATCTAAAGTATGTTAAAAATCATCAGTACAGACACATAAAGGGTTCACATACGAATCTGTAAAATATACAGAAAAAAACTTCACTCATTTGTGCAATTTTACTATTTGAGTTCAATCATTCTTTGAATAGAATTCAGCGCCTTTTGTCTTATTTCTTCTTCAACCGTTACTTCATGCTGGTCATAAAGCAGCGAATTTAAAATATCATCAAGCGTATTCCACTTCATATTGTGGCAGACAAGCTTTGGAGAAGCAAGAATAAATTCTTTTTCAGGAAAATCGCGTTTTAATCTGTCAACAACCCCTTTTTCTGTTGCAATAATGTATTGTTTAAAATTTGTGCTTTCGCAATACTGCATAATTTGTGTTGTAGATCCTACAAAATCTGCAAGTTTCACTACTTCCTGATGACATTCGGGGTGCACCAAAATCTTTGCATCCTTATACATTATTTTCATCTTAACAATTTCATCAGGTATGATTCGAAGATGGGTTGGGCAATAGCCGGGGTAGCTTATAATTTCAATATCCGGCAAATTTTTTTGTGCCCAGCTTCCAAGATAGCAATCCGGTGCAAAAAGCACCTTTTTTAATCCTAAAGATTTTATAACATTTATGGCATTTGCACTTGTGCAGCAAATATCGCACTGTGCTTTGACTTCAGCTGTAGAATTTACATAACATACCAAAGGAGTGCCGGGGTGTTTTTCTTTAAATTCTTTTACCTGGGCTAAATTTATCATATCTGCCATATTGCAGCCGGAATTTTTATTGGGCAAAAGAACCTTTTTATCAGGCGACAATATTTTTGCGGTTTCCGCCATAAAATAAACACCTGCAAATACAATAATTTCGGCATCGGTTTTGCTTGCAAGACGGCTAAGACCGAGAGAATCTCCTACATAATCTGCCACAAAGTCAATCTCCGGGTTTTGATAACAGTGGGCAAGAATTATTGCATTCTTCTCCTTCTTCAACTTATTTATTTTTTCGATAAGTTCGTTGTTTGTCAAAATTTACTTCTCTAGCCTCTCATAACTAATATAATTTCCGGCAGAAATTTATTTGTTGGTTTTTATTATAAAACAAAAAAATAAAACGCCAAGGCTGTACGGCACAATTTTTATATTATATCTTTATGTTTTAAGGTTTTTCTTCCTTTGACATAATCATCCACAATCTGCCCTCTGCCTTCAAGTTTGTATTTATAAATACAAAGTCCGTCTAAGCCCACTGGACCCCTTGCGTGGGTTTTATTTGTAGAAATTCCGACTTCAGCTCCAAAGCCGTATCTGAAACCATCAGAAAATCTTGTGGAGGCATTTTTGAATACACCTGCAGAATCCACATTATTCATAAAAGTTTCAGCGTTTTTATCATCGTTTGTAATTATAGAATCCGTATGATGGGAACCGTATGTATTTATATGTTCTATGGCTTCATTTAACCCGTCAATTTTTTTCATTGAAAGAATTGTATCAGAATATTCATGGTCATATTTTTCAGGGTTTTCAATCACTTTTATATCTGCATTAATAAGTGCTTCTTTTAATTTGTCATAATATTTAAAATCTTTATGCACAAGAATTGTTTCAACCGCATTGCAGGCTGTAGGATACTGTATTTTTGCATCAATACAGATTTTCTTTGCCATATCAAAATCTGCAGATTCATCTATAAAAATATGGCATATTCCTGACGCATGTCCTAAAACAGGGATTTTTGTATTTTCCTGAATAAATTTTACAAGCTTATTTGAACCCCTTGGGATAATTAAATCAATTTTTCCATCCTGGGATAACATTTCTTTAATGTCATCATGTGAATATACAAGATTTACAGCGCCGTTTGGGAAGCCTTCTGTTGATTTAAGAGCTTCTGTTATAATTTCAAAAATGGCAGCATTTGTATTGTTTGCTTCAGAACCGCCCTTTAAAATCACTGCGTTGCCGGATTTTATAGCTAAGGATGAAATCTGTGAAATTACATCAGGGCGCGCTTCAAAAATAATGCCCAAAACTCCGATTGGAGTGGTTATTTTCTTTAAAATAAGCCCCTCATCAAGTTCACGGGTAAATATAGTCTTATTTACAGGGTCTTCTAGCTTTATAACATCATAAATGCCCTGAATCATATCCCGCATTTTGTTTTCATCAAGTTTTAATCTGCCAAATGTTGCCTTTGTGATTTTGCCTGATTCTACAAGATTTTGCGCCTGTTCAAGGTCTTTTTTATTTGCTTCATAAATTTTTTCTTTGTTTGATTCAATATTTTTTGCAACAGCTTCAAGGGCTTTGTTTTTAATTTCGGTATCAAGCCCCATAAGCTTTATCTTTGCTTTATTTGCCTCTTTTACAATTTCGTCTATATTCATAAAATTCCTTACTTTTGAACGGATTTCAGGTTTAAAATATATTACCCTATAGCAAAACCAGATTGTCTTTGCTTATAACATCATCACTCTGCTTGTAGCCGAGTATTTCCTTTATTTTATCGCTATGCACACCTATGAGCTTTTCACATTCATTTGATGTGTAGTTTGCAACTCCTCTTGCAAATTCTGCGCCTTTTTCATCCAAAATGCTTATAACTTCACCGTTTTCAAAAATGCCCGCTACTGCAAGTGTTCCAATCGGAAGAAGGCTTGTTTGTTTTTCAATCAGGGCTTTTTTGGCTCCGTCATTTACAACCAGTCCGCCCCTTAAATTTGTGGCGTATGCTATCCACCTTTGTTTTGAAGAAAGTTTGTTTGTTGATAAAAATACTGTACCCACATCTTCGTTATTAAATATTTTTTTAATAATTCCTTCCCTTTTGCCATTTACTATCATGGCGTTTGAGCCGGAATTTGTCACAACCTTTGCCGCGGCAAGTTTTGTAATCATACCGCCTCTTCCGCCTAAAGAGGCACCCGATGCAAGCTTTTCTATTTTTGAATTTACTTTTTCAACAACGGGAATAAGCTTTGCATCATCAAATTCTTTCGGATTTTTATCAAAAAGTCCGTCAATATCTGACACCATAACAAGCAGATTTGCATCAAGTTTACTTGCAACAAGGGCAGAAAGTTTGTCATTGTCTGAAAAACATACCTGCGCCACTTCGCTTGTTGAAACAGTGTCGTTTTGGTTGATAATTGGAATAATTCCGCATTCCAAAAGCCTGTTTAAAGTATTTCTGAGGTTTAAATATCTTTTTCTGTTTGAAAAATCATCTTCTGTTAAAAGCACCTGGGAAACAACTATTCCATACTTTTCAAAGCCTTCCTGCCATATTTTCATTAAAAAAGGCTGACCGATAGAGGCTGCTGCCTGTTTATCGACAGTTGTATTTGAGGCTGTTTTTACAGGGCACAGTTTTTTCATACCCAAAGCAACAGAACCTGAAGACACGATGATTACTTCTTTTCCTTTTTTATAAAGTTTTGATATGTCTTCAACAAAGCCATACAGACGCGATAGCGATATATCTCCGTCATCGTTTCTTAAAATATTTGTCCCGAATTTAAAGACTACTCTTTTAATGCTTTCAGTATTCATTTTATGCTACCTTAAAACCTATCAAAAGGGAGATTTCCGTGTGGTTAAGCCCGAAAGTTTCAGCCAGGCTTTCAGATGTAACTTCGCCCCTGAATGTGTTGACGCCCATTCTTAAGGATTCATTTTCTTTCAGTGCCATAAAAGCACCGTATTCACCAATCTTTTGGACATATGGAAGTATAGCATAAGAATATGCAAAAGATGAAGTTCTTGGTGTAAGCGAAGGTAAATTTGGCACAGCACAGTGCAAAATACCGTATTTTTCATACACGGGATCTTTCAGGGTGGTGATTCTGTCCATTGTTTCAATATTTCCGCCCTGATCAATTGCAACATCTATTATGAAACTGCCTTTTTTCATCTCTTTTACAATGTCTGCAGATACAAGCTTCGGAGCTTTTCTTCCCGGTAAAAGTACGGCACCCACCAAAATATCCGCTTTTTTGCATTCTTCTTTTATGGTGTACGGGTTGCAATAGTGTGTCTTTAGCTGACCATTAAACAGTAAATCCAAATCTGCAAGGCGTTTTGAATTTATATCAAGTACTGAAACGTCAGCCCCCATGCCAAGTGCAACTTTTGCAGCATTGGCACCGACAACGCCCCCGCCAAGAATTACAACCTTTCCGGGGTGTACGCCTGGTACGCCTCCTAAAAGCACTCCGGAGCCGCCGTTAACAGATTCAAGATAGTTTGCTCCAAGCTGAATACTTAATCTTCCTGCCACTTCGCTCATGGGTCTTAAAAGAGGAAGCTCTTTGTTTGCTGTTTCTACAGATTCAGATGCTATAGCGCAGACTTTTTTCTTCAAAAGTTCTCTGGTGAGCTCTTCTTCAACTGCAAGATGCATATATGAAAAAATTACCTGGTCTTCTTTAAAAAGCCCGTATTCTGATTTTTGCGGTTCTTTTACTTTTACAATAATATTTGCTCTGTCCCAAAGCTCTTTATTTGTAGAAATAATTTCTGCACCGCTTTTAATATATTGTTCGTCTGTAAAGCCGCTCAATTTTCCGGCATCAGCCTCAACAAGCACTTCATAGCCTTCTTTTGTGAGCATAGAAATACAATCAGGAGTGAGAGCCACCCTTGTTTCATCTGTTTTTAATTCCTTAGGAATACCAAATACGGTTTTCATTTTCATATAAAATTTTCCTGTTTTCTTTTATACCGGTTGTGTTTCAAGGGCTTCTTCAATTTCATCGATAATAAGTTTTATGGCATCGGTTTTATTTTCAGAACATGTTACAGGACGACCTACAACCATATAATCAACTCCGGCATGGATTGCATCTGTCGGTGTTACAACCCTTACCTGGTCATTCACAACACTCCAGGTAGGGCGTATTGCAGGACATACAATTATAAACTCTTCGCCGCATTCTTTTCTTATAGCCGGAGCTTCTGATGCTGAAGCTACAACTCCGTCTAAGCCTGCATCCATAGCCATCTTTGCAAGACCGTCAACATAATCATCAATATTCATATTTACATTCAATTCCTGGGTTAAGGTTTTTTGTCCGAAGCTTGATAAAAGCGTAACTCCAAGAATGGTTGGTACCGGTTTTCCAAGTTTTTTTGCAGTTTCTGCAGCAAGCTTTACGGTTGTTGCAAGCATTTTAGAACCGCCTTTAATATGCACATCAAAGAAACTTACATCTTTTTTAACAAGGTTGGCTGATGCTCTTGCAACGGTGTTTGGAATATCATGAAATTTGCCGTCAAAAAAGACTTTTCCGCCTTCATCGTGAATCATTTTTATAACTTCAAAACCACAGGAAGTGTAAAGTTGGAGCCCCACTTTAAAAAAACCGGTATAGTCTTTTAGTTCCTGAACCAGTTTTTTTGCTTCTTCAAAGTCATCAACATCCAGTGCCAAAATGATTCGGTCTTTTGCAGTTTTTGGTTTTTCAATTGTCATTTTAATATGCGCCTTAAAAAAATAACGGTAACTTATTCTATCATATAAAAGTCATTATTTGCAACGGAGATGGGAATGATGACGAAATTCGCCATAAATGAAGTAAAACAATGATATTTTATATAAATTTATTTTCCTGTTTTCTAATATCGGTTTGCAATACTCACGAAAATATTAAACAGGTTTTAATTAATCCCGGCATAATAAAAAACCGCTTTTGAAGGCGGCTTTAATAACTGGAGGAATTTATGGATTAAAGAGGAGAATTTTTAGGAATTAGTAGGGGGATCTGGTTTGCCCGTTATTTTTAGGGCTTTATTTGGGATTTAGAGTAGAAATTATGCTACAAGGTTCAAAGGTTGTTTTTTATCTTCCTTTTCTTCATTCTGTGATTGGCTGAATGTGAAAGGATTTGAACCTTTTTTATCTTTTTGTGTTTCAAAAACGTTTAATGAATTGCTAAGCTGACCGAACTCTTTAACTGTTTCCATCTCAGCATTTGCATTCACGTGAAGCTTGCCTTCAACGTTTTTTGTTACTGTGTCCGGATTGTATATTTGGGCTGCTGCCTGTGCATTTAAAGCCTGAACAGAAGAAAGGTTTGAAGTTACATCCAAAAGACCGGCATTTGTCATTGCGATTTGTCTTTGAACATTTAAGTCTACTTTGTTTGAATAAAGGTCAACGCCTTGGGTAGCTCTTGTAAATCTTGTTAAATCAACCTTTGAAACATCAACAGTTTTATTTTCAAGAGAAGTAAAGATATCAGATGTAACTTTTGCTACATTGTTGATATCAATTCCGTTATATTTAGCTGATAAACCATTGATGCTCATTGTCTTCTCCATTGTTCCTTATGTTATTTTTATCGGCATCCTCCTCTAAAAACATTAGAGAGTTTAAACTTTTTGTTACATTTATTTACAAAACTTCTTTAAATGAGATACCGTGTATAAAAAACGCACAAATAAAAACTTCCGGTTAAATAATAGCTGTAACATTTGTTTACAAGGGATATTTGAATATTTTTTTTAAAGTACAATAGAATTATGAAAAGGAAATTTTTGGAAAATTTTTTCAGGTACAAACATTAGAAGAAAGGCGTTTTTGCCTTTCTTTTTTTATATAAACCCTTCTAAGACAAGGATTTAAGTTTTTCAGAGACAATTTTTAAAACAGGAAAGACAATGAAAAAAAATCAAAAGGGAAAAATTTTAAATATTAAAACCGCAGCTAAAGATACCATAAAGCTGGAATTTTCGACTTCCCTGAAAGAAATTTGTCCCGGTCAGTTTGTTTCAATTTTAATTCCGAATAAAACCCTGAGACGTCCCTTCAGTGTGGCAGATTTTAACTATGATAACGACAGCGGGATAATCACTGTTCTTTTTAAACTAAAAGGAGACGGCACAAATTATCTAAAATCCTTGAAAATTGGTGACAATATTGATTATCTGGCTCCTTTGGGTAACTGTTTTACTTTACCGGATGCAGGAAAAAAAGCTCTTTTGATTGGCGCAGGCATAGGAATTGCGCCCATGCTTTATCTGAAGAAAATACTTAATGGCAATGGCATAGAGAATTTTTTAATTTCAGGGTTTAAAGACAAAGAGGAAGCGGTAGAGGGCTCTGACAGAACGGTTATTGGCGGGAGTGTTTTAGACAACATCCAGACATTAATTGATGATTTTAAACCGGATATTATCTATTCCTGCGGTCCAAAGATAGTTTTGAGGCTTGTTTGCGAGCTTGCAGAAAAAAACGGTCTAAAAGCGGAAATTGCAATGGAAAAGGTTATGGCATGCGGAATCGGGGTGTGCAGAGGTTGTGTAATTAAGCTAAAGGATATATCAGAAGATGGTTTTGGTGTAAAAAATGCCTCTGTTTGCGCAGACGGACCTGTATTTAACGGTGCGGAGGTTATATGGGAATAGATTTAAGTGTTGATTTTGGCAAATTTAAGCTTCAAAACCCCGTTATGACTGCATCCGGAACATTCGGGTACTGTGATGAATTTGATGCATTTTTAAATGTCAGAAACCTCGGAGCCATTGTAACAAAGGGTGTAACCCTTGAAGAAAGACCGGGAAATGAGGGCAGGCGGATATTTGAAACGACAGGCGGTATGATAAACCGTATAGGACTTGAAAATGTCGGGATTAAAAAATTCGTCAACAAAAAATTGCCTGAATTAAAAGAAAAAGGAATAAATTTTGTTTTAAATATTGCAGGAAGTAGTGTTGAAGACTATATTAAGCTTTCAGAAATCTGTGAAGCCAATAATATTGCAGCAATTGAGACAAATGTTTCATGTCCGAATGTAAAATCAGGGTGTTTGGAATTCGGTACAGATGAAAAAAGCCTTTATGAGCTTATTTCAAGAATCAGAGAAGTGTACAACGGATTTTTAATTGTAAAATTAACCCCAAATGTTACAGAAATTGAAAGACTGGCTCTTGCTGCCCAAAATGCGGGCGCTGATTGCATAAGCGCAATAAATACATTGAAAGGTCTTGGGGTTGAATTAAATTTTAACGGCACAAAAATCTCTAAAAACTTTGTACAGGGCGGCTTAAGCGGAAGATGTGTGAAGCCTGTTGCGCTTTCTATGGTAAAAAGAATTAAAGAAGTTGTAAATATTCCGGTAATAGGACTTGGTGGCATTTCCTGCCTTCGGGATTTGCTGGAATTTGTTGCAGTTGGCGCAGATGCAGTTCAGATTGGTACCGAGAACTTTACAAATCCTGATATAGCGGAAAGACTTACAGTGGAGCTGGCTGAATTTATTGAAAGACAGGGATTTAAAGATTTTAATAATTTAAAAGAGGAACTTAGAAAATGAGTGAAAAAATAGACGTAAAAGAATTGTTAATAAAAGCGGATGGTTTGCTGCACGGGCATTTTTGCCTTACATCAGGTTTACATTCAGACACCTATTTCCAATGTGCAAAATTGTACCAATACCCTGATTTGGTTGAAAAAATAGGAAAAGCGCTAGCTGAAAAACTTTCAGGGCTTGAATTTGATACAATTATTGCCCCTGCAATAGGCGCTGTGATTTTCGGGTATGAGGTTGCAAAACAGGCTAAAAAAAGAAATCTTTTTGTAGAAAGAAAAGACGGTGTAATGCAGCTTAGGCGCGGATATACCCTGAAAAAAGGCGAGAGGGTTGTAATTATTGAAGACGTTATAACCACAGCCAGGACTATATTTGAGACCATTGATGCCATTAAAGAATTTGAGCCTGAAATTGTTGGTGTAGGCTGTATTGTAGACAGGACGCAGGGAAAGCTGGATGATAAATTAAAAATTAATTCGCTTTTAAAGATTGACCCTGTTGTGTATGAACCTGCAAATTGTCCTTTGTGTAAGGAAAATATTCCGGTTGTGAAGCCCGGAAGCAGAGTGGGAGCGTAAAATGGCAATTTGTTCCTGTTTAAAACATCTAATAGACATTAAAAGCCTTTCCACAAAGGAGATTTCAGCAATTGCCGAAAGGGCACTTGAAATTAAAAACGGAGCAAAACCTTTGTCCCTAAAGGGAAAACACGCGGCGATGATTTTCTTTGAAAACTCAACCCGTACATATTTTTCATTTGAAATGGCTTTAAACAAGCTTGGTGCAAGTGTGTACAATTTTGAAACGTCTAAATCTTCTCTCTCTAAAGGGGAAGATTTTTTTGATACAGTGAATAATCTTGCTGCTATTGGTTTTGACGCTTGTATTATCCGCACAAGCGAAGAGGGGCTTATAAAAAGAACTTTAGAAGAAGAGAAAAAAGAAAGAAAATTTTTTAAAGAAATTGCTCTGATTAATGCAGGAGAAGGTTCTTCGTCACATCCGACGCAGGCTTTACTTGATCTTGTTACAATTAAAGAAAAATTTAATGATTTAAACGGTTTAAACCTTGTTATAGTCGGCGATATACGTCATTCAAGAGTCGCAAAGTCAAATATTGAACTTCTTTCAAGATTTAATGTGAGTATAAAATGTGTTGCGCCGGGCTATTTCAAGGATGAAACCATTGAAAATATTGAATGGTGTGATAATATGCCTGATGCATTTAAGGATGCAGATATAGTGATGGCTTTGAGGATTCAAAAGGAGAGAATTCAAGGTATAATTGAATTTGAGGACTATATTAAAAATTATCAAATAACAGAAAAAAATCTTCCGGACAATGTTGTTTTAATGCACCCCGGACCGGTAAACCGTGATATAGAGATTTCTTCAGAGCTTTTAGACTCAAAAAGAGGTGAAACCATTTTAAACCAGGCGCATAATGGTGTATTTACCAGAATGGCTCTTTTGGAGAGGATTTTAGGGGGTCATAATGGCTAAAATCAAAACTATACCTGCTTTTATAGATATGCATGTGCATTTCAGGGAACCCGGTTTTGAAGAAAAAGAAACGATTGAAACTGGTATGGCTGCAGCAACTGCGGGCGGTTTTGGCGCTGTATGTGTTATGCCAAATACAAGACCTGTTGCCGATAATCCTGATGTGATAAGCTTTATAAGGGAATTAACGAAAAAAAACCGGAAAATTGATGTCTTTCCGGTGGCGGCTGTGACGAAAAACCTTGTCTCAACAGAACTCAACGATTTTCAAAGTCTGAAAAATGCCGGTGCTATTGCATTTTCTAACGACGGTATGCCTATTTTAGATAGAAATGTATTTAAAAATGCCTTAAGGTCAGGAGAATTAATACTTTCGCACCTTGAGGACGAAAAAAACGAGGTTATATGGCAGATTGACGTTTTTAAAGAGGTTCTAAACGAAGCAAAACAAGGACTTTGCAAAATGCCGAAGCTGCATTTTTGTCATATATCCACATCTGACGCTTTAAATTGTATCAAAAATGCTAAAAAACAAGGGATTCAGGTAACCTGCGAAACTGCCCCGCACTATTTTACATTTACAAAAAATGACGTAACATCAACCGGGGTCTTTAAAATGAATCCTCCGCTCCGTGAAGAAGCAGACAGAGAAGCTGTTATAGAAGCACTGAAGGATGGAACCATTGATGTTATTGCAACTGACCATGCTCCACATACTGCAAAAGAAAAGCTGATGCCGTATTCAGCTTCTCCAAACGGAATTACCGGGCTTGAAACTGCCTTCCCGCTTGCACTCAACGTACTTACACTTGATGAAATTATTGAAAAAATGTCTTATAACCCAGCAAAAATTTTAGGAATTGAAAATAAGCGTGAAATAAAGGTAGACTTAGATGCAGAATGGATTGTAAAACCGGCTGAATTTAAGTCTAAATGCAAGATTTCGCCATATGAAAATATGAAAGTTAGAGGAAAAGTAATATGCTGATTAATGAAAAAATAAAGGACAAAATCGTTCTTGCACTTGATGTTGAAGACATTGAAGAGGCTAAGAGTCTTGTGGATGAATTATTTCCATATGTCGGTACATTTAAAGTGGGGCTACAGCTTTATACAAAGTACGGAAGCGAAATCATAGACTACATTTCAGCTAAAAATTCAAACTTTTTTCTGGATGTAAAATTGCATGATATTCCAAATACTGTTGAAAAAGCCAGTGAGAATGTGGTTTTAAAGGGTGCAAATTTCTTTAATGTTCACGCCACAGGTGGTTTGAAGATGATGCAGGCAGCATACGCCGGTGCTAAAAAGGCGGCTGAGAAGCTCAATAAAAAACAGCCTGTAATCCTTGCGGTTACTATGCTTACTAGTATTTCACAAGAGGTTATGAATGATGAATTTGAAATAAATGAAGATGTTTCAAATTTTGCCATACGTCTTGCAAAACTAGCTAAAAAGGCAGGACTCACTGGAGTTGTGGCTTCTTCGCTTGAAGCAAAAAGAATAAAAGAAGCCTGCGGCAGTGATTTTAAGGTGCTTTGTCCGGGTATCCGTCCCGAATGGAGCAGCAAAGATGATCAGAAAAGACTTGCCACCCCAAAATTTGCAATAGAACAGGGAGCTGATTATTTAGTTATAGGCAGGGCTGTAACCAAGGCGCAAGACTGCCTTGAGGCTATGAGAAAAATTTATGATGAAATTGGAGAAACAGAATGTTTGCAACGTTAATATTGGAAGACGGTACCGTATTAAACGGTAAATCCTTTGGGGCAGAAGGCACTTCAATGGGCGAAATTGTCTTTAATACTTCAATGGTTGGTTATCAGGAGATTTTAACTGATCCGTCTTACGCAAATCAGATTATAGTGATGACTTACCCTGAAATTGGCAACTATGGGCTGAATGACGATGATTTTGAATCTGAAAATCCAAGGTGCAAGGGTTTTATAGTCAAAAATTCATGCGAAAATGATTCGCATTATAAAAGCAGGCAGAATATTTCAACTTACCTGAAAAAACACGGTATTATAGGAATTGAAGGACTTGATACCAGATTTTTAACCAAGAAAATCAGGGAGTTTGGGGTGATGAACTGTCTGATTACGACTGAAAATGTTGATAATGACAATCTTTCGGAAAAAATGGCGCTGCTGAACTCATATAAACCAAACAGGGATATAGTTTTAGAGGTTTCTTGTCCAAAAATGCAGCAGCTAAACCATGAAGGCGATATAAACCTTGCATTAATTGACTATGGCTGTAAAACAGGAATCACTGACAGCCTTGCAAAAAGGGGCTGCAAAATCACTGTTTTTCCTGCAGATACAGATGCGGAGACGATTCTTGCGGGCGGTTTTGATTCTGTATTTTTGTCAAATGGTCCGGGAGACCCTGCAGATTGTACCTCCGAGATAAAAACGCTGGAAAATTTAATAGGAAAAATGCCTATTTTCGGTATTTGTCTTGGATATCAGCTTTTAAGCATAGTGCTTGGCGCAAAGACGTATAAGCTGAAATACGGGCACAGAGGGGCGAACCACCCGGTTTTAAATTTGTTGGATAAAAAGGTTATGATGACATCCCAAAATCACGGCTATGCTGTGGATGCATCCTCTCTTACGAAAATTATGGAAGCCACCTATAAAAACTTAAATGATGACACCCTGGAAGGTTTCAGGTCTGAAAGCTTAAAGATTGATGCTGTGCAGTTTCACCCTGAAGCAAACCCGGGACCAACTGATGCAGCTGTAATTTTTGATGAATGGGTAGCAAAAATGAGGGAATACAAAAAGACGCCTGTCAGAAAGGCAGAGGAGATGGCGAGTCTGTGAGTATTACAGGGCTTTAAGGCAATGCATGGGAAGAAAGCAGGACAAAAGGCAGCCGTCTCGGAGGATTAAAGAAGAGCAGCCCGGAGCAAAGCGGCAAAACAATTTTAAAAAGGGAAGATAAATGGGAAAAGATTTAAGTATAAAAAAAGTTTTAGTGATAGGTTCAGGACCAATAGTTATAGGTCAGGCGGCAGAGTTTGATTATGCAGGCGTTCAGGCGTGCCGTGCGCTTCGCGAAGAAAATATAGAAGTTGTACTTGTAAATTCAAACCCTGCAACGATTATGACCGATGAAGATATTGCAGATAAAGTTTATCTTGAACCTTTAACACTTGAAAGCCTTACTGCCATTATTAAAAAAGAACGCCCGAATGGTGTAATTGCTTCCCTTGGCGGGCAAACCGGATTGAATCTTGCCTGTGAACTTGATAAGGCAGGGGTTTTAGCCGAGTACAACGTTCGTCTTTTAGGTACAAACATTGAATCTATTAAAAAAGCTGAAGACCGCGAGATGTTTAAAAACCTGATGAATGAGATTGGAGAGCCTATTCCCGACAGTGAAATTGTTTCAAGTTATGAAGATGCGAAAAAATTTGCAGAAAAAATTGGATTTCCGATAATTATCCGCCCGGCATTTACTTTAGGCGGTTCCGGCGGGGGCATAGCAAAGAATGAAACGGAATATGAGGAAATCGTACATTCCGGTCTGCAGCAGTCTCCCATAAATCAGGTGCTTGTGGAGAAAAGTATTGCAGGCTTTAAAGAGGTGGAATACGAGGTTATGAGGGATTCTAACGATACCTGTATTATCATCTGCAATATGGAAAATATCGACCCCATCGGCATTCATACAGGCGACAGCTTTGTTGTTGCGCCGTCCCAGACCCTTACAAACAATGAATACCAGATGTTGCGCACCTCTGCTATTAAAATTATCCGTGCCCTGAAAATTGAAGGGGGCTGCAATGTGCAGTATGCACTGGATACAAAGACAAACCAGTATTATGTAATTGAGGTAAATCCCCGCGTGAGCCGGTCTTCTGCACTTGCATCAAAGGCAACCGGTTATCCTATTGCAAAGGTAACGACTAAAATTGCCGTTGGGTATGAACTTTCAGAGATTAAGAATGCTATAACAGGTAAAACCGTTGCGGCGTTTGAACCTGCGCTTGATTATGTTGTTGTAAAAATTCCGAAATGGCCTTTTGATAAATTTGCCACAGGAGACAGGATGCTTGGCACCAAAATGAAGGCTACGGGCGAAGTTATGGCTATCGGACGAACTTTTAAAAACAGTTTTAAAAAGGCTATAGCGTCGCTTGAAGACAAGCATACAGGTATTTTGCATTATAAATTCGAAAAATTTTTAAACGAAGAACTTTTAGATGCGCTCCATATTCAGGATGACAGAAGAATTTTCAGGGTATCAGAAGCGCTAAAGAGGAATTTTGATGTCCAAAAAATCAGGGAAATTACAAAGATTGACCCGTGGTTTATAAACCAGATTAAAGACATTGTACGCCTTGAGATTGAGCTTGAAAACACTCCTTTAAATGAAGAATTATATAAAAAAGCAAAGGATTTCGGGTATCTGGATTCTGAAATTTCAGATATTTCGCGCATACCGGTTGATGAACTTAAAAAATATGATTATCCCGCCGCATTCAGGATTGTAGATACCTGCGCGGGTGAATTTCACGCATCTACACCATATTTTTACTCCACATACGGCGAAAGCTGTGAGCTGGAAGAATTTAAAAAAGAACATAAAGCAGACACCGGTGTTGCCGACACTTCAAAAGAAGACAAGATAAGCGGTGCAGGCAAAGGAATTGCCAAAGGAAATATTCTCGTACTTGGCTCAGGACCCATTAGAATCGGGCAAGGGATTGAATTTGACTACTGTTCCGTTCATGCATCAAAAGCAATTTTAGAAAACGGATATGAGTCGGTTATGGTAAATTCAAACCCTGAAACGCTTTCTACCGATTTTGATATAGCATCAAGACTTTATTTTGAGCCTATGAATGCCGAAAATGTCATGAATATCGTAAAAAAGGAAAAACCATATGGTGTAATGGTGCAATTTGGCGGTCAGACAGCGATAAATCTGGCACCAAAACTTGCTAAAGAGGGCGTAAAAATCCTTGGCACATCCTTGGAAAGTATTGATGCGGTTGAAGACAGAAAAGTTTTTGAAAAGCTTTTGTCAGAACTTAAAATTCCGCAGCCAAAAGGAAAAGGTGTAAAAAGTACAGCAGAAGCGCTTAGTGCCACAAAAGAGCTTGGGTATCCGGTTCTTGTTCGTCCGTCTTATGTTATCGGCGGCAGAGGGATGCAGGTAGTATACAATGATGACGAGCTTTTGACATATATTAATGAAGCATTGAAATTTTCAGGCGAGCACCCGGTTCTAATTGACCAGTATATTGAAGGTTTAGAGGTTGAATTAGACGCTATTTCAGATGGCAAAGACATTCTGATTCCCGGTATTTGTGAACATATAGAGCGCGCAGGGGTGCATTCGGGAGATTCAATGAGTATTTACCCCTCAAGAAATATTACAAAAAGCCAGGAGAGAAAACTTGTCGAATACGCCAAAAAAATTGCCAAAAAGGTGAATATTATCGGTTTAATGAATATTCAATTCATCATAAAGGATGATACGGTTTATGTGATTGAGGTAAATCCGCGCGCGTCAAGAACGGTACCCATAATGTCCAAGGTAACAGGCATTCCGATGACAAAGATTGCAATTAATACAATCCTTGGAAAATCTATAAAAAGTCAGGGTTTTGGCACAGGGCTTTATAAAACAACAAAGCTTGTCTGCGTGAAAATGCCCGTATTCAGCTTCCAGAAACTGAACAGAATTGACCCGGCACTTGCTCCTGAAATGAAATCCACAGGGGAAGTTTTAGGGGTTGATTATTCCTATAAAAAGGCGCTTTTAAAGGCATTTATTGCAGGTGGATATAAATTCGGGCAGAGGAAACAGCGTGTGCTTGTGTCTTTAAATGACCACTACAAACAGCCTGCCTTAAAAATCGTGAAAAAGCTGTATTCGCAGGGATTTTTCATAATGGCAACCTGGGGAACGCATAAATTTCTTGAAAAAAACGGTGTGCCATCAAAAATGATTGAGAAATTTATGGTGGATAAGCTGCAAAAACGTATGAAAGAAGGACGTTTGAGCTTTGTATTGAATACTCCGACTCTTGGTAAAAACTCCCAAACTTCAGGTTTTCAGATAAGAACTATTGCTGAAATGTATGGTATTCCGTGCTTTACAAGTATTGATACTGCAAGAGCATATCTGGCTGCAGTGAAGGCTTATGATAAGGGAGTGCATTTGCATTCGGAAACGATTACAAACTACAGGAAGAAAAAGTTTTTGGGAATATTTTAAGGAATAAAATTTATTAAATTTTCCGGGTGCGATTTTTGTCGGTTGTATTATATTTTCTTGTACCGTTAGCATAAGGAAATTAGAGATATTTAGCGAATGTATAAAGTGAGCATGTTTGAAACCCTGCCTCTTTTATAGCTTAAGGCAGGGTTGATGCTTCAATCGTTGACGAAGTATTGAGTCTTACGAGTGAAGTATGCGCAGGGAGCGTAGTAAAATCGAGAACTTTTGTTCCGATTTTCAAGCTAACCAGAAGTAAGACGAACAATAAAAGATGAGCTTAATAGCTCTATGAACGTTGCAAGCCGGTATAAAAAAATATAATACAACCGACACTTAAACACTTTTTCATAGCAAAAGTATATAAAATTTGTTTGCTATCCCTATTCCTCAACCTCGGGAATTTCTGTGAAGGTACTGAAAAATTCGGCGGGAGAGATTTTCAGGGAAGCGCAAATACCGGCTATTGTCGACAATCTGACATCGCTTATGCCTTTTATTGCATATCCTACACAGCTTTTGGAAAGCCCGCCCCGCCATGCTAATTTTTCTACAGTTAGGTTATTTTTATCTTTTAATTCAATAATTCTTTCAGCAATTTGTTGATTTATATTCATTTTCCAATACCAAAATAATGATATTAACATTTTAGTACCACTGTGATAAATTTTAGTTCATAATACCGATATCTGTAAAAAGACCCGAAATAATGAACTACTCAAAACACAATAATAATATAGTCACCGCTCCTTTCTTGCCCTTACAACTAAACCCTTTTTGACCTTAAGCAATGGTGGATAGAAAGTTTTTCAAACTAAATAAACAAAGAGAATTTGTTTAATTCAGCATTCCCCTAAAAATTGGGGGAATTTTTTTATATTCACATGCTTTATTTATAGGATATTTATTTTAAAGGTATTTACTTTTTTAAAGTCAAAATGTAATATTATTAATATACTGAGTTATTTTGGAGCAATTATATCTTATGTTAATTGAAGAAATTTTAGAGCTTACGGTACAAAAAGGTGCATCCGACTTGCATATCTCTGCCGATTTGCCGCCTGTATTGCGTATTGATGGTGAACTTATAAGAACAAATCTTCCGGTTTTAACGGGAGACGATATTGAGACAATAGTTTTCCCGATTTTAACAAATGAACAGAGAAGACATTTAGAACAGCACTGGGAGCTTGACTTTGGTTACGGGCTTCACGGTGTAGGTCGTTTCAGGGTAAATGTTTATAAAGACAAAGGCAACTTTGCTGCCGCATTCAGAACAATTAACTCTGAACCCCCAACATTTGAAGAATTGGGGCTTCCTGATATAGTTAAAAGAATTGCAAATAAGCCAAGAGGTCTGATTCTTGTAACAGGTCCTACCGGTTCAGGTAAATCAACCACATTGGCTGCAATGATTGACTATATCAATTCTTCAAGGACAGAACACATTTTGACAATTGAAGATCCTATAGAATTTATCCATCCGTCAAAAAAATCTATCGTACACCAAAGGGAACTTGGACAGGATACACGTTCTACTGCAAATGCTTTGAAATCAGCCCTTCGTGAAGACCCTGATATTATTCTAATCGGTGAGATGAGAGACCTTGAAACCATTTCTCTTGCCTTAACCGCAGCTGAAACCGGTCACTTGGTAATGGGTACATTGCACACCTCATCTGCTTCGCAAACAATTGACCGTATCATAGACGTATTCCCGCAAGGTCAGCAGCAGCAAATAAGGCTGCAATTATCAACAAGTTTGGTTGCGGTATTCTCCCAAACATTGCTGCCTAAATTATCTGAAGACGGATTTACCAAAAAAGGTCGTGTAATGGCGCAGGAAATCATGGTTGTAAATAATGCTATTTCAAACCTTATCCGTGAACAAAAATCTGCACAGATCTATTCAGCAATCCAGACCGGTGCGGGGGCTGGCATGCAGACTCTTGATATGGCACTTCGCGACTTGTTTAAGATGAATTTAATTGACCAACAGGATGCGATTGCAAAATCACAACACCCGGAAGAACTGAAGAGAATGCTTGGTATTCAAACCGGTGCTGCTGCAAGAACATTTGGTATGTAAGAATTTGTAAAGTAAAAATATTTCAGGCAGTTATTTTAGCTGCCTGATTTTTTATGAATATTTTTTAGGGTGTCAAAATTGGCTAATATCATGGACTTTACAAATATTTTGTTCCTGTTACAATTAAGCTATAAATGAATATAATCAAGGGAAAATGTCCAGCGGGGCATTTTTTAATAGGTGAATTTCCCTAATAAAGACAAGGAGAAACAATGGGAATTAAAGGTAAAAATGATAAAATGGTTGTTCTTGCATGTGAAGAGTGCAAAGAAAGAAACTATACAACCACAAAGAATAAAAAGACCAACAAAGACAGAATGGAAGTGAAAAAACACTGTCCAAGATGTAACAAACATACAGTACATAAAGAAACCAAGTAGCGGTGCGCAAACCGGTGCCGAAGGGCTTTCGGTGGGAAAGACCGTAAAGTACTACGGCGGGCGAATGTGTGGTAGCGCCGGCATAGGTCTTTTGCAAGCAGGTTGTCGAAATCTGTAAGACCGCAATAATCCAAAACAAATATTGATACAGTTAATGCGTCCTTAGTTCAGTTGTTTTAGAAACCATCAGGTTTCGTATGTAATAATAGTTCTGCCGACTGAATTAAGAACAAGTTAGTACATTTAAAACATTAAATAAGCGTCCTTAGTTCAGTTGTCCCAGGAAACGATGAGTTTTCGAATACTAATAATGGTTCTGCCAACTGAATTAAACGCAACAGCACATTGATTACACAATCTAAGCGTCCTTAGTTCAGTTGGTAGAACGTCGGTCTCCAAAACCGGATGTCGAGGGTTCGAGTCCTTCAGGGCGCGAATTGTGTAAATATTCTTTAATAAATAAAAGGAAAACAAATGGCAAATCCTAATGTAAAATCAAAGAAAGAAGATAAGTTAACCCTGACGGACGGTCTTAAAAACTATTTTAAAGGCGTTAAGGCTGAATGGGGTAAAGTAACATGGCCTGAAAAACACCAGATAATAGTAGAAACAGGCATTGTTCTTTTTGTTGTAACTGCCTTTACAATTGCTGTCTATCTGATGGACATCATCTTTAAAGGACTTTTAGGGTTAATTCCTCTAAGGTAATTAAAAAGGATTGAATAGATGAAAGATAACGAAATGTTTGATGAAAAAGATAATTTAACCCCCGAGATTGAAGATGTTGAAATCAGCCCTGCAAAGGAAGAAAAACCTGATTTTAAATCTAATAAAGAACCAAAGAAAAGATGGTATGTGGTACATACATATTCAGGACACGAAAACAAGGTAAAAGTAAACCTTGAAAAACGTGTTGAATATATGAATATGGGCGAAAAGATTTTCAGAATTGAAGTACCGCAAAAGACTATAACCCAAGTAAAAGGCGGGAAAAAATCCGAAAAAGAAGAAAAGATTTTCCCCGGATATGTTTTGGTTGAGATGATTATGGATGATGATTCCTGGTATGTTGTACGCCACACTGCAGGTGTTACAAAGTTTGTGGGCTCATCTAAAAAACCAATTCCTGCAAAAGACTCTGAAATTAAAAAAATCATTCACAGAGGTCAGGCCCAGACTCCAAAAATTGAACTTGATGTTAAAGTCGGGGATAAAGTTAGAATTATTTCAGGTCCGTTTGCCGAATTTATCGGGGATATTACAGAAGTTTATCCGGATAAATCAAAACTCAGAGCCATGGTTTCTATCTTTGGACGTGAAACCCCTGTTGAGCTAGAATATAAACAAATACAAAAAGTCTGATTTTCGATGCCGGCGAAGCGTAAGCGAAGACCCGCAGCACGTTGAAGTCCGATTGAAGTGTAAAATTGCGAAAACAATTTAAAACAAAATCAAGGACTTGCTTGCCCGAATAATCAGAAGAGAACAAATAACAAAATACAAAATGTGGAAGGGCGCTTAGCGCAAAAGCCATAAAAAACGCTTAGATGCGCCTGTCAGACCACGAAAGGAGAAAAACAAAATGGCACCAAACAACAAGAAAGTAACCGGTAAAATCAAGCTTCAAATTGAAGCCGGAAAAGCTAATCCGTCGCCTCCGGTTGGTCCTGCATTGGGACAAAAAGGCGTAAATATTATGGATTTTTGTAAACAATTCAATGAAAGAACCCAATCACAGGCAGGATATATTATTCCTGTGGTTATTGATGTTTACGAAGACAGAAGCTTTACATTCGTTACAAAATCACCACCGGCTGCAGTGTTAATCAAAAAGACTCTGAATCTTCCAAAGGGTTCTGCAGCACCGAATAAAACAAAGGTAGCACAGATTACAAAAGCACAGTTAGAAGAAATAGCAAAAATCAAAATGGAAGATTTGAATGCTACTTCTATGGAAGCTGCCGTTGAGATGATTAAAGGTACAGCAAGAGCAATGGGCGTTACCGTTGCTGAATAGTTGAAGATGGGAGGCGGATTTTGCCGGTTTTTATGACCTTATTTCGGGTTTTGAAACTTAAAAAGGCAAAAAGCTGCCGTTATCACCACGAAAGGAGAATTAAATGTCAAAATTAACTAAAAAACAAACTAAAATAAAAGAAATGCTTGAAGGCTTTGAACAGCCGGCATCAGCAGTGAATGCTATCGAAATGCTTCAAAAGATTTCATCTGAAACTGCTAAATTTGATGAAACAGTTGAATGTCATATGAGATTAGGTATTGATGTTAAACATGCCGACCAGCAAATCAGATCTACAACCGTATTGCCTGCAGGTCTTGGTAAGACAGTTCGCGTTTGCGTTATCGCAAAGGCTGATAAAGCAGCTGATGCTAAGGCAGCTGGGGCTGATGAAGCAGGTGCTGAAGATATCATTGATAAAATTGCAGGCGGTTGGTTTGAATTTGATACATTAATTGCAACGCCTGATATGATGGCACCTTTAGGTAAATTAGGTCGTGTACTTGGTCCTAAAGGTTTAATGCCAAACCCTAAAACAGGAACAGTTACAACCGATGTAGCAAAAGCTGTTAAAGATGCCAAAGCAGGTAAAGTTGAATTCAGAGCAGACAAACAGGGCATGATTCACGTACCTATCGGCAAGATTAAATTTACAAAAGATGATTTAATTAAAAACTTTGCAACTCTGGCAGATGCTATAATTAAGGCGAAACCTTCTGCCGCAAAGGGTACATATATTAAATCAGCTTATTTAACAACCACTATGGGTCCCGGAATCAAACTTGATTCTAAAAACCTTGCAACTGAAATCAAAGAATACGTTGGATAGTTTAAAATTGGGTAATCTCAATTGAATAACAGTGAGATAGCAAATTCAGTGTTTACAAGCATAGAGCGGAAGAAAAAAACCTTGCGCTCTATGCTTTTTAAAATTTTTGACTGGATTTATACAAAATCTTTCTTTGGTATGTTTCAAAAGCTTCCAAGAAGATTTGTAAAATTTCTTTTTGTGGGTGCTGTAAATACCTTATTTGGCTATTCAATGTATGCTTTGTTTGTAACATTTGGTTTTATCCCGTCAACTGCACTTTTAATTTCATATATTTTGGGTGTATTTTGGAACTTTAAAACAACAGGCTCTATAGTTTTTAGAAATAAAGACAATAAACTTATTTTTAAATTTTTTATATCCTACGTTTTTACATACTACGTAAACAATATTTCCCTGAACTTTTTAATAGATAATCTGCATATGAACAAATATCTTGCAGAAGCAATAGTTGTGCCTCCTGTAGCAGTTTTATCTTTTGTAATCTTTAAAACATTCATTTTTGTTGAAAAGAAATAGATAAAAAGCTGTAAAAAACAGTCAGCCTGTTATTTTTCTTTTAGTTTAAATATTGTAATTTCAAATATATCCTGTTCATCAGGGCTTCTTATTGTCTTTATATAATCGTAATTTTTTAAAATAAACTGCGCAATATCTCTTGCATAATTAATTCCAAAAATTCCTCCAAGTTTCATTGTGACGTAGATATTATTTGTAACGATAAAATAATCAGGCGGATTTTTAGATAAATCATTAATAATTTTTGCTTCACCGTATGTATCTATCATATGGGGGATAAGTGCATAATATTTCAAATTTGCGCTTCTGTTTGTTAAATAGTTTAATATAAGTCCTTCTTCTGCTGCAAGAAATGTTTTTCTTTCAGGAATTTCTTTTTCTATGAATTTTATAGTTTCATTAATCGTATATCCATAACAGGAGGTACTTTTAAATGTTCCTTTTTTACTGATAAGTGTTGTATTCATCTGCGCTGCATTATAGATGTAATAGCTTGTATAGCTTAAACCGTATCCGATAAAAAATAAAGCCATAGTTTTTTTAAGATATTTTATTTTATAAAGGTTTGGGAAATATGACGGCAGAATCTCCATAAAAAAGTAAACAAAGTTTATCCACCAAATTGCAATAATAAAATTTCCAATGTGTGAAATATGAAGCGATGCAAATGACCTGAAAGACATTAATGCTGCACATAGTGTAATAAAAAGATAAAATTTTTCCTTATTTGAAAATTCTATAGTTTTAAGCCTTTTGTTTCTTAGAAATTTTGTAATTAAAATTACAATTGCAGAAATTGTGACAAAATATGAAACAAATATCAGGTTTGTATGTAGTCTGAGTTCTGTATATTGACCAATTGCCAGAAATTTTATTATATTTGAATATCCAAACCAAAAAAGTAAAACGCCTGCTGTACTCTTTACTAATGTGCTTTTTAATTTTGATACAATAAAGATTGAGAAATAAGCATAAATAAAAATAGTTGCAAAGGCAAAAAGGAAATATTTAACCGAAACAAGCATTTTTATTGGTATCCAAGGATAGAAAGTCTGCGGCAATATGTCTTTATTGAAGGCTATAACAGATGGTGCTCTTGAAAAATCCAATAAAAATTTTACTTCATTTTGAAGGTCAAAAAGCGTCCCGCCTGTTATTAGATAAATTAAAATGCTTATTAAAAAAGGGGCTGTAAAACACAAAATTCCTATAAAAATAGTGCTCAGGGTTTTTTGCCTTATGAAAAATTTTATAAGCCCCCACAGAGGAATTAATAAAATCAGGATGAAATCAAATTTGAATGCAGTAGAAAGCCCTGCAAACAGAAGCGAAATGTATAAAAAGGACAATTTTGAATTTTCTTTGTATAAAATGTATGCAAAAACTGACAAAAGGCAAGCAGAAAAAGCGTAAATAAAGGAATATGAATAAGGGAAAAACCATGATGCAGTTGTATTTGTGTGAATTCTGAAGACAAATATTTCCATAATTGAAAATACTGTAATAAATGCCGTAAAATTGGACGAATATTTTTTCACAAGACAGTAAATAATGGATAATACCAAAAATGAATTTATAATTCCTGCCCAATACAAAGTGTTTAGTGAATTTCCAAATACTGAAAATAGCAAAGCATTAAATTGGTATCCAAGGGGCGGATAAAGGTTTGTAATATCTTTATATAAGATTTTTCCATCTAAAAGTGCCTGCGGGATGATTGCTTCTCTAAAACAATCGTATATTATATGTCCCCATTTTCCCCAGGTCAGCATTGTGTAAATTCCAAGCATGATTATTAGAATAAGCGGTAAAATCATGTCTTTATATTTATTAAAAAAGCTTCCCATAAATTAAATTTATTTTCCGTAAATTCTTCTCACTGTACGAACATCTCTTAATGTCGGTCTTGTGTTGTAATGATCGGAAGTTGGATACATAATATCGCTTCTGTTTTTGCTGTGTCCGTCTATTCCTATTGCATGACCTATTTCATGGCATAGAAGTCCGTAAATATCGTTGTCTGAAAGCTTTTTGCCGGATGGGAAATATCGGCCGAGGCGTATTTTGGCATCATACAACCTTGTTTTATCATTCGAATAAACCCTTGTAGATGTGCAGCCTATGGCATTGCCTGTTTTACCTGGTTTGCAATATTTGCTTGGATCTTCAAATGTGACAACTATATTGGCTTCTTCTTGTCTGTTTACCATTCTAAAGGCTATTGTCGGGTAGAGTTCATTTTGCCAGGTGTAAAAAGCATTTCTGAGGTTAAAATTATTGCTGCTGTCTTCTATCCATACTGTTACAGGCATATTTCCCCAGCGGAGAGGATTTTCCATTTCATCAAAATAATCAGGTTTATCTGAAGTTTCAAGCTTTTGTTTTTCTTTTATATCTGTTTCAATTTTATTCTGCAGGGAAACTGCCCGGGTTAAATAACTTGAATTTGACAGATTTTTTATAATGTAATTTGTATGAAAAAGAGCTGAAGAGTAATTTTTGTTTCCGTAATATGAATACGCAAGATAATAGTGGATTTCAGGGTTATTGCGATCATCAATAAGCTCTTTTTTAAAGCAGGCTGCAGCGCTATCGTACGCTGTGTTTTTAAAGTATACATAGCATTCAGGTGCAGATTTTGGCACAGGTAACATTTGTCCTGCAGCATAATCATCTTTTATATTAAATAAAGTCTTTATAAAATCGCTGTCTTGTGCAAAGTTTCCAAACTCTTTTGATGAAAAACATATAAAAGATAAACCTGCAACGAGTGCATAAAACAATAATTTTTTAAACATATGGTAATTATATATTTTTTTTAAGGTAAGTACAAATATGTCACAAATATGTTTTTAAACGAAATGAAATAATCTGTTGTTTGATTTCTACATTGATAGTATAATTAAAAAGCCGAAAAATTAAACTTTTGAAATTAAAAAATACGAGAGGAATATGTATTATATGGAAAACCTGCTATCAGAAAGAATTTTATCTACCCCGCCTTCTTTTGTAAGAAGTATACTTAAAACTGCCATGGACCCTGAAATCATTTCATTTGCGGGTGGTCTTCCAAATCCTGTCTCTTTTCCGCAGGAAGAGCTTTTAAAATCTATGGACAGCATTGTAAAAACTTTTGGCAGTGCCGTTTTTCAATACTCTATAACAGCTGGTATTCCTGAATTAAGGCAATATATTGCAGACAGCTATAATAAGGAATTTGACCTTAATCTTTGTGCGGATGATATTTTAATTACAACAGGCTCCCAGCAGGCTCTTGATTTAATTTCAAAGGCAATTCTGAATAAAAATGACGGGGTTATTTTAGAAAAGCCGAGTTACCTTGGGGCTATTCAGGTTTTTTCACAGTACCAGCCCAAATTCCACACGGTTGATTTAGCTGAAAACGGGTTAAATATAGCGCAATTAAAGGATGTTCTTAAAAACGATATCAAAATGATGTATGCAATTCCTGAATTTCAAAATCCGACAGGGCTTACATATTCAAAGGAAAACCGTGAAGAAATTTATGAAATCTTAAAAGATACTGATGTGGTTTTGGTTGAAGATGATCCATATGGCAAATTAAGGTTTGAAGGACAGCATCTGCCTTATATCGGTGCAGGCAAGTTGAAAAACAGTATAGTTTTAGGTTCATTTTCAAAGATTGTAACGCCCGGCATGAGGACAGGTTTTATAATTTCAAAAAATAAAGATTTAATAAAGCATATATCAATAGCAAAAGAGGCATCCGACCTTCATACAAATGTGTTTTCGCAATATTTAATCTGGGATTATTTAATGAAAAACGACCTTAAGGCACATATTGCAAAAATAACAGAGCTTTATAGAAAACAAGCCCAGACTATGCTTGAATCTATGGATAAATATTTTCCAAAAACAGTTAAATACACCCGTCCAAACGGCGGTATGTTCCTTTGGGTTACTTTGCCTGAGGGTGTAAGTTCTTTAAAACTTTTCCCGAAAGCGCTTGAAAAGAAAGTTGCTTTTGTTCCGGGAGACCCCTTCTATATTAACAAAAAAGATGTTAATACAATGCGTCTGAATTACACAAATGCAGACTGTGAAACAATTGAAGAAGGCATAAAACGTTTAGGGGAATTATTGTCTGAAATTTAGCTAAACTTTGGTAATTTGAATTCTGTTTTGAAGTTTTGATAAATTTATGTCCAAAGTTCAAAATTTGGTTCTTCCAGGGTCATACAGTGTATGCCGCCAGAACCTTCAAGGATATTATCCGTTTTGTTACCAAAATCATATAATTTACCTTCAATAAAATAAATATCCTGCAGTTTTGGCGCATTTTCATCGTTTTCTGCCAGCTCATCCAGCTTTTTTCTCAAATCTTTTTCAAAGATTCTTTGATATTCGGCATCCACGGGGTCATTGCTTTTAGATGAATTTGTAATATATGAAATGGTGCCGTCCGGGTGTTTGTTTATAATCGCATTCATAAAATTTATGCCATTTTCGTATACCCCTCCGATAGAAATTGGACAAAAACCAGCTTCTTTCAGTGCTTTTATGGTTGCTTTGTATGCAGCTATATTGTCATCATAGTCATTGAATAAGTCTGCATTTACATCTAGTATTTCGATATTTTCTTTCGGTATCCCAAATCTTTCAAGTTCTTTTAAATTATCAGCAGGTTTTGTGTTTGTATTATGTTGCTTTTTTGTTTTTGAAGTATTTTCTCCATTTATTTCGGTTTCATTGTGATATGCTGCTTCGGGACTATTTACTAAAACATAAGGGTACCCTATGGGGCGTATAGACATATCAAGGTGATAGTCCTGCTGGGGGATAAAATGGATATTTTCTTTGTTTACACCGTAAAGTTCCGATACTTTATCCAAACCCTTACCATGCTTTTGTTCCGTTTGTCCTATTAACATCCATTTTTCACCGTTCGGTTTTTTGCCTATGAAAAAATTTCCGCCGGATATAAAGCCGGTACTATTGTCAAACATTGGAATAAGTGTTGTGTTCATCCCATATTCTTTTGTAATTTCGCTTAAATGCGGGACAAATAACTTAATATTTTGCTGCATTACAAGGTGCGGCGTTCCATCGTTGTTTAGAATTGCTTTAAAATCCTGATTAAAAGATTCGTTAAATTTTGAAGTTTTTACAACAAAATTTTCCTGCTGTGCGATATCTTGTAATTCTCTTTCGATTTCTTTATGCGTATTTCCAAGATGAAGTGCTTTTAGTGGAATGGCGTCGTATCCTTTGAAGGAAGTGCCGGCATATGAAATGTTAAATTTGTTAAAACCTGATATTTTCATATTTTTTTAAAACCTGTAAATAATTTTTTTGTATTTTTTAACTTTTTAATTCTTCTGTACATTAGACCGTATTTATTATAAAATTTAGAAAAATAAGAAGTGTATAGAAAATTAAGAAAGAAAAGAAAAATGGAAAACATGCCGGAATCTAAAAAAATGCAAATTACAGTCGGCGGGAAGACTGTAGAAATTGAAACAGGGAAGT